>DATAYF010000239.1:0-7983 GCA_036272735.1 Ktedonobacteraceae bacterium
CTCGAAGTCTCCACGCGCACCACCCGACTCAGCCAATTTTGTCATGGTTGTGGACGGTGTGGACGGTGTGGACGGTGTGGACGGTGTGGACGGTGTGGACGGTGTGGACGGTGCGTGAAGAAGCCGCTGTCGCAGCGCTGGCACACCTGCGCGTGTGGGCGGGTGGGGCATAGGTCCTGTGCAGCGAGATCTGTATTCAGCGTTTCTGGCCGCCTATCTTGATGTAGCAGATGATCTTCCCTCATGTCCCCGGTACGTAGTACCCTGGAAGGTGCGGAGGCGCGCCTGCGGGCGGTCCATGAGCGACTGTAACAACGGGCAAACGCGTGGCAGTGCTTGCCGCCGTCGCATGGGTATTCCCCGTGCCAGAGTCCGTCTGCAGCCCCTCAGCCCAAAAGTCTCGTGCGAACCCACACCAGAGCCACGCTTGCTCCTGAGACGAGGAAGGCTGGAAGCGTGGAAGGACCGCTCAGAACCTCCCGTGCTTTCGCCGGGAGTGTCTTCAGTGTGAGGCCCAACACACCAACAGGACCACGTTTCTTCCTCACTGCGCCTGGATCTGCACGGGAATCCCGTGCTGCTGAGCGGTCCCCGGAACGATCACGAGGTAGCGGCGTGGCAGATTGTTCTCTCCCTGTACGGCTTGTCGGATTGGGCCGACGGTGTTGACAATGGCGGCGCCCGCCTGGTTCGTCGTGAATGCCTCCAGCGGCTCCAAGGTGCCGGTGCCATTCGGATCGGTGGAGAGCGCGAGCACATAGGGGCGCATGGGTTCCAGTCCGGTTACTGCTGCCTGCAACACCTGCACCAACCCCTGATCGAACAGCGAGACACTTGTGGGCGCCTGCTGCCCAGTCGCCGGCTTGCCATGCTCCAGCGGCACGAGCGAGAGATGGGTAGCCTGCTCGGCGATGCCGAGCGAGACGAGTCCCTGAGTGCCACTGCCACTTGGCACGGCATTGGGCACATAGGTAATTGCCTGACACCCCTGGCCGATTGGGCTTGTCGCCGTCACCTGGTTGGTCAGTGTATCGATGGCGACCAGACGATCTCCATTCTCAAGCCCAGTATAGATCCGTGTTCCATCGCCGGACGGCCAGAGCCCATGTGGCAACGCACCGACCGGAATGGTCGCGACTTTGGAGAAGGTGTCGGTGCGGAACACCTGCACCTCGTTGAGCCCACCGACCGTGACATAGGCAAACGTGCCATTGGCATTGTGGACGATGTTGACGTGGTTGGTAATCGGCCCCGTCTCGAGCGTTTTCAAGACCGAGAAAGGCGGACGAGCATCAAACACCTCCGTCTTGCCAGTATCCTTCAATGTGAACCAGACCTGTTTGCCGTCCGGTGTCGCCGCAATATTGGGGCAGAACGGGCTGGCCTGGGCGACCCGCCCAACAATCTTGTGATCGGCAACAGTGATCACATCGGTCTCAGGCGTGAAGGAAGAGCAGACATAGCCGTATGTGCCATCCGGGGAAAAAATCGTCATGCCCGAACCATTCGGTACGATGATGCGGGTCTTCTCTCTATAGGTAACAGGGTCAAGAACGGAGACGTAATTCTCGCCACGGACGGTCACCCAGACCTCCTTGCCGTCTGGCGTGAAGAACGCTTCATGCGGCGAGCGTCCGACATAGGTGATGTGTTTGACCGCATTGGTTGCGGTATCAATGAATGCCACGGAATTTGAGCTAATCGAAACGACCAGAAGGGTGCGATGGTCGGGCGAGAAGCCCATGCCATGCACCAGCACTTGTCCAGAATACAGAGGGCTGAGATTGGCTGGGGTCGTTTCTCCGAGGCGGATGACACCCAGGAGCTTATTGTCGACCGGATCAGTGACGGTGACCGTGTTTGACCATTGATCCGCGGTATAGACGCGGTCTCGATGACTGATGGGGATATCTGGAGAGGTAGCCGTTCCAAACGGAGCCTGCCCTGCCCTGGCAGTCGGAGTCGCAACGAAGGCTGAGGGCGTGAGCAGGGCTATGACCAGAGTGATGGTAGTCAGTATGACCGAAAAGGTGCTCTGTTTCATGGAGGTCCTCCTGTTTGTTGCATTGGCAACGTACGTAAGCGTCCAATACTCCACGACCCGATTCTATGTTGGTCAAAAAAAGCAGGATGGAACGATGAACCCGGCGAAGGAGGGAACCCGCGTTCGTCGAGCTGCATCGCGACGATTTGTTGCTGCTGGGTAGCAATGATTTCCTGGGCAATGCCGCGCAACGGCTCGCTGTGCCCATAACTCAGCTCGGCTTGTGCCATATCGATAGCGCCCTGGTGATGCGGCACCATCATCTCAACAATGTCTTTATCGATATCATGGGATGGTTTGATCTTCATCGCTGCCATCATCCTGTTCATAGCAGCATTACTCTTGGCCATGAACAGGATGTCCTCAGGATGAGAAGAAGGTGCCGTGTTTCTCAGTACGATACCCATGATGAGAGCGATGGCAAGGAGGGCCAATCCTAGAGCGAACAACAGATGTTGCAAACGAGACATGCTTCTCAGGGTGTCCATGGTTGTTGTTTGTAACGTTTTAGCACGCCGCTCGCATGCGCGTAGGCAAGCTTCCGCTTGTCGCTGCCCTCGAGTCCAAAAGATGCAAATCGATTGCCTTCGTCTCATTGCTTCTTTTCTCTTTCAAAAGCGTACAGATTCTCGCCATTGTCTGCCAGCCGAAACGTTCTCAGCCTTGAGCGCTCCTCATCAGCACAGAAATATGACAAAGTGCGGGAAGCTCTTACAGCAATGCTCGGAACCCTTGAGCCATCTCAAGGCCAGAACGAGAATGCGTCAACAATATCTTTCGTCCTTTTCCTTCCCAAACTTGAAGGCTCAATCGTTCTGTTCACTGCTGTAGCGGTAGTTTGTGGGCTCGGGAAATCGTGCCTGATTCCGGATGTATATACTACAAAATTTAAGCTCAGATCGCTCCTATTTGATGGGTTTCAAACGAGGCAAAATCCCGAGCCCACAAACTACCGTTACAGCGGTCTTCACAACGCTTGGACCCCGTGACAAAATGGAGCCATGCGAGCATTTTCTTACGACTTACGACAGCGAATCCTGCGTGCGGTTGACGATGGCAAGCCGCGTGCAGAAATTATCAAAACCTTTGCGGTGTCCCGATCCACCATCAAACGCTACCTCGCGTTGAGACGTGAGTCGGGTGATGTCAAGCCCAAGGCCATTCCAGGGCGACCATCAAAGAAAGGAGCTGCACTGCACGCGGGCCTGCTCCCTCAACTCGAAGCCCATCCTGATGCGACCCTTGACGAGCATTGCCAGTGGTGGGAAACCACGCATGGCATCCAGGTAAGTTCCGCGACCATAAGTCGTGCGATGAAGCACCTGAACTGGACCCGGAAGAAAAAAACGATCCGGGCGAGTGAGCAGAATGAGGCCGACCGCGCTGCCTGGCGCGAGCAAGCCAAAGAACTGGATGCTAGCAAATTGGTGTTCATCGATGAGTGCAGCTCGAATATCGCTTTAACTCGTCTGTACTCTCGATCTCCGAAAGGGGAACGAGCCTATGGGACGGTTCCACGCAATAGACGTGCAAACATCACGCTCCTGGCTTCGCTCTCGCTTCAGGGCATGGGCGAAGCGTTCAACCTGGAAGGCTCAGCGGATTCTGCGGTGTTTGAACTGTATATTGAGCAGATCCTGGCTCCGAGTTTACAAGCCGGGCAGATTGTGATCCTGGATAATTTACAGACGCATACCGCAGACAAGGTGAGGCTCGCCATCGAAGCACGAGGATGCCAACTCCTGTTTCTGCCCTCTTACTCTCCCGACTTGTCGCCGATTGAAGAGGCATTCTCCAAACTCAAAGCCGTGTTACGCCAGGTGGGAGCGCGCACCCCGGAAGCCTTGCAGGAGGCGATTGGGCAAGCACTCCTTACCATCACTGCCCATGATGCCCTTGGATGGTTTACGCATTGTGGGTATCGTCCAAATCCACAGGGGTCTTCCCCAGCCCCCGGGATGCGCAATGAGCGTGGTGCGCATCCTGGGGGTCATGCCAGTTCCAGCGGGGGAAACTGCTCGGCGCAGCGCGCGGGAATGACGACTCTCGCAACTGGTGCAGTCCAGACGCTCTTCCATCTTCTCGAGCAGCGCCTGAGTGAAATGATGCCTATGTGTTGTACTCTTGTTGCCCTTGCCGTTCCTCCAGTTGGCGTTGCAGAAAGGCCAGCTTATCAGGATTCAACATACTATACAATCCCACAATGACATGATCGTGGATATCGAGTGTCAATGCCCAGTTGAGCTGTGAAGAACTCCAGGAGAGAAGAGCAGGTGCACCATTCACCTCTTCGATGAAAAGCGTATGGTTTGCTGGCACTTTGCGCCAGAGTTGGAAGAACAACCTGGCTACTGTTTCTTGACCAGAGACGGGAAGCAGACCGGCGCGGACCTTGCCGCCACCATCCGCCCAGGCGGTGACATCGCTGGCCAGCAGTTGTGTTAACGCTCCGAGATTGCCAGACTGGCACGCGGTGACAAACAACTCCAGGAGTTGACGCTGATTTTCCGGCTCGATCGTCACCCGGTGCCGTTTGTCTGTCAGATGGCTTTTCGCTCGATGGAAGAGCTGACGACAATTCGCGGGACTTTTCCCAAGGAGTTCGGCGATCTCCTCAAAGGAATAGTCAAACACTTCGTGGAACAGAAACACCGCACGCTCTGGCGGTGTCACTGTCTCCAAAAGGAAGAGAAAGGCTGTCGAGACAGACTCCTGCTGCTCGAACTGAGCTTCCAGCTCCTCTTCGTCAGAACATGCGGTGAGCACAGGCTCAGGCAGCCAGATGCCAATGTATTCTTCCCGTTGAACCCGAGCCGATTGAAGATAGTTGAGGCTGAGATTGGTGACGATCTTTGTCAGATAGGATTTGGGCGACTGAACAGCAGCGGTATCTGCTTGGTGATAGCGCAGATACGTATCCTGAACAAGATCTTCAGCCTGGCTCGCGCTCCCGGTCATCCGGTAGGCAATCGAGAAGAGGAGAGGACGATAGTGTTGAAATGGTTCCATCGGTTCGTGTTGCAATTGCTCCATAGTCTTGTGGTCAGTGTTCCCCTTTCGAATGATGTCGCTCGATCTATCATAAACCACGAGAGCCAGTGGGGCAACATCGTTCTGCCCCCTTGTCACATTTTCATCCGTTCACTTGTCTCCTTTCTAGAAGCGCAAAGAAGAACGCGAGAAAGAAGAAGGAGAAGAAAACGATGAATATCTTTGTTACAGGTGCAACAGGTGTCCTTGGGAAAGCAGTTATCCCATTGCTCAGAGCCTCCAGCCATCACGTCTACGCGGCGAGCCGTTCAGAAAAGAATACCGCCGTCATTCGAGCGTTGGGTGCGGAACCTGTCGCTGCTGATCTCTTCGAGAGTAGCTCGCTCACGAAGGCTTTAGAGGCGACGAAGGCGACCACAATTGTACATTTAGCCACCAAAATTCCGCCGACGATGCGCATGGGAAGAGTGGCATCGTGGCAAGAAAATGATCACATCCGCCGAGATGGGACACGCGCACTTGTCGATGCGGCCCTCGCAACTGGAGTCCAGACGTTTGTCTACCCTAGCTTCTATTATGTCTATCCAGATCGAGGGGCTCAGTGGATCGATGCGCTTTCTACCCCTGTAGAGTCTCATGTGATCCAGCAGGCCACCATTGACGCGGAAGCGGAGGTCGCACGCTTCACGCACGAGAACCGTTGTGGAATCGTCCTCCGCATGGGCAATTTATACGGGCCAGAGGCACCATCGGCACTGGAACAATTTCAGATGGCACAAAAGGGCTTTGCGGCAGTGCCTGGGCCGGGGGACGCCTATCTCTGCTACATCTGGGTAGAAGACGCAGCCCGTGCCATTGTTGTCGCTCTGGAGAAGACGCCAGCAGGCATCTATGATATCGTTGACGATGAACCGCTCACACGTGATGCCTTTGTAACCGCCTTGGCACAGAGTGTCGGAAAACACCGTCTCCTGCAGATCCCGAACGGAGTGATGAAACTGCTGACTGGGGCCGCGGCTGATATGGTGAATCGGAGCCAGCGTGTCTCCAACCGCCGCTTTCAGGAGCTGACCCCCTGGAAACCGACCGTTCCCAATGTACGGCAGGGATGGGCCTTGATAGCGAAAGCGAAGCATGCGTCGGGAAAGATGGCTTCCCATGTCTAAGTTACAAAGCAGGGGCGAGCCACTCACCCAGGCAATGGAACAGCTCAGCCCTTCTTCAACGCCTCCTCACTCGGACTAATTCCTCGATGGGAGGTCTCGTTGGAGCCTGGCTTGTTGCGCATCGCGGTGGGTAAATTTCGGCACGCCAAATTTACCCACCGCGTGGGCCAAGCGGAAGGATCTTGTAGGTGAGAAAGCTTGCAGGCCCGAACTGATCATCGTCGTAGTAGAACAGAGCGAGATGCCGAGCAGTTGCCTGGAACGCGACGTTCCGGCTTTCAAGCTCGGCAACCATCGATTGATACACCGAAGAGGAGGCTCTGTCCAGAGCGATGGTGAGATGAAAGTGGTAGGCTGGTCCATCAAAAGGAGCCTGTGTCTCGGAAAACCGTTCTGCGAGTTCCTGGTTGATTCTGGTGTGCAGTTGTCGCAGCGTTTCGGTTTCTTCTACTTCCAGCCAGAGAACTGGAGCGTTTCCTGGTCCTCCGATGCGGGGAAAGCTCAGAAGCAGCGGGTTGATGCTCTTCGCAAGCTGATCAAAGTAGGCTTCGAGAGCAGGGAGATCAGCAATGAGAAACGGCTGCTTGAGAGAAACATGCGGGGGAAGCTGGCTGCCTGCCAATCCGGTCTGATAGGCGTGATGGACTTCCACCGCGAGCTTCCTGACCATATTATGGACGTGGTGGTCCAGAAGCAAAGCAAATGTCGCTTTCATGATCGACGACCTTTCGAAAAGAGAGGAGGAATTGCTGTGTATTTTATTTCGGATGCGTGTTTTTGACAAGCCCCTCATCTGCCTTTTCTGCTGGTCCGAAACGTGTTGTCAAAAGGTCCAAGGTTTGTGAAGACCGCTGTAAACGGCTGATGGCCACTCGGGGGCTTGACTTCTTCCTTGCGACGCTCTCTCTTTGAGAAGGATCGAGAGAGATCAAGCAGAGCAAGCGAGTACGAAGCCCCCAAAGTAGACGAGAGGCTCAGAATCTTGGGATTTACAACCTGTCGCCCCCATCGAAAATCCTCCCCCCAAAAATGTAGCAACTATGTAGCAACGCCGGAAAATATAGGCGGGAACCAGGAAACGCCCATAAATAAACGGGTATAACTTTGAGCGTAAAAGGGAATGATACAAACAGAGAAAAACGAAGAAAAATAAAAAAAGCGGTAGTGAAGTTCTTTCGACTCT
Organism: Ktedonobacteraceae bacterium; assembly: GCA_036272735.1. Classification (GTDB taxonomy): domain Bacteria; phylum Chloroflexota; class Ktedonobacteria; order Ktedonobacterales; family Ktedonobacteraceae; genus DATAYF01. Next base: position 7,385 of record DATAYF010000239.1, read on the forward strand.
CCCCCATCTCCACCGCTCACTAAGGTAAGAGGTAGTCACATAAAACCACTTCTCGCCTTGTTTTATATCATCCAGGGCTGATCACCGAAAACCCCTCAGAGCCAACTAAACGCGCATAAAAAACTCCCTGTGAGCACGGCATCTGTCCAGGCTATACCTCGCTCACTTCCGTCTCCACCCAGCCAGGTGCTAACCACATCGGAATGCACTCACTCCCTCATCCAGCCACTACACACTATACGTAGTGGCTGGATGGTCATCTAGAACCGACGACCACTTCAGCGGCGACCACTTCGGCGGCGACCACTTCGGCGGCGGCGACCACTTCGGCGGCGGCGACCACTTCTTGGATCGGCAAGTCCACCTGACACCATGGCAAGCTCTTCTTCAGTCAGTTCTACCTCGCCAACAGGGTTCTCTGGCAAGGTGGTTTGTTCCTCGCGACGTAAACCGCGACGATAACGCGCATCTTTCCAGACACGTATGATGTCAATGTTCTTCATGCTCTGGTATCCTTTCGTTCGAAAACGCAGTATGATCCAGTGAATATCAGTGATTGACGTGGTGAATGGGTCCATACATCCACCATGTGCCTGTAG
>DATAYF010000240.1:0-14152 GCA_036272735.1 Ktedonobacteraceae bacterium
CAGCAGGAACGTGGGCGTCCTCTTGGTCCGCCGGCTGGCCGTCTCGGACGTGGCTTGTTGCTTGCTGGTCCGCCTGGGTGCCATGGATCTGCCTTTCTCCCACGAGAATAGATGTTCTAATTCTAACAGGGACCGTTGTCCATGTCAAGCGTTTCGCACGTCCTCAAGCATACAATCGCCTCCTCCCCTCCCCGAATAAGGAGCGCCCATTCATCCCCCGCATGAATGACGGGGCTTTCTGGACGGTTTCCTGTAAGCAATTATGCATCAGCAAAAATGTGTAAGATCCGTAAACTTGCCTAACTTCGATCGAGCTAATAAATTCATTGCGATCCCATATTCGCGATATAGCCGGGCAGCGCTCTTTTGTTCGTGGAGTGTTTCTAAGACGGCTTTCGTCTTATTCTGGGTATACGACATATGCTTTCTCATGTGAGCGTCCTCCAAGGGCACTGCTAGTATACAAGCTAGCAGTGTTGAAGTGCCCGCTCTCCTATTCGGACTCCCCCTGCAAAAGCGGCAAGCAAAATCCACCCTGCAGAGGAATACAAATATACTAATGGCTCAGATACAAATGTACGATAGTAGGTAATGGTACTATGGCCAAGTCACCGACGTTGCAGTCAAAGGGGAAGTTTTTATGAAACAAGTTGCTATTATTGGCGATAAGGAAAAGAAAGACGCGAGCTGATATCAAAGGAGGGAAGCTATGCCGCACATCGCAATACCCCCTCTGGTTCAGCAGGACGACCGCAAGGAACCGCACCTCCCTTGGTACGCGAGCAAAGCCGGACCGTCTCGCTCCTGGCCTGCGCTGCGGCCTTCAGCGATGCGATTGGTTTCCTCGTCCTGCAACAGTTGTGATCCTCCTTTATAAGTGACAATAGTATGACCTTGGGAGTGGCAGTTGGGCGACTGGATTGGGCCTCCGTGCCGTAGCACGGCTTGTTATTACAAACAAGAATAAACGGGAGTATACGATTATGGATAGAAGAAGACGTAAAATCGTTCAATCTGTTGCAGCAATTGGTGCAGCAGCGGGAGTAACTGCTGCAGTTCCTGGTGTAACCAATGCAAATCCGTCTGGAACAATCACAGGGTTGCCCCTGGTTAACACGATCACGAATAGTAGCGTACCGCAACCGGAGCGAAATGGGCTTGGTGGGACCGATCCAGGACCTCGTGATATTGCGATTGACGAACAGAATCCTGATCTGCTGGCCCCCCCTCTGACCGACGCAGGTACTCTACCCAATCTGAAGTGGCCATTCTCACTCTCGCACAACCGGCTTGCGTCCGGTGGTTGGGCCCGGGAAACGACGATCCAAGAGCTTCCAGTTTCGACTGAAATGGCAGGCGTAGACATGCGTTTGAACCCTGGAGCTATTCGTGAGTTGCACTGGCACCCCGTAGGCGAATGGGGAATCGTAACCGTCGGTTCCATTCAGATCACCTGTCTTGACGCAGGTGGGCGCATGTTTGTTGATAATCTCAACCAGGGTGATCTCTGGTTCTTCCCCGAGGCCTATCCACACTCGCTTCAAGCCTTTGGTGGCGTGGGTAGTCAGTTCGTACTGGTTTTCATGGACGGAGATTATTCCGAGAACGACACCTTCCTGCTCAGTGACGCTTTCGCTCATATCCCCAAAGACGTATTGGCGAAAAACTTTAGAGTCCCTGTAAGCGAAGTGAGCAATCTTGCATCGCCAAGCCAACGCTATATCTATCCAGGTCAGATACCTTCAACGATAGTGAGCGTCCCCGAACCTTATGGGAATCCGCCACAGGCCTTTGGCTATCACATGTCGAACAATAAGTCCGTTCTTCAGAATGAGGCTGGCACTGTGCATATCGTTGATAGTTCTTCCTTCCCAGTGACTGGCATTTCGGTAGCCCTGGTGACAGTGAATCCTGGTCACATGAGAGAGATCCACTGGCATTCAAATGACGAGTGGGAGTATTTCCTCCAAGGTCAGGGACGTCTCACTGCTTTTGCCGCTTCTGGAACAGCGGCTACCTTCGACTATCGAACTGGTGATGTGGGCTATGTGCCGAGTAACTATCTACACTACGTTGAAAATACAGGCAATACGCCGCTCCAATACATGGAGGTTTTTAGATCACCCAAGTATGATAGCTTCTCATTGGCTCAGTGGATGGGTGTGGCGCCGCCCTGGTTAGTGCAGGGAGACCTGAATGTATCACAGGCGTTCATGAGCAAACTACCGACGAAGAAACCGATCCTCGTTTAAATCGGCGTGAGAGAGGAGGAAGATTAAGGTCAATCGACCTGATCTTCCTTTGTACTGAAACTTTGAACATATAAACTACCACCCTTGTCTTTGGCAGTTAATAAACTTGCCTAACTTTGATAAGTTTTCCCAATTCAGATGCTTAAAGAGTAAAAGAACAAAAGTATAACCCTTGAAGATCTAAAAAGCAGTATGGAGCGGCTTCTAGCGCCAAACCACACTATAATGTACCTCCGTAGTATAGCACATGTTACTTCCGCTTATCTTGTATTGATAGATTGATAAGCATGGCTTGACCAAGCCATGCTTATCAATCTATCAATAGTAATGATTTTGTGCCCAGCATCGTTTGCCATCCGCCATCGATACGATATAATGAGAGCAATCTCTATTGCTGAAGCAGCAATTTCGGTAATTTCCCACATGGACTCTTTCTCTTAAACATCAGCGAAAGGCAGAGGTATTCATTCGTGTTAGCTGAAGAATTATCCGTGCTGGATGGTGCGTCGTCGCTTTGGCAGCCTGTACGCCCGCTATTAGATGCCGCGCTACGGCTGGATCAGTGCGATGAGGCATATTCCTGGCATGGTTGGCATAAATTACAAATAAATGCCTTTCTAAAGGGCTTGCCTGCCCATTGTAGCGTGCTTTTTGGTGTATGGGATACGCTACCCATCGAGGCTGGAAAGCCAGCGCAGGAGGTGTTAGTTCTAGGTGCTGTGTGTGAGGTGCAAGCGGGCGAGGTGCGCTCTATACGTACCTTCGAGGCTCTGGATGGCCTTCCCGCGCTTCAGCAGTTGGAGCCGGGCTTCGAACACGCGCATGAGATTATGCGGGCCGCGAAAACGCAGGTTGCCCCCGTAGCCTGGGCACTTTTCACCGACAAGGCTACCTGGGACGAGTGGCTGTTCGCTGAGTGCGATAATGACAAGAGAATAGACAAAGGTGCGCTATTAGCGGCGCTTGCCCACCAGGGACGTTGCGTCTTGCTGGGCAGTCAAGTAAAACATCATCAATAGATAGGAATGGCATGGAACGTACAACTCCGTTAGTCTGGAACCCTATTTTACGCCAGTACCTGGTCAATGCTCCACACCGTATGAGCCGACGAGAAGGCACCCACACCTGTCCCTTCTGTGCGGATATTACAGAGGGTCGCGTGAGTCCAGATACGCAGGTCTGGCTGCATCCCAACGATTTTCCTCCCCTCGCTCCACCAGTGGGTGAGGCATATGTCGTCATTTATAGTCGCGACCATGATCGCACATTTACTCAACTGAGCGTTGACGAAGTATTTGCAGTGACGAAGTTGTGGCGTGACCTGTATTGCGATCTGTCTGCACGTTATCCCGCGGTCATGATCTTTGAAAATAGCGGTACCGCCATCGGGCAGACGCAGTTTCATCCACACGGGCAGGCGTACGGCGTCTCTGTATTGCCGTCGATTTTGGAGCGAAAACTGGAAACTGTGATGCTCGATGAGGCGGCCGGTCGTGGTTGTCCCTTCTGCCGTGTGCGCGAGGAATTAAGCGAGAGCGCCAATCAGGTTGTGGCGAACGCACATTGGCAGGCGTTCCTGCCGCCCTACGTGCGCTACCCCTATGAGACGCACCTGTATCCGCGTCGTCACGTGGCGAACCTGGCGTTGATGGTGGATGATGAGCTACACGACCTGGCAGCGATGTTGCTGACGGTGATCCGGGGATATGATGCTTTATTTGATGGTGCCATGGCTCCGATGCCCTATTTGCTTGGTCTGCATCAACTGGCTGACGAGCGTTTCCATTTCCATGTCGAGGTTCTTGCTATCGGTCGTGCTCCAGGTAAGCTCAAATACGCGGCCTCTTCCGAATCCATCTGGGGACTATGGACCAACGATTCCGCGCCAGTGGACAAAGCGCGCGAACTGCGTGCTGCAATTGAAAAGGTGGATGCGTAAATGGTTGAAATGATGTTGTTGCCACCAGCCAGGGAAGCGGTCGAGCGGTTTCCCCAGCATTTTAGGGACGAGGTGAAGTACGCAGGTCCGCTGGGCGTGGCCTGGGCACCGGGCCGTGTGAACCTGATCGGCGAGCATACTGACTATAACGGTGGCTTCGTCTTGCCCCTGGCTGTTGATCGCGTGTCGGCGTTTGCTGGTCGCACGCGTGACGATCTCACTGTGCGTCTCTGGTCATCGCATTACCAGGAGTACGCTCAATTCACATTAGAGGGCTTGCCCGACAATTTCGAGCAGCAGCGGGACGCGCTATCGGGTTGGGCGCGCTACGTTCTGGGAGTTGCGAGCGAATTGGTGCGGGTCGGTCAGAAGCTTCATGGCTTCGACGCGGTGGTCACGGGCGATGTGCCGCTGGCCGGAGGCATGAGTTCCTCCGCGGCGCTTGAGGTCGCCACCGCCCAGGCTTGCGCCTTATTTTCGGCCGGGGCGCTCACGATTGGTGTGGGGAAGGCCACGTTATCACCGCTTGAGGTTGCCGCGCTGTGCCAACGCGCTGAGCACGTGGCCTCCGGGCTACGCAGTGGCATTCTCGACCAGGCGGCGTCGTGCCTTGGCAAGCCACACATGGCGGTGTTGCTCGATTGTCGCTCCCTGGAATATCGCTATATTCCTTTTCAGGCACCAGGATTTTCGCTGGTGGTGATCGATACCGGTGTCCGCCGTGAACTGGCAGCATCGGCCTACAACGAGCGTCGCCAGCAATGCGAAGCGGCCACGCAACTGCTACGTGCGCAAATTATCCAGCATGAGCTGCAGAACGGGCAGGCCGACAACATTCAATCGTTGCGCGATATCTCTCCTGAACAGTTCAAGCGCTATCGGCAGTCGCTCCCGGCTATTTTGCAGCAACGGGCGGGTTATATTATTGCCGAGAATGAGCGTGTGCTGCATGTGGCGGATTTGCTGCAAGCTGGCAAGGTCGAGGAGGTGGGGCCGATCCTCTGGCAAGGTCACGCGGGGTTGCGCGACGAGTATGAGGTGAGCTGCTTCGAATTGGACACGCTCGTCGAGATTGCGCACCAGGTGCCGGGCGTGCTGGGGGGGCGTATGATGGGTGGTGGCTTCGGTGGCTGTACCATTAACCTTGTGCGCAGCGAGGCCGTTGAGGCGTTGAAAGCAGCGGTTGAGGCGCAATACGCAACGCGCACCCAGCGACAGGCCAGTATCGATATCTGTCGCGCCGCCGCCGGTCCGGGGCAATACTGGTTAGAATAGTTGAGCTACGATGCCTGCTTGCTCCACAATCTTTGCCATATCTGCTATGATCAGTAGCGACAAATAAATCATTGGAATAATAAACAGTATTATAAACAAGGAAGGATGCTTTTACCTTTGAATACTATGGAAAATGATCTAAAGCAGTATTTTGGGTATGATGCGTTTCTGCCTGGCCAGCAAGATATCGTGGAGCAGGTCATAGCCGGGCGTGATACCTTCGTTTTAATGCCGACGGGTGCTGGCAAATCTCTCGTCTACCAATTCTCCGCGTTATTGTTGCCGGGATTGACCATCGTCATCTCGCCACTGATCGCGCTCATGCAGGACCAGGTAGATCGCCTGGCAACCAACGGCATCGCCGCGACCTTCATCAATAGTACGCTGAGCGTGAGCGAACGGCAGCAACGCGAACGGGATGTCTTAAATGGGAAGGTGAAGCTCCTCTATGTCGCACCGGAACGCCTGATGACGCAAAGTTCCTTAGCGTTGCTCGACACGGTGCAGGAGCGCATCGGTATCGCGCTCCTGGCGGTGGACGAGGCGCACTGCGTCAGCGAATGGGGACACGATTTTCGTCCCGACTACCGGCAATTGGGCAGTCTGCGCCAGCGCTATCCAGAGGTGCCGATGATCGCGCTCACCGCGACCGCGACCGAGCGTGTGCGTCAGGATATCGTGGCCCAGCTTGCCCTACGGGAACCGTACGTCCACGTTGCCAGCTTCAATCGTCCCAATCTCTTTTACGAAGTACGCCAGAAGCACCAGGGATCGTATGGAGAAGTGGTGCAGTTGCTCCGTGAGCAGCCTGAGTCCTCGGTAATCATCTACTGCCAGAGTCGTCAGGGAGTCGAAAAGTTGAGCATGGCGCTGCAACGCGATGGCATCGAGGCGCTACCCTATCACGCGGGTATGCCCAGCGAGCAGCGTGCCGAGCACCAGCGACGCTTTATTTACGATGATGCACCGGTACTTGTTGCCACTATTGCCTTTGGCATGGGCATCGCCAAGCCAGATGTGCGTATGGTCATTCACTACGATCTGCCACGAAGCCTGGAGGGGTATTACCAGGAGTCGGGACGCGCGGGACGCGATGGGCAACCGGCGCGCTGCATCGTGTTTTTCAACTATGGGGACCGCGTGAAGGTCGAATATATGATCGCCCAGAAGCCTAGCGAACAGATGCAGGTCATCGCTATGCAACAATTGCGGCAGACGATGGCCTATTGTGAGAATCTGACGTGTCGCCGTGCCGTGCTGCTGCGCTACTTTGGTGAAACGTCGCCGGTGCAAAATTGCGGCAATTGCGACAATTGTCTACAGCCGGTAACGTTGGAGGATCGTACGATTGATGCTCAGAAATTTTTGTCGTGTGTGAGCAGAACCCAGCAGCGTTTTGGTATGCGCTATATTATAGACGTATTACGCGGGGCTAATATAAAAAAAATTCGCGATTATGGGCACGATCAACTCTCGACGTATGGCATCGGCAAAGGTCATAGCGTGGACGAGTGGATGCGCCTGGGGCGAGCGCTTTTGCAGCAAGGGCTGCTGAGTGAGACAACCGATAACTATCCCGTGCTGAGACTGAACAAGCTGTCCATGGAAATCTTGAAAAAGCAGCGCGACGTCGAGATTCCTTCTGCCCCCAAACAGCAGCAGCAGGCGGAGAGGACACGAGTGCGCGTGGCTGCTGCGTCCCCGGCATTCGCACAACTTCCGCCGTTAAGCGAGGAAGAGATTGGCTTGTTCGACCATCTGCGCGCGGTCCGCAAGCAGGTCGCCGACGAGCAGTCCGTGCCGCCGTACGTGGTGTTTCCCGATACGAGCCTGCATGCGATGGCTCAGCAACGCCCGCAGCAGGCGGCGCATTTCGCGCACATTCCGGGTGTGGGTAGTCGCAAATTGGAGGTGTACTTTTCGCTCTTCACGCGTGCCATCCGCGACTATTGTGAGGCGCATAACCTGGCAATGGGTCTTGAACCGGCGGGCGGGCAGCAGGAAACGATTTCGTCGCGCGCGGTTGGTATGGGTCCGTCTACCCGCCTGGTGACGCTTGAGTTGTATAACCAGGGGCGCAGCATCGAAGAGATTGCGCAAGAGCGCAACTTGCAGCCCAGCACGATCTGGAGTCACCTGGCCGAGATGATCGAAACCGGCGAGGCCGTCGATGTGCGGCGCATCCTCAGTGCGGAACACCAGGCGGCGATTACTGCGGCCTGGCAAGAGGTGGGTGGCGAGGCGTTGAAACCGGTAAAGGAGGCGCTCGGCGACGATTATGCGTATGGTGAGATACGCCTTGTACGTGCCCTGATGCGCACTGAGCAAGAGGTGCACGCACAATAGCAATTCGATACATAAAGGATTGTTAATGGTTTCCGGAAACCATTAACAATCCTTTATGTATCGGGTAAAGCGCCGATATATTGATGAAAATGCATGCGCCCAGATCACATGCATTTTCATCAATATATCGGCAGGCTGTATATCTCATGTATTTTAAGAAAGGGGTGTATCATGAAACTTTTTCTTTCCACAGATTTTGAGGGCACCAGTGGCATTGTGGCCTGGGAACAGATTATTGAGGGGCAGGCCGAGTACGCGCAGGGGCGCTTGCTGTTGACCGCGGAGGTGAACGCCGTGATTCACGGGGCGCAAGAAGGCGGGGCTACTGATTTTGTCGTCAACGATGCCCACAATGCCATGCGCAACCTGCACCCACAGGACCTTGCTGGGCGCGCCACCTTGATTACCGGCAAGCAGAAGCCATTGTACATGATGGAGGGGTTGGACGCTTCTTTCGATGGTGTCTGTTTTGTCAGTTACCATGGCTCTATCGGTGCAGAGCGGGCCATCCTTTCGCACACCTATAATCCCAGGGCTATTTGGGAGGTGCGCATCAACGGCGCGGTGGTAGGCGAATCCGGCCTGAATGCTTTGGTGGCGGCTCATTACGGCGTGCCGATTATATTTGTGAGCGGTGACGCGGCGACGGCTGAGGAGGCGCAAGGCATTGCCCCACGGGCAGAGAAGGTGGTGGTGAAGCAATCGCTGGGGCGTTTTGCGGCTGCCAACCTGCATCCCGATGCGGCTTGCGAACTGCTGCATGCTGGTGCCACCCGCGCCACGCGTGCCTTGCAGACCATGCAGCCGCCACAGTTTCGCACGCCGACGGAAGTAGAAATTACCTTCCTGGTGGCCGATATGGCGGAGATGGCGCTGTGGATACGCGGCGTGGAGCGCGTCTCGTCGCGTACCGTCAAGATCGTGGGCGAAGATATGCTGGACCTGTATCGCACCTTCGTGACGATTGTCACCCTGACACGTGCTCTGGTAGATCAATAAAGGTACGGTAGTACAGACAGGGCACGATTTTATCGTGCCCTGTCTGTACTACCGTACCTCAACTGTTTTAGCGGATTTGCCGTTCCTCTTGAATGACGGTGCGTCCTGGTTGGGGGCGTTCAAGCCGATCAACGACATCGACGAGGATGGCAATCTTGTGCTCAACTTCCTGTGCCTGGCGATGCAGTGTGTGCAATTCTGTTGCCAACTCGTTGAGTTGTCGGCTGGATGGTGATTGCAGTCCGTTTTCGCCACGGGGCACCGGCAGCCTGCGATCACGATCTTGCTGCGTGTCAGGCTGAGCGACGCGTTGGGCCGGTAACGGGACCTTGTTTTCCGCCGTGATATTTTCTGTTGCTGTTGAAGGACTGGCAGTGGCAAGGGCCACTTTGTCCTGTGCCCGCTTTTCACTCACAAGCGCAAATATGAGTAGTAGCATGGCAATTATGGCTACTGCGAAGAGGCCACCCATAATCACAGTATTATCCACAATGTTCTCCTTTTTTGAAGAGCGAATATATAATCAGGAAAATTTAGATCGTTTTTCTAGCATATGGTGCATCCACCAGCCTTTACATACTACCCCAAATTTCGTTTGTGTGGCAAAACAATCCCAATGGTACTAGCTACCTGCTATCGTCAGGCTGTTGTTGTGTTTCGAACGTCAGCACGTAATTGCCGATGCCGATACAGTCGCCGTGCTTGAGTGTGTACGCCTGGCCGCTGCGTATTTTTTGACCATTGATGGTGGTTCCGTAGGTGCTCTGGCAATCGTATAAGTGATAGTCTCCTTGCACCTTTTGCAGTACGGCATGACGGCGCGAGGTCAGTGGATCCTGGTCCAGCAGCACATCGCTCGCGCCCGCGTGGCCGATGGCGATGGTATCCTGATCGAGTGCTATGCTACGCGCGTGGGGTTGCTGGGGCGATTGGATGGTGAAATACGCCGTGGTTTGCGTGCTATTGTCGTGCTGCGTTGCGTTGGTGGTGGATGTGGCAGGGTCTGGCGAGGCGATGATTGGCTCTGGAAGCCAGGACAATCCAGAGGTCGTGGGTAGATGAGTCACTGGCAAGGGGATAAATACGGCTTCCTGTTGTTGTGACTTGGCGGGTTTGGTAGCTTGTGGCTCAGACATAGCCGCAAAGAGCACTTCTACAGGATCAACAGAGTCGGCAAGCCGTTCCGTCGATATGTGGTGCTCTGTGGATTGGAGTTGGGCTGTAGGTGTCGCATCGTGCCGGGCTGTGGATTGTTCTACGTGACGGGTCTGAATATCTACCGGCGTAGCTAGTGGGGTTGTGGGCAGCGCAGGGGTGATGGTTGCTGCGTGCAGCGCTTCGGTAAAGGCGATGATGGAGGGGTAGCGATTTTCGGGATAGACGCTGAGGGCTTGTTTGAGAATGCCAGCCATTTGAGCACTAACGTTGGGGTTGAATATGCTGGGAGACGCAACCTCTTCACTCAGTTTTTTTTGCTCGATGAGCATGGGCGAGCCGACGAAGGGAAGTTGTCCTGTTAACCAGAAATAGGTGAGCACGGCCAGGGCGTACTGGTCACTGGCGGGTACGAGATGACCACGTATTTGTTCTGGAGCGGCAGTGACCGGCAGGGGCGCGACCTGCGGCCGCCCAAAGCGCCGCACGAAGTGTGCGAGTCCCACGTCGGTGATGAGCAAGGGAGCAAACGTGTGATTGGTATGATGTTGCGGATCGTACACGACCTGGACGTTGGAGAAGGTCAGTGATCCGTGGATGTATCCATGATTGTGTATATAGTAGAGTGGTTGCGCCAGTCGTCGTGCCATGTTTACCGCGTCAACGATGGGTATAGGTGAATGGTACCATTGGCGACCTGCATCACCGAGCAACGAGCCATGGTGCAGGTAAGCGCGTGTAATAAAGAGCTGCTCGGTGATTTCGCCATAATCAAGCAGAGCCGCGAGATAGGGATGTTTTAGCGCGCTAAGATCTTGCAGTTCGCGAAAAAATTGTCGTCGTGCTGCATCCGGAAGTGGAGCCCAGGGGTGAAGCAGCTTCAAGACGACCTGGCGCTGTATCAACATATCTTCGGCTTGATAGCTTTCGCCCGTAACGCCGCCACCGAGGTAGCTTTGTACGCGATACCGTCCGAATTTTTGGCCTTCTGTCAAGCTAGGCATGGCTGGCACCTCGCTTTCAGGTTGTACCTGTTCTGTGTCTGTTATTGTAACATATCAAGCGGCGTTTTCACCAGCATGTCTTGTTGAGATGTTTCCTGCCCTTCTTGCCATAGTGTATGCGAAACTGATACACTGCTGAAGGATTCCCTAGAGAAGGAATAACCTATTCTTGTTTGGCTAGTAAGGTGGAGGAAGGAGCAGACGACGGGGCTTCTAGTGCAACGAAAGGTTCTGTGTCTGGATGGTTGTATGGATGTTGAGACGCGAGAAGTAAATGGCAGTGCACAGCGCACGAAACTGGTACAGCGTGCAAAAATGCGCTATGTGATAGACGGTATTGTGGTTATCGTGATGGGCTGCCTGCTCTATTATGGAGCATCGTGGCAAATATTTCGGCCCTATACCGATGCTGCCAAGTACGAATGTTACGCGGCGGCGTTCTGGAACGGCGTTTCGTCCCTGGGCCAATTTCCTCATGGGCAATGCGCATTTATTAGTGCCAGCCATAGCAGCCAGGATTTTAGCGCTGGATTACAGCAAGCCCACGTACCACTGGCGTTTATACAATTTGTCGCTTCCCAGGCGACCAACCAGCCATTACATGCCTTGCCACACGAATACCCGATCCTGACGCTGCTACCGTTTTCCCTGGGCCTGCTTGCTCCGCATTTCTGGTCGCAGGTAGCGTTCGCCATTGGCATGCTACTCATTGCCGCGCTGATCTACTGCGCACTTGTGCGCTATCGTTCACGGCGTGCTGCGCTGGTCTACGCTGCTCTCCTGGTTGCTGGCTGCTGGGCGACTGCTGCTGGACGTTTCGACCTCTTTCCATCGGCCTTAACCCTGTTTGCGGTGCTGTGTGCACTGAAGTCGCGCTGGAACTGGGCATTTTTCTTGCTGGCGGTGGCGACACTCTTAAAATTCTACCCCATTCTGTTGCTGCCACCCTTTTTTATCGCGCTCTACAAAACGGAAAACTGGCGTTGGCGTAGCTGGCATGCGTGGCGACCAGTAGGTGTGTTCGTGGCGACCTGTGTGCTGGTGGTAGTGGCCTCTCTGTTGCTGAGTGTCGAAGGCACCGTTGCTCCTCTGGGATATTTCGGGGATCGTCCTGTGCAGGTCGAATCGCTGTCCTCTTCGTTGATGTGGCTGGCGAGCCTTGTCCAGCCACAAAAATTGCAGTTCGCTTATACCTTTGGCTCTTTGAACGTGGTGAGTGCAGGCACCACGTTCGTTTCGACATTGATGGTGGTTGTACTGATCGTTGGGTTGCTCTACACGTTCTGGCTGCAATGGCGCGGCAAAATGGACCTTGCCACGGCGACGTTGCTCACCTTGTTGCTGGTTATGATTACCGGCAAGGTCTTTAGCCCGCAATATTTGATCTGGGTTGTGCCTCTGCTTGCCTACGTGGGTGAGGCGGATTGGCGCTGGGTCGCGACCTGGGGCGCTATCGGCTTATTGACGACTTGGATTTATCCAGCGATCTACACGATGGCTCCGTTGCTTCAGGTTCCCTACCTGCCGTTATTTTATCCCGTCGTGACGGTGCGCAATCTCCTGATGTTGGGCAGCGTCCTCGCGCTCCTCATCTACAGTGCCAGAAGGCAACGTGCGGCAAAATCGATCAGGTCGTAGTGGCCAAAGCGTGCGCGAGCGAAACGTACCTGTTCCCGGATCGCTTTGAGAATTCCCGTATGCTCCAGAACGTGAGCAAAGGTTGCCACTTCTCCGAACCATGAAGAAGAGGTTGACGGAACTGCGCGTAGTGAGATCTGGATGACGACTGGAGAAAATGTGATGCCGGTCATCGGTCTTTTCTCACCAAAGGTCGACCGGCCTTGCGCTCACCTTCAGCATGAAAGCGGACTCTCTGCATCGTTGTTTCCTCTCACAGCGTTTTCTCCTTCTGAGTACTGTGGTACAAGGAGACAGCCACAAGGTCATATTGACGTAAGCGTGGTGGTCTCGGTATAATTCGGCGGAGGACTCCTTGAGTGAAGCCCGTGATCACACGCGGCTTTCGGAAGATCGCCTGGAAATCCTGACGAGTTGTGAACTGCCCGATATTCACGGCATGACGAGCATCCAGGCTGATCAGCAGATTCGCAGACACATATCCTGGTTGCACACGCACGATACGCGTGAGGCGCTGAAAGTAATGCAGAAAGTCATCACGTTTGCTCGGCGTCAAGCGAAAGACGTTAATAAAGTGAAACAGTCCATCTTCCATAGCAAGACGTGAAGCTTGTTGACCGGTGATGTGATCCACCAGGGCTATCTGGTACAGATCCTGTTCAGGTGGTTTGAGCAGGGTCGGCTCAGCCAGATCGTAGGCACTCTGATCCATCCATTGCGTCAATACTGCCACGTCGCCTTTGCCAATAGCGCAAAAGATGGCGCTGCCTTGTATGCCTGCTTCCGCTCCTGCACGCCTGGCGGTCGCTCCTGCGATTTGGACCAGGGTGTGCTGGTGTGGTTGATCGATCTGGAAAACACTGAGACCTGTCAGTAGATCTCCAGGAACGAGGGTCAGCGCGTGGCTCTTTCTCTCCACGAGTTCACCGGTCACGCCTTTTGTCATGAAAGAAGCATTCTCGTGACTCTCACTCTTCGATTTCGTTTCGTCCTGCATGGGTATTTCTCCTCTTGCGCAATTTCTCCAACCCTGAGAACTGGCAGGCTGGGGAATGCGCCCAGTGGAAGTGAACGTCTCTTCACCCCCACCTTCCTCGCTTCCATCGAAAAAACTTCTTCAATCTACAGTTCCTGCATTGTCCCTCTCGCCGCGAACCTGCGCCATCAAGAAAAAGCAAAATGCTATGCTACCCGGCACTCTGTATGAGAAACACCGGATGGCGCACTGCCTCGCGCTCGAAATCCTGTAGCGATGCTTCTCTTGTCACGTCGAAGTAGTCGCGTGCGAAGGAGCCGCCGCCACCAAGCGTGGTTTTCAGGACGGGAGCAGCTGCCTCTAGGGTGAGTTCTCTTGCCCTGATGGCTTCTTTTTGACGACCAAGGGATAGAACAGTTGACCAAAGCACTGAACTAGGCTCTACTTATCTCAACGTTGATGCATCAGTGAATGCATCCTATCACGTCTTTTGCGTGCTAAGCCCCTCTCGTCTATCGGGAGAGGCGCGACGCTGCTGTTTCCGTCGCATGGCTGTACAAGCCAACTC
>DATAYF010000241.1:0-5608 GCA_036272735.1 Ktedonobacteraceae bacterium
TTAATCACTGCTTCTGGCTGGATATCGGCCACAAATGAGACCTGGTGTGGGCAACGTCCCCACGAGTTGTCATGCTCGCACACGGGACAGCGCATACGCCAGGTAATGAGTGGACGATGCCGTGCGCGCATCATTTCGCCAGCGGTAAGTGCGTTGTAAGCCCAGTAGATGCCGACACTGGGCGTCTCTACAGCGTACGCCAGGTGCAACGGTCCGGTATCGTTCGCGACCACAAGACTACATTGTGCAAGTAAGCCAGCGAGTCCGTTTAGTGATAACTGTCCACACACATCTTGTGCCTGGGCGTGCATACCGCGCATGACTTCCGCAACCACTTCTCGCTCTGCCTGCACGCCGGTAACGATGATACGTGCCCGATAAGCGGCCAGTGCATCTCCGACCTGGGCGAATTTTTGTGCGGGCCAGCGTCGCCGCACATCGCTGGCTCCTGGATGCAACGCTACTAGGGGTTGCTGTCGCAGGGAAACAATGGTGTTTGCCTCCGCACGATCAGCCTCGGTTACAACAATGCTGGGTTCGACGGTAACTGGCGTTGCGCCTACGAGTCCAACGACTTCGAGGTAGCGCATGATCTCTGGCTGGAAATAGGAAAATGGTACCCAGCGGTCGAGCGGTTCGGCTGTCTCGGCCTTCAAACCGGCGCTAACGCGTGCATGAAGACGTTTCATAAAGGGATTTGAGTAATCACCACCACCTTGCACCTGTAGCGCAATGTCAAAGTGTTCCCGTGCTAGCTGGTCAAAGAACTGCTCAAGCTCGGCCTGGTTTTCTGGTGTGCCAGGTTCTGCGCTAACGCCAATGTAGGGGGGAATGATCACGACGCGGTCGATAGGGGTGGGCCTGTGGCTGAGGAACACTGCGTGCCAGGCTTTAGCAAGCAAAACGATTTCGGCATGTGGGTAGGCATTGCGTAGTGCTTCGAGTGCGGGTAGCGTGAACAAGAAATCTCCCAGCGCATTCGCTCGTAATACGGCTACTTTTCGTGTGGCTGGCACCTTTAGTGCTTCCTTCATACTTTGTCGTGGCTGCTGCATTCCCATAATATCCTCTATCTGTGAACATGGGTTATTCAGTATTTGTACACTTCGCACTATGTATGAACGTGTAAAAACTTGTTTAATGCTGTTATTGGCACGATTGAAAATGCTTCAACGCGCCAATGGTTGCCAGGATGAGGTGAAGGATGAAGCAGCATGTGCCTGCTGTCGATCTCGTACGCGGTTTTCGCGATAAACGCACGCTCGTCATTGGCGATGCGATGCTGGATACCTATCTCGAAGGCACTGCGACGCGTTTGTGTAGCGAAGGACCCGTGCCAGTCGTGAGCAAGACTGCTGAATATCGTATTCCCGGTGGTGCGGCCAACACCGCGGCGAACTTGCGTGCTCTGGGGGCCGAAGTTGCATTATTGGGTATCGTAGGTACTGACCTGGCTGCCTCTCTGTTGCGTGCAGCCCTTGCCACGCACCATGTGGATGAAAAGTGGTTAGTTGCGGATACTGCTTTTTCTACGCTTCATAAGCTGCGCATCGTGGCGAACAACCAGTACGTTGTGCGCTTTGACGAGGGTGGTATACGTGAGCAGATTGCACCGCTTGCCAGTTCTTGCCAACAGAGCTTGCTCGCTCACCTGGAAACATTATACCGCTGGTGTGATCTTGTTGTGGTCTCCGACTATGGCTACGGCGTGACTTCGGATCAGTTTATTGCGCGTCTACATACGTTACATACGCAAGAGCCCAAGCCTGTTCTTATCGATTCTAAGATGCTGCACCGTTTTCGTGCTGTGCCAGCTACTGTTGTCACGCCCAATTATGCTGAGGCCAATGCCTTGATTGCGCACATAGACAATACTTTTTCATCCGCACGTAGTGAGACATTGTTGAGCAGTAGTGCACTTGAGCATGTTGGTCGTCGCGTGCTGGATACGATGCAGGCTGAGTACGTCGCCGTGACGCTGGGAGCGCGGGGTGTGGCTGTGTTTCATCGTAATGCAGAGATGTTGCACGTTGAGGCGCACTCGGTGCAACGGGCGGACGATGTTGGGGCTGGCGATTCTTTCATTTCTGGCATGGCCCTGGCCCTGGCGACCGGTGGTGATGTGGAGGCGGCTGTACGTATCGGCATTGACGCGGCGGCTATTGCTGTAGCAAAGCAGCGGACGGCTATTGTGGATCAGCAGGAATTGTTGCGGCGCGTGAGTATACGCGAGTACGCGACACGGGCGGAGATGCAGTCGCCTGTTGGGCCGCAGAATGCACCAGCGCTTGCTGCGTATCTACACGCTGATCTGTCGGCGGGGCCCGATGCCGCTGACCATAATCAATAGACAGTGGCACCTCGCACGGTCGTCAGATGTAGGAAGGAGCACCATGATCGATCAACGCTGGCAGGCAGCACGCAATATATTACTGGTTCGACTCGACAACCTTGGTGATGTCTTGCTGATGACGCCCGCTTTTCATGTGATCAAACAGGCTATACCGCATGCTCATTTAACATTGCTTGCTAGCCCTGTCGGCGCTCAAATCGGCAGCCTTGATCCTGCTATCGACGATGTGCTGGTATACGATGCTCCCTGGGTTGATCCCTGGGCGCAACTTGTTCAGGATAGTGCTCGTGAGCAGCAGATGATCGCACAACTGCGTACTCGTCGTTTTGATGCCGCCATCATTTTTACCTCGTTTCGCCAGAGTTCGCTGCCCGCAGCCTACCTGTGCTATCTGGCCGATATTCCTCTGCGCCTGGCTGCTTCTGTTGATGGTCCTGGCTCGCTATTAACGACGCGTCATGAGCATCCTGAGCGCATGCTGCACGAGGTTGAGCGTGGACTCGATCTTGTACGTGCGCTGGGTATTGAGACGATAGAACAGGATATGCAGCTCAATGTGCCCGCTGACGCCAAACAAGCTGTTATGGAGCGTCTGACGTGCCATCATTTTACTGATCGGCCGTTGGTGATTGTGCATGCTGGTTGTAGCATGCCATCTCGCACATACCCCTGGGAGATGTACGCGCAGGTGGTTGAGCTTCTGGTAAAGCAACTTGACGCTTATGTGGCGTTGACCGGCATCGCGAATGAGCGAGATCTTGTTGCGCGCATATGCGAGAAAATATCGCCGCACTATCACGCGCACCTTTGTCCTCTGGCTGGTTCGCTATCGTTTGCAGAGCTATGCGGACTTATACAACACGCTGACCTCACGATTACCAATAATACTGGCCCCATGCATATCTCGGCTGCCGTGAAAACTCCTGTTGTCGCGCTATTTGCTTTAACAAATCCACCTGAGCAATGGAGACCGTGGCGCGTGCCGCAGCGCTTGCTGTATCACGAGGTTCCGTGTCGTCTCTGTTATCATCGACGCTGCCCATATCAACATGACTGCTTGCGATTGGTCGCACCACAAACGGTGGTGGATGCTGCCAGGACATTGCTGAATGAGGTAGGGCTAACACCGCCCGATGCTGCACTGGATAAGGAGGGTGCCTGTGAGTAGGACCACCCAGCCTTTGGCTCGTCAACCTGAACGCATCGCCATCTTGCGGGCACTCAATCTTGGTGATCTATTGGTGGCTGTGCCCGCGTTACGAGCGATGCGCCAACATTTTCCACACGCGGAGATTACGCTGATCGGTTTGCCGTGGGCGGCCGCGTTCGTGGAGCGCTATCGCAGCTTTCTCGACCGCTTCGTAGCGTTTCCGGGCTATCCCGGTCTGCCGGAAGGTGAAGGCAATCCTATGCATGTTGCGCAATTTCTGTGTGAACAGCGCGATTACCACTATGACCTGGTCGTACAGATGCATGGCAGCGGAACAATCAGCAATATGGTGGCGCAGGCGCTGGGGGGACGTATCAGCGCCGGGTATTATACCGGCGTGCACCCCGTCGGGCTGAACATTGCGGCACTATACCCCGATCAGCAGCATGAAATAGTGCGTAACCTGGGTCTGGCTGTCTTGTTGGGCTGTACCGATCTGCGCACGCAGTTAGAGTTTCCGCTGTGCGCTGCTGACGATAGCGAGGCCAACGCCTTACTCAGTGAACTTCCCGACTGGCATAATCACCAACAGCAGCGTGCGCGTGATCGTAGTCGTTTGCTGGTGGGTATCCATCCGGGTGCGCGTGATCGTAGTCGTTTGCTGGTGGGTATCCATCCGGGTGCGCGTAGTCCTGCACGTCGTTGGCCTGCTGCGTACTTTGCTGCGCTTGCTGACGAACTGGCCTCGCGTTTCGCAGCCCACGTTGTTGTAACCGGCAGTGCCGGTGAGCAGGCGAGCGTGCAAAGTGTCGTCGCAGCGATGAAGATGCCAGCACTCGATCTCGCCGGACGCACCTCGCTAGGTGGCCTGGCTGGGCTGCTAAGCAAACTCGATCTTTTTATAAGTAACGATACAGGTCCGGTGCATCTGGCCTGTGCGTTGCATTGTCCGAGCGTCACCATCTTTGGTCCGGCCGAGTATGAACGCTGGGCACCACTCGATCACGGGCTGCATCCTACCGTGCGGCACGCGGTGAAGTGCAGCCCGTGTGGTTACTGGGAATGTCCTATCGATCATCGTTGCCTCCATCGATTGACACCCGCTATGGTCTTACGCGTTGCGGAAAGGGTCATCCATGAAACGACTGAAAATCCTGACCTGGCATATTCACGGCAGCTATCTGAACTCTCTGGCGCGAATTGAGCACGATTGGTATGTGCCCTACAAAGTGGGTCGGCCCGAACGTTACGGCGGCCGCGGTCCCACGTTCGATACGCCCGCGTGGCTGCACGAGGTGCCCGCTGAAGAGGTGCACAAGCTCGACCTTGACCTTATTCTGTTGCAGGCTCCCCAAAACTATTTAGTGGATCAATACGAGTTGCTCAGTTCCGCACAGCTCAGATTGCCAAAGGTCTACCTTGAGCACAACGCTCCTCGGCCACACCCGACCGACAGCAAGCATATCGTGGATGATCCACATATGCTGCTGGTGCATGTGACGCACTATAACCATTTGATGTGGGACAGTGGATGCACGCCGACACGGGTCATTGAGCACAGCGTGGTAATCGATCCACCAGTCGCCTACCAGGGTACACGTGAGAAAGGTATAACCGTTGTCAACGGCATGCCGCAGCGTGGGCGGCTCGTCGGCCATGATCTGTTTCTAGCGTTGCGTAAGCGCGTTCCACTCGACCTTGCTGGAATGCTAAACGAGGGCATGGCTGATTGCCTGGGCGACATTCCTTATCGACACCTACATAGCACACTGGCTCAATACCGTTTTCTGTTCAGTCCCATTCGCTATACAAGCCTGCCACTGGCGGTTATTGAGGGTTTGACCATCGGCATGCCCATCGTTGCGCTGGCAACTACCGAGCTTCCTGGCGTGATTGAACAAGGCAAGCAAGGTTTTCTCTCCTGCGATGTCGATGAATTGAGTGAGCAGATGCAATTTCTGCTCACTCATCCACAAGAGGCAAAGCGCATGGGAGAACAGGCCAGGAAGCTTGCCCATGAGCGCTTTAGTATGGAACGTTTCATACGCGATTGGAACGCGGCTTTTGCGTTAGTGACCGGAATTACAGCAGTCTCCCAGGTTTCT
>DATAYF010000242.1:0-5251 GCA_036272735.1 Ktedonobacteraceae bacterium
ACTATCCCATGAGCCCGCCATAGCCTGGAACTTCCTTTCCAAATGGTGATAGCGCGAGTGGACGGCATGTGTTGGCACCTGTCGATACTTAAAATTGATGATTTTATGCATAGGGATGTTTTTATGTACTTTATCTTCAGAAATTTATGCCTTACGTTTGCGTCTACGAAGCTTGCCACTCTCCCATTTTTTCGTGCCTATACAAGTGAACTTTCGTGCCCTGTGTGGTGTCTTTATCTCCAGAAGGCATGAGTGGAGGAGCTTCTTGCATGGTACCATCCGACAATGAGCTGGCTGAACGGTTATGTAGGCGCGATCCGAACGCTTTTGAACTGCTCTCGGCACGCTATCGCGAGGTGATCTATCGCCACGTCTGGCAGACGATACGCGATGACGCCGCCACCGAAGACGTGGTGCAGGAGGTGTTTCTGCGTAGCTGGTTGCACGCGAAGCAGTGGAGCGGGCAAGGAACGTTCAAATCCTGGCTGTTTCGTATTGCGACCAATTTGGCACTCAATCATGTACGCAGCACGCGCAGGCATCGGCAGTTGCCGTTGGAAATTCCCAACGACGCGGCAATGTACGAGGAAGAGCCACCTGTGCCCGGCTGGATGATCGATACCAGTGAGCCGGGACCAGAACAACGATTGGAAACGACCGAACGCCTGCATTTGCTGCGCCAACTCGTCAACAAGCTTCCAGAGGAGAAACGTGAAGTGCTGTACCTGTTATACGATGACGCGCTGGAGACGCGCCAGGTCGCGGAAACGCTTGGTATTCCCGAAGGTACAGTG
This sequence comes from Ktedonobacteraceae bacterium, assembly GCA_036272735.1. Classification (GTDB taxonomy): domain Bacteria; phylum Chloroflexota; class Ktedonobacteria; order Ktedonobacterales; family Ktedonobacteraceae; genus DATAYF01. Next base: position 795 of record DATAYF010000242.1, read on the forward strand.
AAATCGCGTTTGCACTACGCGACCAAACGCTTGGCCCAGGAATGGAAAGATCTCGCGAAAGAATGGGAGGATATGGCATGACTGTTACATTTGCTGCCCCCTGGCACAAAGCCTCTTTTGAGCGTTTTTTACACGAGCAGCTACCCCAACTTTTGGCAACCCGGTTACCCTTGATAGATTGCCAGGTGAACACCAGCGATGAACGCTACACCTACCAGGTAACCATTACCGTCGGCAATGCAACTGCTACTTATAGCAACTTGCTGCAGCCCGACGACGAAGGTCTATTCGTCATCAACGGACAACAATATGCGGTGGTGCCGTATGCGGAACATGACGACCTTGCCAGCGCTCGTGTACTGTGCGTGGGCGAGCAGTTGTTTGAGTATATTCAGCAACGCCTGGGCAAAGCGCCCGCCGATATGGCCTGGGATGAGACGCTATTACGCGCATGGTTGCCGCTCGACGTGTGGACACAGGAATTTTTCGCGAACAAGGATCGGGACAACATTTTCGTACAATGGCTTAGTGCTACCAACTGGCTCTCTCGAAAGCAGCATCTGCGGCGTCTCTTCATCAAAGATCGCCAACATCTCTTCAGACCTGGGCATATGGGGCGCACCTGTCCATTTGAGACACCCGAAGGACCAAATATCGCGCGTATCCTCACGCTAGCCGTGGGGGCCAGTATACAGGATGAGCGGGTGGTGATCGTGGACGAGCGGCCAGAAGCAGGGTTGGGACTTTCGGCATCCATGATCCCGTTTTTGGAGCACAATCATCCCTACAAGCTACTCATGGGAGCAAATATGCAGTGGCAGTGGATCACGCCGCCCGATCCAGAACCCGCGCTTGTCCAGAGTGGCAACGAGCCGGAAAACGCCGATTTCTGGTGTGGGCGCAATCTGCTCACGGCTTTCGTCTCGTGGGGCGAAGACACCTTTGAAGAGGGTATCGTTCTGAGCAGGTCGGCGGCGCGCAAGTTGCACTATCCGCGTGCCGTCGAGCCTGGTGATAAACTCAGCGATCGGCATGGTACTAAGGGCGTTGTGAGTAGAATCTTACCTGACGAAGAGATGCCGCACCTGGCGAATGGCATGCCGATCGAACTCATCTTCCATGCCATCAACTTTCACACGCGGCTCTCCCTCGGACCAATACACGAAGCCGTGATGGGTCGTGTGGCCCATGAAAAGGGTAATCCGATTATCGTGCCGCCGCTACACGCACCAAATGCCGCGCAGATGTGCACCCAGTTGCGCCAGGCGGGGCTGGCGGAAGAAGGACAGGCGCAATTGTTTGTGCATGGCAAGCCATTGGAGCAGAGTAGCACCTTCGGTTGGGTGTATTGGGGCAAGCTCGATCACCTGGCGCACGATAAAATACAGATTGCGGTCACGGGTTCCCACGGACAACGCGGGCAGCGTCAGGGTGAGCTAGAATATTCTGCACTGCGTGCGGCAGGCGCAAACGAGACCATCAAAGAGCAGTACAACACCCGCGCTTCTACGGCCAGCAACGCGGGAACATTGCTCCAGCGTGTGCGAGAGAGCACCATCACGCAAAATGCCGCGCCAACGCCCAGTTTCGCCGAACTGACCAGGCGTCTCACCGCGGCCGGAATCGCTGTGGCGTTGCAAGAGCAAGCTTTGACCTTCAGGCTGGCGCGACCAGAGCAGGCGTTGCAACTCACTCAACCCATGCCTCATCCCTGGCTACCTGACGAGCGACTAACGCATGTTGGTGTCTATCCCGAACTGGCGGAATACGGCGCGCTGGTCGAAGCCAATAGTCGGCTTGGGCGCGTACGTAGTAGCAGAGCACCGGCGAGTTTGCTGGCACAGGCGCAACAGCAGCTCACGACACGCGTCCAGGAATTTTTTGCGGCCTTACTGCCACCTGAAAAGCTACAACTAGAGGCCCGTGTACTGTTTAGTGGACGTGCCGTGCTCGCGCCTGGTGCGCGCTTGCAGCACGACCAGGTGGGCATTCCCGATGAAATAGCATGGGCGCTGTTTGGTCCCCAGGTGGCGCGTGTTGTAGGGTTGGATGTTGCTGAGCAGCGTGGAGAGCAGGCAGCGCAAGCGCTGGATGAGATCATGGCGCGCTCGTGGGTACTGCTGGAACGCTCACCCGCGCTCACACCACAGGCATTTCTCGCCTTTCACCCTGTGCGTGATCCAGGCCGGGTGCTCCGTCTACCTACGCTGGCCTGTCGCCTGCTGCGGGCCGATTTTGATGGAGACCAGGCCGCCATCTTCTTACCACTGACCGCCGCGGGACAGCGCGAAGCTGGCGACACATTCAGTATTGCCGCGCACCTCACGCGTGAACCGGCGATCCTGCCCGCGCTGCTGCCACGGCTCGAAGCGCTATGGGGACTGGCCTACCTGAGTAGTAGCGCGGAAGGCTATCAAGCACTGAATGACTGCGCCACGATAGAGGTTGCGCGTTCGAGCGGCGTGGTTACGCAAACGACGCTTGGCGAGGCGCTGCAACGCGTGCTGCAACGCGATGGTGTGGAGCAAACACTGGTGGTAATTGAGCAGTTAAGTAGACGTGGATTCGCGGCGGCGCAGTCGGCGGGTGCATCTATTGCACCTTTCATTGGCCTCGATGGATGCTATCCTGTGCAATCAAGCGAGCATGAGTGGGAGGTGCAAGTCGAGGCACTGGCGGCCTGCACAGATTACCAGAATAGCAATTTTGGCAACCAGTTATTGGCGGTGAAAAGCGGAGCCAGCGGGGAGATACGGCATATGCTGGGTCTCAGCAATGGGCAACCGGCAACATTGGACGTGAACGGGCGTCTGGTGCCCATCCAGCATGGATACCGCGATGGATTGACCCCAGAAGAGCTTTTTGCCGCAGCGGTTGCTGCACGCGAAACCTTTGCGTCCGTATTGCAGGAAATAGAGCAGTCCGAAGTAAGCGTGCACATAGCGGATCATGCGCATAGTTATCACGTGCTGGCGCGTGCGCTGCGGAGCAGGCAACCAGGAATTGTGTTCGCCCACGCAGCGGCGCTAGGCGAGGTTGACCCGCTGACGGATGAGGATAGCCGTTTATTCGTTGGGGTGTAGCAAACAGCGCGAGATTGCTTGGAAAACCCGTGGGGATGGGTGATACTATGAATAGTGTTACCCATCCCCGCGAGCAATTCGTGTAATCTTTCCATCGTGTTTGCTTAGATTCGCACTTATGGAGCTTGCCTGCGCATCGTTTCCTACAGCGGGGAAAAAATGCTGCTCAAGCAGGGCACAGAATACATGATAGATGGGCAGGTGCCGTTCCTGAATTTTGGAGACCGTAGACGCTGGCACGCGAATTGTCACGTCGCAGATTGCTGCCAGCAGACCACCACTGGCACCTGTCAAGCCAATCGTGTGCAGGCCAAAGGCTCGGCCCACCTGCAATGCACGACATACATTGCACGAATTGCCGGACGTACTGATACCCAGCACCACGTCTCCCGGTCTGCCATAGCCATATACCTGTTGCGCAAAGATCATATCAGCAGCCATATCGTTCGCAAAAGCCGTGTTAAGTGCTGTCTGACTGACCAGTGAAATCGCTGGTAGCGCGCCCTCAAGGTGTGAGGCAAGGTAATCGCCGTCGTCTGGAAAGAGATCACGCAGGGCGGCACGTGTTTCTGCCATGAGCGGACGCTGTACTTGAAAGCCCTTCATCAACTCGCTGACGATATGTTCGCTATCAGCCGCGCTTCCACCATTGCCGCACACCAGCAACTTACCATCCTGGTGGAATGCCGTTTCCATCAGTGTCACAGCATGTTCCACATCGGGTATACAATCATGCAGATCTGGATAGCATTGTATAAGTTCTGTGAGTAGAGGATGCATCATATTTCTCCTTGCCCGAAGCACCGCTATAAGACGAGTCAAGAGAACAAACTCACTGTTAAAAGATGGGATACTTCAAAGTGACCTCTCTCATATATCTATCGACAAACCTACATTTTTTCGTGTACATCTCTGCAATGCGAGCAACTTCCCTCCTAGCAAATGAGAGACATGAAGAAAAAGGTCAGGTAAGAGAATACTTACTCTCTTGCCTGACCTTCTTGTTTGCGCACGTTTCAGGATCGACGGGGACTAGTAGTTACCCTCGAAATTTCCGTCTTGCTGGGTATTGGGACCACCAGGACCATCACTCTCATGTCCTTTGGTCTCGATACTTTCGCTCTCTAATCCAACTGCTTCTACCATGATAATGTACTCCTTTCAAATGTTATGTTCGTACAGGACCATTTCCTGTACATCCTTAGAATAGCGCTGGATTATGAGACGATTGTGAGAATGCTGATGAGAATATCTGATATCTTTTTTTACCTACTTGTGAGGAAGAGCTCTTAGTCAATGACCACACGCATGAAGGCGGTGGCTTGCCCATATCCGTTAGGACTGGGCTTCCGGGATAATTGACAGTACCCCACT
>DATAYF010000243.1:0-36512 GCA_036272735.1 Ktedonobacteraceae bacterium
TGAGCACGGAAAGTGCGGAAGACCCAACTTTCGGCATGGTGTCTCGCGCATTTTAGGCCATATACCGGAATGTGTTGACGTATAAAGTCCTCAAGCATTGAGCTGGTTTGCAGGACAGAGTGTGATCTGCCCTGCAAACCAGTTACATCATGTCTGCTGGAAGCTCGTTGAGGTAGTGAGAGAAGGTTTGAACGTCGGCGTAGTAATAGGATCGGAATGCACCATAGACGTCTTTCCAGTCTGGCATCCATGCGAGGAGTTTATCGAGGAGGAGATGGGATATTTTCTCATCCAGATGTTGCCGGATGATCACAATGCCTGGGGGGCACCGATCGAATTGACCGATAATCTTCGTGTCTTCAGCATTCTTCGGCGTGGTTTTCCAAACGTCCTCAAGGATCATCGTCGCCCGGATATCCTTCGAGACAACGGCGTCTACCCGGTTCTGCCATCCCGGAACCTCCCGAATCTTGAAGAACTCGTTAAGCCTCTTTCCCTGTCGGTTGAGGATAATGGCGGGCGGAAAGTAACTCGATGTACATGACTTGTTCATGTAGCCGTAGTCCGCACCAGCCAGATCTTCAATGCTGTTCGCTGGGTCGTCCTTGCGGACCACAAGCAGCGTGCGCTGGGTCGGCAAACCGGTGAACTTCGAGGTCGCGATGGCCAAGCCGCAGTAGTAGTGGTTTCCCTTCCTGATCATTACACAGAAATCCGCCCCAGGCACATAGGCCATATCCGGCCTGTGATCGGCGAGCAACTGATCGATATGGACGAGGTCGGTGGATGCTTCGGCGACGATTCCTGCTTCGGACAGAACCTCGCCCCATGGCTTCTGATGAATAGGAAGGCCAAGGTTCTTATCCAGTACAAACGTAGTCGAGGATCTAACCTCGTCAGTTGGCCTCTGGGCCTGATTCTCATGGGTTGTTTTGGTCTTAGACACGGCAATCGCTCCTTATGGCACAGACTGACTTTGAATTATATACGTTATTCAAATCGTACATTCTGTGTCTGTCTAATGGCAAGCACATCTCAATTTGAGGAGGTGATAGAATAAGGCGCGCATTCCGCCACGAGTAAGTCATGCGCCAGGGCGCACCACTGCGCATGGCTTCGGGATAACGTTTCTGGTACTTGGCTTTAAACGCTGCCAGATTGAGGAACGCATCTTCTTTCTTCTCTTGCTTCCAGATCCCTGTTAATTCTGCTGTGACCTCTTGCCGCTCACGATGGGGAATGGCGTTGAGTGCATTGCGCTGTTTGTGGACCAGGCACCGCTGGCGTGGGGTTGCCCTAAACAAGGAACCGACGGCTGCCAAGAGTCCATCATGCCCATCTGTGATGATCAGATCGATCTCAGCAACTCCCCGATTGCGGAGATCTTGTAGAAACCTGGTCAAATGATGCTTGATTCTGGTGGACAGGATCTCCCGGAATAAAAACATGCAGTCTGGAACACATGAACCTTGCTCGTATCCCTAAAAAGCTCTAAAATAGGACCAAAGGAGAAACGATCTGTTTGTAGATGCCTCGTGCGAGAGAAGGGGTGCCCATGCCCAAACAGCGATACGAGCGTCGAGAACCGACGCATGAGTGGTCGCAGATCCGTCCGTTACTTAAAGATTCAACGCAGATCCACTATGAGATCTTGCGCCCCATCGTGCTTTTCGGGGTGAGTCCTCAAGAGCGTTCAGTGGAAACGGGCATCTCCAAGACAACGCTTTACGCCAAAGCGAATTTGTTCGATCAGGTTGGCATGGCTTCTTGTTGCCCCCAACTTCGCCGCCAGCGATCCCGAAGCAGGATAAGCGGACGCTTCCGCCCCCGATGCGCCAGGCCATTGTTGATGCGCACGCAGAGTATCCAGGACTGTCGTTACACAAGATTGCCCGCATCTGCTATGTACAATTCAATCGCAAGACCTCGCATCACACCAATTAGTTGGTGCTGGCAGACGGACCTTCGCCCTCGCGCACGACGCGGCGGTTTCCCCGCTCTGCCGGATCTGCGATCTCGGCAGAGCGGGGAAACCGCCGCGTGATCATTCGGTTACACGCTGAAGGGTGGATGCCTCTCTCGATTGCCGAGTACCTGGGCACCTCGCGGCAAACCGTTCACACGACCCTCAATCGTTGGGCGGCAGAGCAGTTCGTGGGCCTAGAGGAGAAATCACACGCTCGGCACAAACGCGCCCTCAAGACGGATCTCAGAGCCATGAATGCGGTGAAGCGCCTCCAGGAGAACCCAGAATTGGGAGCGTACCGTATCTATACGGCGCTGTTGCAGCAAGGGATCAACCTTTCTCCGAGTACCTATGGTTGCATTTTGGCCCTCAACAGAAAACTGAATCACCTGCAAATGCCGGTGAAGCGTGGCCGCCCGAAAAAAGAGGAACGTTTCTCCACAGATATTGGGACAAAGAGTGCGCCTGAGACTCCCTGCGGCGAAAAGCCGAGGGGTGCTCCCGTCGTTCCAACGCTTCCTCATCTGGCGACGAGGCTCTTGTCGGAGACCGAGAGCATTTCAAGCCGACCAACTCGAACGGGAGAGGACAGGACCGTGAGGAGGCCAGAAGGCCTCCCCAGCCGGCTGGTTGCTCCTCTTCGTTGCGACGTGCGCCCGCCTCCAGGCGACACCAACGAAGAGAAGAGAGAGGTTCTCCTGCCATGCATCTTTTCACCGTATGGACGTATGGAGCCTTGTTAGAACAAAGGTACCATACACGACTCTTCCTGTCAAGGGGTTTCTGCGCCTGCCGGCGGCGCGGCTTCCATCCCCCTGCATGCATGCAGGGACCTTCCGCCGCGAATGGTAAGATAGTCAGGAGGGTTAGCTGCCCTCCTGCGTCACCGGCATTGTTGGTGCATGTACCAATAATGTTTCACGTTTCTCGCGTAAAAATTGCGCAATCTGTTCGGGATCTTCGTCATCAAGTGCTCGCTGCTTCAGGTCGGACAACACCGCGCTCCACTGCTCTTTGGTGGGCAGGTAGCGATCATCGATGCCGACGATAAGCTGCTCGAAGACGCGGCGTTCAAGCTCGTGCCACTGCGAGCGGTCTCGACCATCGATCCCCCCATCGTCGGGAATGTAGTCGCGGTCGTTTGTGTGGTTCTCGATGCGCACGTAGAGTGGCTGGAAATGGCTGTGCACCATCTCTTCCATCCGTTGCTGATCCAGCGTTCCTGCGTCGAAACCGAGCGTACCGACCAGGTAAATTTGCACGACCGGGGGGGCATCGTCCTGGTGCTTTACCCCTTCGCGGCGACAATAATCGTCGAGGCGCGCGTACAGGGTATCGGCGTCGGTCAGGCCATCCACGCGCAGATCGTGGCGCACGTAGGGCCTGCGACGACTTTTCAGGTGCACGGCGTGATGAACCTGCTCTTTGCGTTCAGGATCGATTATGCTTTCTGGTTGCTCGGTATCGATCTCGACGTAGTAGTAGCCACGATCATCCCACTGCGATTCTTCGGCGCTACAGGTTTCAGTTGAGCCAGGATTATAGATCCAGCCATCAAATTCGTAGGGTTTGTGCACGTGGCCAAGCGCAAGGTAGTCGATATAGGGATGTAGCGCCTCGAACTGTCCCCTGGTGGGCAGACCTTGTAGGCGCGGTACCTGTCCATCGATGCCGGTGTGCATTGCCAGCAGGCGATATTCTACGCCGCTGGCCGCCTCTTGCTCACGCGTTGCTGCCAGCGCCTGTACCATGCCTTCCATGCTATGCCCAATCGCGGCCCCTTGCCAGGGCAGGCCATATACTCGTAGATGCCCGGCAAGCAGATTGACGTACGCTCCTCTCATAGTGGACGGTTGCCAGGGGGTCAATTCGGGAGCGCCATTGTGCATAATTGGGTTTAGCAGCGTGATGTAGTCCTGGTAGCATAAGAATTGGAGCCAGGAAAGCCCATCGCGGTAGTAGCTGCGGTCGTGGTTGCCCTCGATGGCCAGCACTGGAATAGCGCGCTCCTTCAATTTTTTCAAACCTTCGATGGCATGGATCAAGGTCTGGGCATCGATAGCACGCTTGTTGAAGAGATCACCGGCAATCACAAGAAAATCAACGTTGCGTCGTAAGGCTTCGTCGATGATATCCCAGAAAGCGCGGCTGAAATCGTTGAAGCGTTCACGCACACCGTATTGTTCGTAGCCCAGGTGTACGTCCGCGATATGCATAAAAGAAGCGCGCATCAGGTGAACTCCATCTCATTGGTATTTATTGTGCTGGTCCGGTCATGAAGGCGCGCACACCAGCGGCCAGTAGGACGAGCGCGGCGATGCTAAAAATGAGCATATCGCGGCGTGGCTTCTGCCCGCCCGTCGCGTAGGTTACAGCAACCGGTATACCCAGGGCCACAATCGCCCCATAGACATAATGTAAGTAGTAGAGATCCGTGCCGGTGCCCGGCTTGAGACCAAGAGTGACCAGGGTAATACCCAGTAGCGCCTGTATGCCAGCCAACGCGGCGGCCACGATCAGCAAAATGCGCCAGGCCTTTTGCACCTCCATTTTGCGAAAATAGAGGAAGAGGCCCCACACGCCGGTGACGGCTGCCGCAACCAGCACCAGGTAGACGTTATAAGAATGCAATAATAGCACAAAATCGGTCAAAGCGATGCTCCTCGTATAATTTACTGATGGTAATATAGCGCGTGCGGGGGTAAATTGCAATTATTGAAATGGATGGTTGAGGCGGCGAAGCCGCCTCAACCATCCATTTCAATAATTAATTTTCTTCCTGCAATACCTGGCGCATGTAGTCGCGCAAAGCAGGTGCGAGGTCATCACGTTTCAGTGCGTAACTGATTGAAGCTGTCAACAAACCGAGCGGGGTTCCGGTATCGTAGCGTATACCTTGAAAGCGTAAGCCATAGCAGTGACCGGCGTCTGCTTGTTTCAATAGGGCGTCGGTCAATTGGATCTCGTTGCCGCGTCCGGGCGGGGTCTGCTCCAAAATAGTGAAAATATCGGGAGTCAAAATGTAGCAGCCGTCCACGGCGAGATTAGATGGAGCCTCTTCTGGCGCGGGTTTTTCCACCAGGTGATTGACCTTGACCGTATCAGCGCTGAGGTTGTCAACGGCGGCGATACCATACGAAGAGACCTGGTCTGCGGCGCACTCGAAGAGCGAGAGCACCGAGCTACCGTACTGCTCATAAATTTCGATCATGCGTGGCAAATTGGGCGTTTCAGGATCAAATAAATTATCGCCCAGCATGACCGCGAACGGCTCATCGCCCACGAGCTGTTTGGCGCACAAAACGGCGTGGCCCAGTCCGAGTGGCTCGGACTGGCGTACAAAAGCAAAGGAGGCCAGGCGATCAATCCGCCGCACCTCTTCAAGCTCCTTCAACTTGCCTTTTTGTTCCAACATCTGCTCTAATTCAGGGAAGGAATCGAAATGATCTTCGATGCTGCGTTTACTGCGGCTGGTGACTAAAATAACCTCTTCAATGCCAGCAGCGACCGCCGATTCGATGATATATTGCAATGCTGGTTTATCAACTAGGGGAAGCATCTCTTTGGGTATTACCTTTGATGCTGGTAGTACGCGTGTACCTAGACCTGCTACCGGCAATACCGCTTTGCGAATACGCATCTGTCCTCCAATTTATGTGAAATAACGTGAAAAAATACTAGCGTCTGCAGTACTACTAGTAACAACGCGCGTCACGCTATTTTCGTGGCTAGCTATACCATTTCACCTAGCCCTTGCGTTTCCAGAGCAAACAGGTGAAATCTATCTCTGTTTGTAGTGTATTCATTTCCCTAAGCGCCTGGCGCGTCTCGTCGGACAAGTGCCAAAAATTCGGCGTCATCATGACCAGACGAGAAATTTCCGCGCCCACTAGGTGTAACGAATAGTGCACCTGGATGGTTGACAACAGCGTGAACCGTGCGGCAAGTTGGTCCTGCACGTGTTGCTGTTTGCCCTCTTCGATCTGCAACAGCGGCAGTTGCTGGCGTAATTGCAGCAAGTGGCGCGGACCGGGTATCACCACCACCACTACGCCGCCCGGAACGAGCACGCGGGCGAACTCTGCTACGTTGCGTGGTGCAAAAATATCGAGTAGCACATCCACCGTTTGAGTGCCCAACACGAGCCGTTCTTTCAGATCGGCCACCACAAAACCTGCCGCCTGGTAGCGTTTAGCCGCCATACGTATCGCGTCTTTGGAAATGTCCAGGCCAAGGTACTCGCCGGGCCAGGAGGTGTCGTCGTGCTCCATAAGTCGACCCAGATAATATCCCTCACCACACCCGGCATCGAGCACACGGGCTGGCCTGGCTGCGCTAAACAAGTGTTGTTTGCTTGCCAGGTAGGTATGCACCAGGCGCTGTATCTCATTCGCAAGCGGAAGGTAGTGGCCCTGCTCCAAGAATTGGCGACGCGCGACCAGCATGTCTCTGGTGTCGCCCGTAGACTTCTTCAGCAGCAGGTTGACATAGCCTTCTCTGGCGATATCGAACGAGTGGGCGTGGGGACAGACAAGCGTGTTGCCTGCCTGGGTGCACTGTTCACCACAAACGGGGCAATTTAGTAGCTGTGTTGGTACCATTGTATCGCGTATTATATCATGTTCTGCGTGATGACGCCACCAGGACCAGGAGCCGTTGCTCTGCTACCGTTGTTGCCAGGCATGTACCTTTGATGTTAGGATACGTAACATACCGAGAAAAGGGAATGGGCAAATATATGGAGTACGCGGTGCTTGGTGGGGGCGCGTTAGGGCTGATGGCAGCCTGCCGCTTGACGCAGGCCGGGCAAGAGGTGACCGTTATCGAACAAGAGCCGCTGGCGGGTGGTCTGGCGGCCGGTTTTCAAATTGGCGATGCCTGGCTCGAAAAGTTCTATCACCATATTTTTCGTTCCGATACCACGATGATTGGCGCCATCAATGAATTGGGCCTGGGGGATCGCCTGGAATGGCATCGTCCGCGCACGGTCAGCCTGGTCGATGGTGCGCTACAGCAACTGGATTCGCCTCTTACCTTGTTGCGCTTCAAGCCCTGGCGTATCGACGAACGTCTGCGTACGGGCGCTGTCCTGGCTTTCCTGAAAGTGGTGCCGCCCGCACTGCTTGAGGGGCAGACTGCCGATCCCTGGCTGGACCGCTGGATGGGGAGGCGTGCCTATAGTACGCTATTTGAGCCACTGTTGCGCGGCAAATTTGGTGACCTCTATCAACAGATATCGCTCCCCTGGTTCTGGGCCAGACTACATGATCGCACCACACAACTTGGCTACATGCGTGGCGGCTTCCAGCAATTTTATGAGCGGTTGGTCGAATGCATTGAGCAGGCCAGTGGTCGTGTGCGACTGGGCACGCGGGTTGAAAAGGTGGAGCAGCAAGCGGATGGTCGTTGGTGCATCGAGAGTAGTGGGGGAAGCTTGCATGTGGATCGCGTCATTTCGACCTTGCCCACACGGCTCACCTGCCGATTGATCCCGGCCTTGCCGGAAACCTATCGAGCACAGTACGATTGGGGCCAGGCGTATGGGGCACACTGTCTGATTGTCGCGCTTGATCGCCAGCTTACCGATAGCTACTGGATCAATATGTGCGACGCGGGCTACCCGTTCACCAGCCTGGTGGAGCATACCAACTTGCGCGCACCCTCCGAGTATGGTGGACGCCACCTGCTCTATTTTGGCAATTACCGGCCCATGCATGATCCGCTCTTTAGTAAAAGCAAAGCAGAGGTGCTGCAGGAATTTCTGCCGCACGTGAAGCGCATCGTCCCCATGTTCAGTCCAGATTGGGTCACGGAGAGCTGGATGAGTGCAGCGGCCTACGCGCAACCTATCGTCACAACCGATTATCGCCAGCATATCCCGCCGCTACACACGCCGCTGGCGAACCTGTGGGTGGCGAACATGTTCCAGGTGTATCCGCACGACCGTGGACAAAATTATTCGCTGGCCCTGGCCGACACGCTCATCGAGCAGTTGCATCCAGCACGCACGAACAAATTTATGGGCAAAAATACGTTACCGAAAAATTGATCAAAAAAAGTGTTGACATCGTTAGATGGCTGTGTTATTATACACCTCGTTAAAGGAAAAAGACCTGTATGCGCAGGTGAGCCGGTGACTAGAGCGAAGAGGGTACACCCGTTCCCATCCCGAACACGGAAGTTAAGCTCTTCAGCCCTGATGATACTACGGGGGTAGCCCCGTGGGAAAATAGGACGTCGCCGTCTCACCCGCTCACACAGGTCTTTTTTGTTGGGTCAAATTGCCTGTTTGACATGCCCGCTGTGCCCGCTGTGCCAGACATGCTCATACGTCACATGATGTACAATATTTTTCGTGTATTGCATACATAAACAAACGCTGATGGTTTCGCGAAACCATCAGCGTTTGTTTATGTATGCAATTAGCGCATTTTCAATGTGACAAAAGCCACAGGACCGACTGTTTTTAGAATTTTAACTGGTCCACATAGCGGGTGGCGTAGTCGCTGACCACCGGTATCTTCAGGGGATAGCCAGTGAAGCCAATGATTATCAAGCCGACCCAGGCGACAAACGTCACAAACGAGACAAACGGTATCAGAAGCGGACCCAGGAAGGGGATCACGCCCAGTAGAATAACGAGAATGTTCAAGCCGCCGAAAACGATGATCGATTGAATGGCATGATAGCGCACCTGGCGATTCTGTTTTTCCGTGAACAGGATAATCAGGCCAGTGATCCAGCCAAGCACATAGCAAAGCGCCGATTCAATATTGGGAGCTATACCCCACGTGGTCAGCGTCGAACTAGGCTGACCGAACCATTGTTTCTGATTGTAAGGTGATTGGCTGTAATTGTTGGGAGGCTGCTGATACCCGCCCTGCTGATATCCGCCATCCTGTGGGTTTGGCTGCTGAGCGCTAGCGCCGGGCTGGTAGTAGCCACCTTGTGGATTCGGCTGCTGAGCGCCGCCACTGGGCTGATAGTACCCACCCTGTGGCTCTGGTCGGGGGGTATTGTTATAAGGATCAGCGGGTTGCGGCTGAGGCTGTGAAGGGTTGTACCCCTGGCCATATTCACTGGAGCCAGAATATTGCTCCTGCTGGTTGGGATCGTGATAACTCATGAATAATATACCTCTCGATTATGCAACAATGAGATAAAAACGCCAGGGCGAGGCAGCGCTTACCTCATGAAACAGCGGTCTCACAAGAAACACACGTGGTAATATTTTGCCAAATGTGCTATCACTACAATGCCTATTGTTACTACGGATCATATCTACAAAAGTTGTCAGACACTACTATACTAAACGTAAGTGGTAGCACATTTTCAAATTACGATTGACTATCGCGTTTCGCGTGAGCGGAGGAATGCTGATCAGGTGCCCCCTGGTCGTTTGGGGGGATAATGAACGGTGGTCGCTCGTTCGCCTCGTCGTCAGGCTCGTTGGTACGCCGCAGATCCTGTTCATTGTGTAGCGCGAGCGCTCCTTCTCTATGCAGCGGGCGTGGCTCTGACAACGGTTGTTCGTCGCGCATAGGCAGTGGTGGCAGCAACGCGAGATCGACCACCTGATCCATATTTTCTACCAGCGTGATATGTATACGTTGGCGCGTTTTATCGGGAATATCCGCGAGATCCTTCTTATTTTGTGCGGGCGCGATCAGGCGCGTAATGTTTGCCTGCTGAGCAGCCAGCACCTTCTCTTTCAAGCCCCCGATTGGCAACACCGTGCCGAGCAGCGTAATCTCACCGGTCATGGCGAGATCGCCGCGCACAGGACGCCGTGCCAGGGCAGAGATGAGCGCACTTGCGATGGTGATACCGGCGGAAGGACCATCCTTTGGCATAGCACCTTCTGGCAAGTGAATGTGAATATCAATACTATCCTGGAAATTGGGGTCGATGTTCAATGCCTCGGCGCGTGTGCGAATGTAGGAGAGCGCGGCTATCGCCGACTCGCGCATCACATCGCCCAATTGGCCTGTGATCAGCAGATCACCCTTGCCCACCATCGTGACCACCTCGACTGGCAGGATCACGCCGCCCATCTCGGTCACACCGAGACCAATAGCAGAGCCAACTTGTGAACGCAACAGGGGTGGGGCCGTGCTGTACCGAGGCGTGCCAAGGTATTGTTCAAGGCTATTGGAGGTCAGGCGGATATGTGTGTTCGGCTTTTCCAGCACGCGCCGCGCCGACTTGCGACAAATGTTTGCCAGTTGGCGCTCAAGGCTGCGTACGCCTGCTTCGCGTGTATAATCGGTAACAATATGCTCTATGACCGTCTGTGGCACTTTGACCTGCTGTGGTGTCAGACCATGCTCGGTGAGCACCTTTGGCAGCAGATGGCGCATGCCAATACTGACCTTCTCTTCCAGCATATAGCCTGGCAGGTCGATAATATCCATGCGGTCGTACAGGGCACGCGGGATCTGATAGCGTATGTTGCCAGTACATATGAAAAAGACTTCGGAGAGATCGAACGGCAACTCAAGGTAATGGTCTCCGAAAGTGTTATTTTGCCCAGGATCGAGCACTTCTAACAAGGCAGCCGCTGGATCACCACGATAGTCCGAAGACAGCTTATCGATTTCGTCCAGCAAGAAGACCGGGTTGCGCACGCCGACCGTTTTCATGCTTTGGATAATACGACCGGGCAGTGCACCCACGTAGGTGCGCCGATGTCCGCGAATTTCAGCCTCGTCGTGCACACCGCCAAGCGAGATACGAGCAAATTTACGACCAAGCGCACGTGCAATCGATTGGCCCAGGGATGTTTTACCGACACCAGGAGGGCCAATCAGGCAGAGAATTTGTCCCTGCCCACCGTTGATATTTCCACCGCGGTCGGCGAATTGCTGGCGCAACTGACGCACCGCCAGAAACTCGATGATGCGTTCCTTGATGCCTTCCAGGCCATAATGATCTTCATTGAGAATACGGCGCGTCTCCTCGATATCGAAGCGGTCTTCGCTGCGCTCGTTCCACGGCAAGGCCAACATCCAATCGATGTACGAACGGATCACCGACAATTCGGCAGATTGTGAGGACGTGCGCTCCAGGCGGTCGATTTCTTTGCGTACTTTGACGGCAACCTCGTACGGGAGGTCTTTTTCTTTCACCTTATTGCGCAGTTCATCGGCCTCCGAGCTGGTATCCATGCCCAACTCTTCCTGAATGGCACGCAGTTGCTCGCGCAGGTAAAACTCTTTTTGGGAGCGATCAACCTGGGAACGTACGCGACTGCGGATTGTCTTTTCCAACTCAAGGATTTCAATTTCATTGCCGATCTGCACGCAGATCTTCTCCAGACGGGCCAGAGGGTCATACGTTTCTAGCAGATCTTGCTGCTGCGCGGTATCGGAGATCAAATGAGCAGCCAGCGTATCGGAAAGGCGAGAGGGAGTTTTTATGGCGACAATCGAATTGATATCATCGACAGAGAAGCGACGATTAAGTTGCGCGTAGCGCTCAAAAAGGTTGGTAGCATGACGAACGAAAGCATCGACCTGTGAGCCAACCGGCTGCGTTTCTTCAGGAAGCATAACACGCACGCGCATGAAGGGTTCCAGGTCGAGATACTCTTCAATATTGGCCCGCGCCACACCACGCAACAATACTTGCAGGCTGCCATCGCTCTGGCGATGCGTCGTCATCACCTCAACCAGTGTGCCGGTGGCGTAGATATCAGCGGGTTGTGGGTCATCAATATCAACACTCCGTTGCGTTGCAGCGATAAGCAAATGGTCTGGCCGCATCATCGCCTCTTCGACTGCCCGCACGGTTTTATCGCGCGCAATAGGCAGGGCATGACGATTTTGCGGAAACGCAACGATGTTCTTCAACGCCACGAGTGGATAAACATCTTCAGTTTTTTGTACAATGTCCTGGCGTTCTTGTTCAGTCATTGGTTCCCGCCTGTCTAGGAATTACTCATAACGGTTCCACAATTACATAAAACAGTCACGTCCATGCTAGGCAGATTCGTCCTCTGAATAACTCGTATTTGCTCGCTCGGAGCGTGTGACGAGTAACGGTTTATTGCGCACACTGATGACCTCGCCGTTGATAATCACCCGCTTCACGTCGGAGCGCGAAGGGATCTCGTACATCACGTCGAGAAGCACATCTTCGATAATTGTGCGCAGTCCTCGCGCGCCTGTCCGTTGTTTCAGAGCAGCTTCAGCGGCCGCCTCAAGGGCATCTTTCGTAAAGACCAGTTCAACACGGTCTAGTTGTAAAAACTTTTGATACTGTTTGACGATGGCGTTCTTTGGCTCGGTTAAAATGCGGATCAGCGCATCCTTATCCAGACTATCGAGCGAGACCGCCACCGGCAAGCGACCCACAAATTCAGGAATGAGGCCGTATTTGAGCAGGTCATCGGGGTTAAGCTGAGCAAGAATTGAGATATCTTTTTTGGTCTCCTCCTGCTTATCTTGCGAGGCTTTGGAGCGGAATCCGATATTCTTATTGCTGCCAAGGCGCTGCTCGACGACCTTTTCGAGTCCTTCAAAAGCACCGCCACAAATGAACAGGATATTGGCGGTATTGATCTGGATGAAGTCTTGGTGGGGGTGCTTGCGTCCGCCCTGTGGGGGGACGTTGGCTACGGTACCCTCAATGATTTTGAGCAAGGCTTGCTGCACACCCTCGCCGGAAACATCGCGCGTAATTGAGGGATTATCTGACTTACGTGCGATTTTGTCAATTTCGTCGATGTACACGATGCCGTGTTCGGCCCGCGCCACATCGAAATCGGCGGTTTGTATCAAGCGTAAAAGGATGTTTTCGACATCCTCACCGACATAGCCAGCTTCGGTCAACGCGGTCGCGTCGGCGATGCAGAATGGCACATCCAGGATCTTCGCCAGCGTCTGCGCCAGCAGGGTTTTGCCGCTGCCGGTGGGGCCGATCATCAGGATATTGCTTTTGCCAAGCTCCACATCGTCGATTTGCATACCGGCATTGACGCGCTTATAGTGGTTGTACACAGCGACAGACAACGCTTTTTTGGCACGCTCTTGTCCGATTACATATTGGCTGAGCTGCTCATAGATCTTCTTCGGCGTGGGCACCTTGCCCGTCTGCAAGCGTGGCTTGGCAATGGTCGCCTGTTCTTCGTCGATGATCTCTCGGCAAAGGTCGATGCACTCATCACAAATGTATACACCGGCAGGGCCAGCGATAAGACGCTGAACCTGGTCCTGACTCTTACCGCAGAATGAGCAGCGATAGGTCGTACGCATATTTTTCGAGTTTGCCACGTCTGTCACCTTTCCTGCGAGCGTAACACGGTACCTAATGGTTTATCTTCAACTACTGATCTGTACTCTCATTATGAGCCTCTACCGAAGCATCTTCACCAGCCTGCGCGGCTGCCAGCGCGTTATCCTCGGCTTCTAGCTCTGCAACGCTTTCTTCACTGACCTCGTCCGGGTCGGGATCGGTGGTCAGTTCTAACAAGCGCGTCAGAGCTTTTTCACGGCGGTAACTGATAGCCAGCGAACGAATCTGGTTTTCAGTGCGTGGCAACGGCTGCCCAAGCTGCGCGTAGGTATTGAAGATCATCTCTAATTCTTCGGGAGCAATCTCGATGCCCTCTTTCTCCGCGATAGCTTCCAGCACGAGTTGCCGTTTGACACGCTCTTCCGCCTCAGGCTTCAAATCTTGTAGGTACTCTTCACGGCTCTTACGCGTCATCATCAAGTACTGATCCATCGAGAGATGCTGCTGCTCCAGCACGTGTGAGAACTGGTGCATCATGTCTTCGGTCTCTTCCTCGATCAACAGAGGATGGATGGTAAACGTAGCGTCCTCGATGACCTTCTTGATTGCCTGCTCACGCAACTCTTCACGAATGCTGCGCTTCTTATTCTCCAGAATGTTATCGCTGAGGGCTTTACTCAGGTCTTCCGTGGACTCGAATTGCCCCTCGCTGACTTGCGCCGCGAACGCATCATCCACTTCAGGAAGGTGCTTCTCTTCGACTTTATGCAGCGTCACAGTATAGTCAGCCTGCTTGCCAGCCAGCTTTTCGTTGCTATAATCTTCGGGAATCGTGGTCGAGAAAGACTTTGTTTCACCCACGTTCATACCAACGACGTGCTCATCCATGCCAGAGAATAGGCCAGGACGCTCGTCGGTCAACTCATAGGGATTGTCTTTGAGATCGGAGATTTGTTGGTCACCGGAGGTCAATTTGAGATCAACGGTGACGCGATCATTGATGGCTGCCGGGCGCTCAACGATCTCCCAGGTGACCTGGCGATTGCGCAGGTTTTCAATTTCCTTATCGACCTCTTCAGAAGTGACGGTCGCCTCTGCGCGGTCGAAGTGCAAGGCGCTATAATCGCCCAATTCAACCGGCGTGACGATAGGCACTTTCATGCTGAAGTGGTAGGGCTGCCCCATTTCAAAGGTGGGGGCGTCCAACTCTGGCTGGGTAATCGGAGTCAGCTCGTGCTCTTTTATCGCATCGCGATAGGCCTCTGAAATAAGATCATCCAGACCCTCTTGATAGATATATTCCTTGCCTAGCTTACGTTCTAGCAAAGAGCGAGGTGCTTTTCCACGCCGGAAGCCCTGCACATCGACCTTCTTGACTAGTTTTTTATACGCCTTATCCGAGGCCGTTTCCATTTCATCCCACGGGATATCAACCGCAACGACGGCCTCACTCGTTGGCAATTTTTCAACCGAGACCTTCACATTTCCTCCAACGACTAATATATTCCCTCTATGATACCACATTCAATGCATTTTGAAAGCAACGTCAGGTGCTATTCTGTCTTGCACATCAGTAACATATGGACGATTGGAGGAAGTATAGAGAGGTAACCACCACCAATAGACCACCCAACGACGCGATACATCAGAAAAATGGGCGGTGAGAGACTCGAACTCTCACGGTTCATCACCAACAGATCCTAAGTCTGTCCTGTCTACCAATTTCAGCAACCGCCCATGTGAAAAATTGAGCTGGAATTGCCATAATTTATTCTCACCTGTGGATGATACATCAGGAAATTGCCAACTGTCAAGACAAATTGCCCGTACAGACTTTCTGGCTACGTCATCACCTATCTTCATAGGAGAGCATACAATTTGGCGCTAAAATTTTTCAGGTGATAGAATAAAACGTAACCATTAGCAATGTTGAAAGTAAAAAGTCGAGATACGCAAATATATGGACCATCAATCTCCACAAGTACTCATATCATCAGAAATAGAACAACCTGATCTGTATATCAATCGCGAATTAAGCTGGATTGAGTTCAATCGCCGTGTGTTCGAGGAGGCTAAGGATAGCCGTCATCCACTACTTGAGCGCGTGAAGTTTATCTCCATTTTTGAGACCAACCTTGACGAGTTTAGAATGATTCGCATAGCTGGCTTGAAAGATCAGGCAATATCGCGCATCTCCCCGCGCAGTCCCGATGGGCGTACCGCTGAACAGCAATTGGATGCAGTACGTCAGAGCCTGGCACCATTAGTACAGGAGGTGCGGCAATACTGGCGCAACGAGCTGGTCCCGTTGCTGGCGGAACAACACGTCTTTATTCTGGATTATGAGCAGCTTGATAAGCAGCAACGTGAGGCCATGCGTATCTACTTTGAAAATGAGGTCTTTCCCGTGTTGACGCCACTGGCCGTCGATCCGGTGCATCCATTTCCGCATATCTCGAACCGTAGCCTGAACCTGGCCGTGGTGATTACCGATGTGGCGCAGGGAGGTTCTACTAAGGAAGAGAATGAACTGTTCGCGCGGCTCAAAGTTCCGCCGACGCTGCCTCGCCTGGTGCCCGTGCCAACTTCTATTGAGGATCCGAACACGGTGGCTTTTGTCTGGATGGAGCAGGTTATTGCCGCGCACCTCAACATGCTGTTCCCAGGTTTTGAGGTCTGGGAGTCGTACCCCTTCCGCGTAATACGCGATGCCGATATCGAGCTTCAAGAGGACGATGCGTCGGATCTGCTTGAATATATTGAGCAAGAAGTACGTGAGCGGCGGTTCGGTGCGGTGGTGGACCTGGCTGTCAATCCATCGATGCCAGCACGCATTCGTCACCTGTTGCTGGACAATCTAGAAATTACCAATAAAGATCTGACCGTCATTGATGGACCTTTAGGCATGGGCGATGTGATGGAACTGCATCACATGGAGCGTCCAGAGCTGAAAGACCAGCCTTTTACACCGCACGTATCTATCGATCTCGATCTACATAATGATACGATCTTTTCGGCAATTCGTAAGCATCCCATCTTGATGCACCATCCCTACGATAGTTTCAATAGTGTTGTGGATTTTATTCGTGCCGCCGCCGAAGATCCGCAGGTGCTCGCTATCAAGCAGACGTTGTATCGTGTCGGTACCAATTCTCAGGTGGTAAAATCACTGCTAAGGGCTATCGAAAATGGTAAGCAGGTAGCGGTGATGGTTGAATTGAAGGCGCGCTTTGATGAAGAAAACAATATTGGGTGGGCGCGAGAGTTGGAACGCGCGGGCGTGCACGTCGTCTATGGGCTGAAATGGCTGAAGACGCACGCGAAAGTGGCGATGGTGATTCGGCGTGAGCAGGATGGCTTGCGGCGCTATGTCCATCTGAGCACGGGCAATTACAATGCCTCGACCTCGAAAATTTATGAAGACCTGGGCTTTTTTGCCAGCAATAAGGAGCTTGGCGAGGACGTCTCCAAACTCTTTAATTCATTAACCGGCTACTCGAAGAAAAATACCTATCAGAAGTTGTTGGTTGCGCCCGTTGCTTTACGCCAGGGTATTATCGAGCGTATCGAGTATGAAATTGGCATGCAGGAGCGCTACGGCAATGGCCATTTGCTCTTTAAGTGTAATTCCTTAACTGATCCCGAAATGGTCAAGCTGCTGTATCGTGCCTCACAGGCAGGTGTACAGGTTGATCTGATCGTGCGTGGCATCTGCTGTTTGCGTCCGGGTATCGCCGGCGTAAGCGACAATATTCGTGTGCGCAGTATCGTGGGGCGTTTCCTTGAGCACAGCCGTGTCTATTGCTTTGGCAACAATGGATCGACAGAAATATATCTGGGAAGCGCGGACCTGATGCAGCGCAATTTGAACAATCGGGTGGAGACGCTGTTCCCCATCGAGTCTCCGGTCTTACGCAAAAACATTATTGACCGTTTGCTCAAGCCGATTCTTGCCGATACCGTTAACGCGCACGAATTGCAGCCTGACGGCAACTATATACGAGTACGACCACACGCTGACGAGCCGCCATTCGACAGCCAGAGCTGGTTCATCTCGCATCCCTTCTTCGAGTTGGAGGAGGCAGCGAGCGAAAAGCTTACTGGCGTCACCATTAGCGCCATTCCTTCCAGCTCATAACGACGTTCGAGGGTTGATAACCCTACAAGTAAGCGACCCCCGCGCGGGGGTCGCTACCATAGACGAAGGCATATCCCGCAAGGGGGATCGTTCCCTTAAGGGATATGCCTTCTTTGTTTTGTTGGGAAACTCCAGGATAGTATGCTCTAAGTTAATGATGCTAATTTTGAGAAATGAAGGTTACACCAGAGCCGGGCCTAAACCTGGTGGATGTAACCTGACCGGGATTGCTACCCCAATTCATGCTGCTGGCCACCACCTGGCCGTTACCGAGAACGCTTTCCACCACCCCTACGTGTCCCAAACCGTAAGCACCCTGGACGTTGGGCTGCAGGTCGATAATGGACCCCACGGTCGGCTGTGAAGAGACTTGCCAGCCATTCTCATAGGCGCGAGCCGTCCACTGCCAGGCGTTGGCATTAGTGGACCAGGGAACATAGACGCCGTGTAGTTGATGGTAGCGTTCATTCGCCCACCAGGTGCACTGCCCATATGGGAAAGGATTGCCGCTCCCTAGATAAGCCACGTTACTTAGTGTAAAGTGCGTGGTGGTGGGTGCAGACGCTTGTACGTTATTGCCGCCAGGAATGCAGACCCGCTGGGCGATAAAGATAAGATTTGGGTTAGCGATCTGATTGCGAGCGGCAAGTTTTTGCCAGGTTGTGTGGTGACTTTTGGCGATGGCATTGAGCGTATCACCAGGTCGTACAATGTAGGTCTGGTCGCTTGATGAGCATGGGCCTTGTGCAAATGCATGGATAACCGATTGACCGTAAGTGCTACTCAGGAAGGCAATACCGATGACGGTAACAACGAGTAGATATGCCGCGATGGTGCGGGCGGAGCGATGTGCTCGCAGGTATTGCCAAATAGCCGCGTGAGCGCGCTTTTCCAAGTGAAATTCCTCCTCTATGTTTCCTACCTACCTCCATGCATGCATGCAAAGACGCCATTTTTGAGGATGTGCTTGTCTTTGCGTAACAAGCGAGATAGAATTTGTGACAGTTCGCATAGACATCCTGGTCCGCTGTGAAACAACGGGTGTTCCTGCTCCATATTAGCGCATGCATAACCATGAATAAGCTTGAAACAAGATGAAGCATAGGAAGAAATAACTAGACATGGTGAAGGATTTAAGGAGTGGGCCGGTGAAGAAAAATAGACGAAAATAGGGGATTGACGAGCCAGGGGAGACATGCTATAGTAAACCTACGCGCCGAGATAGCTCAGTCGGTAGAGCATAGCACTGAAAATGCTAGTGTCGCCGGTTCGATTCCGGCTCTCGGCACTTTCCACGTATGAAAAGCAACCCCAAACCACACAAGAAGTGGTTTGGGGTTGCTTCTGTTTTGTGTCAGGTTGGGAATGGGTGCAGCAACGACTACAGCAACCCACGCCACAAAAAATCACTCCCTTATTTTAAGTCAAAAAATCTTCTCTCCATATTCACCCACAAAAGTCTGTACAATCGTTTGGACAAGCCGTTATAATTACAGGAAATATAAAATTGAGTGACATTGTACCTCGGAGAGAGAGGCAAACCACTATGGTACGCAAACAGAGAAATGAACACAGCTTTGATGATGAGTATAACCACCCTACAACCAACCCTCCTGCATTTGAAACGACACGAGAAACACTCCACCCTGAGTTAGCGAATGGAATGGACGAAGTTTTGGAAGATATAGACAGTTCACACGAGCGCAGGACCGCGCTTACCTCAACATTGGAACATGGCGAGCGCTACCACGAAGCAGGCAAACGCGACGTCGAGCTGTATATTCGCACGTATAACACCCTGCTGCGCAGTTCTGGCGAGATCAGTTTGAAGGCGCTGGTCCAGGCCCACTATAATATCGATTCGAGCCTACACCCTGACGCTCGTTCGCCCTATCCCGATATGTCGGCCTTCATTTATAGCGTGCTCCGGCTGCCAGCGTCGATCCTCCATTGTAATCACGTGCTGCTTGGACAATCTGAAGAGTTGTTTTTACAGCAGGGCTTTCCGGTCAACACCTGGGAGGCAGTAACGGCTTCGGCACGGCGGCGCAAGTGGTTTTATAATGGTCAGGATACGCTGGCTGTATATGTGGCGAGCGTGAGCGATACCGACGATATTGTGCCGGTGTTGGTGGCGTTCCAGATCGAATGGAACAAGCTATACTACCTGCTCAACGCCGATCCCACCACGATGCAACTGCTGGAAACGCCGATGGACCGCACCTCGCCGGTCTTCGCGGAAATTAGTAAAGTGCTGCGTGAGCGCCTGCATATCGCGCAGGACGATTGGCAACGCCTCGAATTGATCTGGGGCGATCTGTTGTGGCAAAATTTCCATATGATCGGTAAGCAGCGCAAGAGCTTCATGCTGCGTATGCTTGGCGGCTCGCATGTCGGCTTTGTGCGTGCAACCCGCAAATGGTGGGCACCCGTGGAATCGTTGCTGGCCCAGCGTGGTCTGCTCAATCGCCCGGTCTACTTCGTATCGAGCAATACGCATAGCCTGCTGAACCTTTTGTCGGGTTCGGTGCTGCGGCGCGAGGATGAACTGATCAACTACGCACTCAAGGGACCAGATCAGTACTTGCGCTCCGAATGCCGTAAATTGCAGGAGGGTACCGTCCCCGGCAACTGGCAGAACTTCCTGTACTTCGCGGCACGTGAATGGATGCGTACGACGACGGCCGGTAAAGAGTTCGTCAGGCGACGTAAGGGCGAGGAGCAGGAGCGCGGCCTGTGGTACATCAACGCTCGCCACGGCATCGAGATCGACGCGCAGATCTGTGAGGTCGCCAGACTGCGCCCCGAAGATATCGATCCACGTTGCCGTATGCCGCATTTACAATACCTTACCAAGAGTGACGCCGTTATTGTCAACATCGATTATCCGTTGGGCATGGCCGCGTACCGCATGATGCGTGAGATTACGGAAAACCTCAGCCAGATCCGGGGCGTCTATATTCTGGGCAAGGCGGCGACGTTGAACGGGAGTATCGGCGATGTGATGATCTCGAACGTGGTTATGGATGAGCATAGCATGAATACCTACTGGCTGGATAATTGCTTTAACGTGCAGGATGTGCAGCCTTACCTGCTGTATGGCTCGGTGCTTGATAATCAGAAGGCGGTCGCGGGCAAGGGCACATACTTGCAAAATCGCCAGTACCTGGATTTTTACTATCAGAGCAACTATACCGTGGTAGAGATGGAGAGCGGACCATACTTGAACGCGATTTACGAAGATCAATACCTGACACGCTACCCCGTGCATGAAAATATCAACCTGGTGCGCCTGCCCTACGATCTGGGTATTCTACACTATGCCTCGGATACTCCCTACACACGCGGCAAAAACCTGGGTGCGGGCAGCCTTTCGTACTTTGGCATGGATGCAACCTATGCCAGTACAGTCGCTATTGTCCGGCGCATTTTCTCCAACGAATTGCGCAATATCGAGCGCCAGATGAGAGGTCCCCTCAATGGTCTGGCGGAAGAAGAAACAAACGAGCAGGAGACACAGGCACACGTGTAGATATATAGTTTGTATGATGAATGACCAGGAGCGCGAGCGCTCCTGGTCATTCATCATACCTTTTTTACTATTGAATGGTATCGGGTGGGGTCAATGCGCCAGCAATGATCTGCTTGGCGAAATCATTGGCTTTCTGCGTAGCATCGGCGGGCACGTCTTTGCTCACATTAGCATAGCCAACGCCATTGACTTTGAGGTTGAACACCGGCGGCTGATTGGAAAATTTGCCGGTCTCAAAGTTTTTAATCGTCGAGTACACGGCGACATCAACGCGTTTTTCGGCGCTGGTGATGACGTTGGGATGGATAGATCCCTGGTCACTATCGACGCCAATGCCGTACACGTGGCTCTGGTAGGCGGCATCCAATGCACCGATACCGCAACCACCAGCATCCTGGAAGATGATGTCGGCATGATTCTGGTTAATCAAGCTGGTAGCCGCGTCTTTACACTTGGCAGTGTCGTTGAAGGTGTTGGAATAGGTAACCTTCACGGTGATGCTGGGATCAACCTTCTGGGCACAATATTTGTAACCGGCGATATAGTGGTTGACTGGGGGAATGGAGAGACCACCAACGACGCCAACGGTATTCTTGCCGAGCAGGTTGGGCACCTTGCTCTTGCCATCGACTTCCATCTGCCCGGAAATGGCACCAACCAGGCAACCAGCCTCTTGCTCCTTAAAAGAGAGGGGTGCGACATTGGGTAGGGCCTCGCAGTTGGATTGACCTTGAGGCACGGCACAACCATCCACAATGGCGAAATACTTGGTGGGATTCTGTTTGGCTACACTGTCAAGTGGTGTATCCATCAAGAAACCAACGGCGATCACCAGGTCTGCGGATTGTGCAGCGGACGTGAGGTTTTGCACGTAGTCGTTTTGCGACTGCGTCTGAATAACTTTTTCCTTGTAGCCGTACTCTTTGAGGGCTTTCATGTAGCCTTGATACGACAATTGGTTGAAGCCCTGATCGTTCAGGCCACCAGTGTCGGTGACAATCGCGACTGTTTTGGTTTTGCTGGCAGGTGTGGAGCCTCCAGTTGTGGAAGAGCCACCACACGCGGAGAGAATCACGAGAAATACCATCAGTAGCGTGGCGGGGGCTAGTTTTGCGAACCTGCACATGAACAAGTCCTTTCTTCTACTTGTGTAGAAAGCATGAAAATATATGGATGCAAGAAAGCAAATAGAAATTTTTGGAAAATATCCTTCCTGATTATAGAGACTTTATATGGATGTGTCTAGTAGCTGGTTGACGGAACACTATGGCGCTCGTGTGGTTTTTATAAGAGAAAGATGCGCTTTGCTGACCGCAGGTCAGCAAAGCGCATCTTTCTCTTGGCTATACTCTGGCGAGTCGTTTAGCTATTCGCCAGGATGCCGTCGAGCATCGATAGGTTGATGAAGAGGTCACAACCCTGGCGTAGGGTCGCTGATGTTGCCTCATCGAACGCGGCGACTTCTACGCGTACGCCGTGGTCGGCACAATAGTCAAGCATCGGCATGAAATCGCCATCGCCGCTGACCAGCACGATGCAATCGACCGCGCCACCATCGACGATACGCACGACGTCCATACACAGGTCGAGGTCCATATCGGCCTTCTTCGCGCCACTGGAGAACGTTTTGTAATCCTTGGTGGTGATACGATAGCCAAGGCCCTTCACGGCCCGCAAGAACATCTGCTCATCGCCTGGTTGTGGGCTGGTAGGACAGTAGGCGTGGGCTCTGATGAGTCGACGATTGCCGCGCAAGAAATCTAGCAGCTTGCCGAAATCGACAGACAGGCGCAGCGTACGCGCTGAGTAGAGCAAATTTGCCACGTCCACGAAGACGCCAACACGCTCACTCGAAGGGAACGGTGGCAAGGAGACCGAGACGTTGGTAGGAGATTGTGCCACGCGGCGGAACTCGCTTACCATGCGGTCAGTCTGCGTCTGGATTGCCTGCGAGATGGCACCGCTAAACTGGTTGAGCATTGCTGATGACAGATCCGCTGTACTCCGTGCTGGCGTATAGCTATGGGTCGTCGGTCCACGTTGAAGCTCCGAGCGGCTGGGAACGCGTCCCTCGCGGGTAAAGAGGCTTCCACGAGCCGGGGATGGTTCTGGTCCCATAAAAGGACTGTTATCATCGTTGCCCTGGTTCATTTGATTGACGGTGTAGCCCGACACGATCGTGTATTGTTGCTGAGGAGCAGGTGGAACCTGGTTTGCAGCAGGGCTTGCCGCGTTAACCGGGGCTGGTGCGGGCTGCGTTGGTGCGGGCGGCATAGGCGCGGGCACGTTGTGCGCTTTTGGTGTGCCAACAGTGTGATTGGGGCTGACGCTGGTGCCGGGGCGATGGCGGCGGCGGCGACGCGAATTGGCCTTTTGCAGGTCGGCATATTCCAGCGGCGGCAGATCCTCGGGCGCAATTTCTGTTGGTGGGGCCTCGGTCGTCTCGGCAGGTGCAGCCTGCACCTCTGGTGCGGGCGTCTGGGCCTTTTGCTGTTCTTTTGCCCGTTCAGCACGCTCATGCGTTGGACGCTTGCGGCCGTTGTGTTCCTTCTCTGGTATGCTGCCGTTCGCCTCGGCAACGCTTGCCTCCTGCGTATTCCCATTCTTCGCTGTCGGCTGCTCGTTAGCAGTGGAGGTCACTGTGGGTGTGCTCTTCCCATTGGTCGCGTTGGTTTCGGCTAGCGGTTCTGCGACGTTTGGCGCGGGCACGTCGTGTGCCACTTGAGCGCGATTTTCCTCCGCTGGTTTCGCAACGCTACTAGTATGGGTTGCGCGCGTCGCCTTGCTTGTTGTGTTACTGGTTGTCGATGGGCGATCAAAGCGATAGCGGCGAGCGGGTCGTGGCTTCTCGGCTTCGGCTGGCTTTTCCGCTTCAGGAGTCGCTGACTCGCTGGTTGACGTTGCTGTTTTGTCGGTTGCCCCAGACATCGCTGTTGCCGTCTGCTCATCGGGTGTTGCCGTGGGTGGGTTTTCCGCCAATGGCTCACGATGACGAGCTGTACCATGACGTGGCAAACGCATACGCGACGAAGGTGGGCGTAGGAGTGGCGAAACTGCGCGCTCGTACGTGGCTGGCTTATTAGCGACCGTGGTTTCCTCTGTTGCTTTACCCTCTTGCTCTTGTTGCGTATTGTCTTTCTGCTCTTGTGGCATCACGGTTGCCTCCTCGTGTGCTGGCGCAGAAGCAGCGGTTTCTGCAATGGTCGTGTCGTTGTTTTCCTCTGTGTGATCTGCAACCAACTCTTGAGGAAATGCTTGCGCGGTTTCTGTTTGTGCTTCCGCAATGCTTTCAATGACCGCTTCTAGTGGCGATTCCGGGCTCGGTTCTTGCTCGTTGACGGAATGCTGTGACGCGGCCTCTGAAGGTGGAAACAACTGGAAAACATTGCTATCTGCTTCTTGCGTCGAGGCGGTGAGGCGAGCCTCGGCCTGACGGAACTCCTCAATAAAGGCTGTAAAGGGCCGAATCTCTGCTTCCTCTTTTGAGGTCGCGGGCGCTGCTGGGTCTCCCATTTCCGCTTCAACCTGCTCAGCAGGTGTAGCCGTAGCCACGTGTGTATCGTCCTCAACCGGCGTAGCTGGTATGGACTCTTGCTGCACTTCAGGCTCGGGCGTCTCGGAAGATGCAGGAGCAGGCGTCGCCGACTTCGACTGTTGCTCCTCCTCTTGCTGTTGATTTTGCATCATTGGCGTCGTATCAGGAGCGGTGTTTTGCGCTCCTGCCTCTTCATCCGCAGTGGAAGGAGTGGCATCAGAAGCAGCGAGATCGGTTTCGGATTTGGGGGTAAGTGAATTCTCAACGACGTTTGTATCAA
Organism: Ktedonobacteraceae bacterium; assembly: GCA_036272735.1. Taxonomy (GTDB): domain Bacteria; phylum Chloroflexota; class Ktedonobacteria; order Ktedonobacterales; family Ktedonobacteraceae; genus DATAYF01. Next base: position 24,687 of record DATAYF010000243.1, read on the forward strand.
CGTCGTGATCTTCATGATGATTATGTGTTGTCACTAAGATCTCCAGTCTCAGTTGCTACGAACCGGAGCGCAGGGTGATTATCTCTATGTTCGACTGAAGATTGTTGGGGCGAACATTTATTTGATTATATCTATTCCAGCTTACGTGCCGACAGGTGTCACTGATGGGCAGAACACTTACATCGAGCTATCGGCTCTGGTTAAAACGTTCCACCCCGAACAATATTTTCGGCAGCCATGAGCCACTGCGCTAGAACTACGGCCCGGTCCGGTCGTAATTGTGTATGGTAGTTTTGGTCGTCGAATGCCGTTTGCTATTCAGCAGAGATTTCCCACCACCAAACGGCGGAATACTGGTGGGCATAGGTTGAACATTGGACTCTTTCGCCTCGTTCGATCCTACCTTAGTAGGTCGGTGACGACGCGTGAAGCTGGTATGATAGCGAGATTGCGACGCCTGCTCCGTCGATGGTGGCAATTGATTCTGAGTCGTGCGCCAAACGGAGAAGATGCGTTCAAAGGCAGTCACATTCGAGAGAACTGCCAGGATAGCTACCGCCCAGATATCAGTGTGCGTTAAAAGTCCGATAGCCAGAATCACAACACGTTCGGGGCGGGCAAGCAGTCCATTCTTGCACTCAAGATCCAGTCCTTCGGCGCGTGCTCTCGCGTAACTGACCATCAACGAGCCAACTACCGCGATAAAGATGAAAGCGATCATCCAGGCCTGCTCATTGTGCGTGGGCCAAAGAGCATCTTGGAGGCCCGGACGCTGAATAGCATAGTAGAGCAGCCCGAATAGGATAATGCCTTCCGAGTAGCGGTCGAGGGTCGAGTCTAAGAAAGCGCCAAAGGTGGTGGCAGCATTCAGGGCACGCGCCATCGCACCATCGAACATGTCGAAAATGCCTGCAAACAGCACCAGCAGTCCACCTGCAAACAAATAGCCTTGCGCAATGACCAGAGCGGTAACTATACTTAATAATAGCCCGATGATGGTCAGCATATTCGGCGTAATTCCTGAGCGAGCCAGGGGTTGGATCAATTTGGTTACAAGTTGTCTGGCTCTTTGCTGTATGCGTCTGCTAAACATATCACTATTGTACCACACTTCGTCTCGCTGGAACTAGCTAATTTTGGTGGAGGAAACAGTTTTTTTTGTGAGAAAATCGCGTGGACCGATGTTAAGGTGGTAGAATAGCAGTTTCGGCGGATGCAACGGTAGCATGGTGCCCGTTAAATTCGTCTGCACCATGCTACCCAAAAGTCATACGCAAAAATCTATGTACCCATCCTCATTCCGCTTATACTTCCTTGCACTCATAATATATGCCGATGGGTATGCGTGTATACTAGGCGGCGGCGGCGCTGATGCGACGTGCCATGCGACCCTCTTTGCTCATCAAGTAGCGAACCCAGTGGTAGTAGGCTTGCACCTCCCACATTTTGCCACCCGGCGCGGTGAGCCCTTGCTCAAGCGCGGCTCTGAACTCCTGGGCATCTTTGCCTGGGAACCAGGAGAAGCCGCTACCAATAGCTGTGGGCATGTGTGCATCGCTATTGCCGACTTCTGGCAGACCGTAGCGCACGCGGTTGGCACTCATTGCGATATAATTGGCGTAGATGCCACAGAAGCTTGCATTCCAGGTTTCAATACCATCAAACCATACATCCTGCGAGGCGTGAATACGATCCATTACGGCACGTTGGCAACTGTGGCGGAAAAATTTATGTAGCGGGTGCGCGATAATCGCCAGGCCGCCCTGCTCGTGAATGAGATCGATACTGCGCTCCATGCACAGTCCGGCGGGGACGCGCTTCTCCAAAAAGAGGCCCAGCAGATGGCCCTCGGTGGTCGTGACTTCTTCGCCAACAATCAGATCAAAGCGATAAGCATGCCGATTATGCAGATCGCGCGCACGCAATGCTCCTTCGATCACATCGTGGTCAGTAATGGCGATCACATCGAGATTGGTGTCCTGTTGTACCCGCGCAAGCACTTCTTCGATGGTTGCAATACCGTCGCTGTAGGTGCTATGCATATGGATGTCTGCTTTACCGATCTTGCCGGAGTGGGAAGCCTCCTGGGGCGTCATTCTCGCGTACTTCTTGAGTGTGGCTGTGCCTTTGTTCGCCATGTTTCCCGATACATTGGTTGCGTTTTCGCGTGTGCTAGTGATCATGCGGTCCTTCTCTACCTCCTAGGTTGAGGAATGGTGAATATAACCTTGAACGATACTGCTCTTAGTCTGCCCGGTGAGCTTTCTGCTCACATCCCAAGCATACCATCAGTTCATTAAGGTTTCGATTTAATGTTATGTAAATTCTGTTAAAAGAAGAGGAAACAGGAGCTATGCTTCTTCTTAACGTTCGGCGGCCGCGTCGGCCTCGATGAGCAATGGACCCGATGGCAGTGCCTCGACCTGAAACGCGGGATCGATCAGACCCTCCAGGTGACGGATACATTGCTGAAAACGTGGCAGGTTTAGCGAACAATAGACCTGGCGACCCACACGACGGGTCTCGATCAATCCTGCCCGTTTGAGCTTGTTGAGGTGCCAGGAGACTAGCGGCTGACTAATATTTAACACATCGGTCAGCGAATTGACTGTGATTTCCTGGTCCTGGCGGTGTGCCAGGTGATACACGATGGTCAGGCGTGCGACTCCCGCCAGCGCTTTCATCATCGCTTTGAGTTCGCGCCAGTCTATCACGCGTTCTTGCTCTTTGCTCATAACAATCGTCTCCTACACTCTACGAACGGGGATCAATAAAGCTTTATTTGATAAATCTCTGTTTATATTTTAGAAAATATTACTGGAGGATGTCAAGGTGTATCGCCATATATCCCAGTGGTTTTTCCAATAAAAAACGTCCCTCATCATGAAGGACGTTGCATAAATATATGGGTGCCCGCGAGAGGAGTTGAACCTCCAACCAATCGATTAAGAGTCGAGTGCTCTGCCATTGAGCTACGCGGGCTAGGCAGGTAACGTGAGTCGCCTGTTGCTTTCGGCCTAACGATCATAGCATATCTCGGCAGCATCGTCAAGTTATTTCGCCCGCCCGCCTGCTTTTACATTATGATGTTTTTGTCAGCTCTTTGCTTGCGTTTGCTGGTGATTGCGAGTTCTGTTGGGCCAGTGGTAGCGTAAAAGTGATGGTGGTGCCCTGTCCTGGTGTGCTTTGTGCCCAGATGCGGCCCCCGTGCGCCGTGATGATGGCTTTGACGATAGCCAGGCCAAGCCCGCTCCCACCGGTGGCGGTCGTGCGCGAACGGTCGGCGCGGTAGAAACGCTCAAAAATGTAGGGCAGGTCCTGCGTATCGATGCCGACGCCGGTATCGCTGACCCAGATGCGCAAGAAGCGCCCATCCGGTTGTGCTCCAACGGTGAGTTTGCCGCCCTCGGGTGTATGGCGGCGCGCGTTATCGAGCAGGTTGAGCAATACCTGTGTTACGCGATCACTATCGGCCATTACGGTAGGCGCTGTTGGATCGATTTCGTTGCTTACCGTAATACCTTTGTTCTCGCATTCGGTTGCGATGACCACGAGCGTCTCGTCCACCAACTCGTGCATATCTAGTGGCGCAAAATCCATGTGGATGCGACCCGCTTCGAGCGAGGTCATGTGTTGTACATCGGCAACCAGGCGGCGCAACCTTTGCACCTCGCGACCGATGCGCTGCACGGTCTCAAGACGCTGCTGTGGATCAACGATCACATCATCAGCCAGCGCCTCGCTAAACCCTTGAATGGCGGTCAGTGGCGTGGCAAGATCGTGCGCGATATTCGCGATCAATTCGCGGCGCGATTGCTCGTGGCGGTGCAGTTCGTTCACATCGGCTTCGATGGTGTCGGCCATCTCGTTAAAGGTCAGTGCCAGGATACCCAGTTCGTCCTGTGACGCTGGCTCGGGTACGCGCTGCGTGTATTTTCCGCTTTTCATGTGCTCGGCAGCGTCGGTGAGTTGTTCGATTGGTTTGGTGAAGCGGCGCGCCAGGATAAAGCTGAAGGCCACCACGATACACGACATCAGGATGCCCGCAAGCAAGATAGTGTAGTTCACCTCGCTGAGAAAACCACTGCTGGGGTCCTTGCTGAGAAAACCACTGCTGGGGTCCTTCACCGGCGTGGCAAGAAGGAACATCACGCCAATCATCTTGCCGTTGTAAATCAGCGGGGTCGCCAGGTAGCGCGTTGCAATGGCTCCCGCGCCATTCTGGTCGTCCACATTGAGGCTGCCCTTCACATCTTGTTGCGTTTGCGTGGCCTTCTGTAGCGCGGCCTGTATCTGCGGATTATTACAATTGTTCGTATCCAGGCCCGCTGGAACGGTGCACAACTGCGGCGCAGGCGCTTCGGTGCTCTTCAGAACCAGTAAGACTGGAATGGGATCTGCACGAAACAAACCTTCTATCTGCCGGATATCTAACGTTCCCTCAATACGATATACCGGGTATATCAGATTATTTTTATAACCGGTCGCCCACCCCTGGAGCATTCGCGTCTGCACATCGGCATAATAGTTTTGCACCGCGAAACCGACGGCGAGGGCCAGGAACACGATTGCACCCAGCGTGACGCCGAGGTAGCTCAGCACCAGTTTCAAACGCAAACTATGTGGGAATAATCGAGGACGATGCATGTTTATGCTCCTGGCGAATGCGTGGGAGGATTGGGTACGAACTTATAGCCAACGCCCCATACCGTCTGGATATGATGCGGTGCTCCAGCGATGGCTTCCAGCTTTTTACGCAAGGTGCCGATATGCACATCGACGGTGCGGCCATCGCCCAGGTAGTCATAGCCCCAGATCTGGCTGAGGAGTGTCTCACGCGTAAAAACACGGTCTGGCGCCGAGGCCAGAGCTACGAGCACGTCGAACTCTTTGACAGTGAGCGCGATTGATTGCCCCATCACCATGACACGGCGTGCGGGCATATTGATAATGAGGCTACCAAAGTGGAGCTCTTCCTTCTCCACTTTCTTTGTGGGTTGGCTGGTTTCTGCTTTTACATCACTATTCGCGTCGGGCGTGTAGCTACGGCGCAAAATAGCCTTGACCCGGCTGACCAGTTCGCGTGGGCTGAACGGCTTCACCAGGTAATCGTCGGCTCCCGCTTCTAGACCGGCAACGCGGTCCTCTTCCCCCTGCCGCGCCGTTAGCATCAAGATGGGCGTGTTGGCCCAGGAGCGAATACGCCGACAGACCTCCATACCGTCGAGCATAGGCAGCATCAGGTCGAGGATCACCAGGTCTGGTTGTTCGCGGGCGTGCAGCTCGATGCCCGCGATTCCATCGTTCGCATGGAGCACAGTGTAGTCCGCCTGCTCAAGGTAGAGCTGGATGACCTGGACAATATTCGCTTCATCTTCTATCACAAGGATTTTCATCGTTCTCATAGTGTATAAGAAATGTGTCAATAAAGCGCGAGAAAATTGTAAAGTTTTTGTATGGTGATCAACCGCACAGTGGGTCACACATTGATGTGTAAGTAACCCAGGCGTTCAAGCGCCATATAGGCGGCGGCAATCTGTCCCTGCACCGCGAACTGGCCGCGATGTATCAGTTGCAATAGTTCGGATGGCGTAACGAGCCGGTTTTCGATCACCTCGGCCGGATCTGATTTCTGTTCACCCGTTTTGCGTATATCGTAAGCAATATACCACCAGGCGCGTGCCTCCGCGCTCGTTGGATTGGTGACCATTTCGCTGAGCGGTTCCATGCGCGTGGTGCTATAGCCGCTCTCTTCCATCAACTCACGGTGCGCGGCAATCAGCGGATCATCCTCGTCCTCGTCGATGCCACCGGCGGGAAACTCCAATACTTCCGTACCAATACCGTGTTTGTATTGATTGTTGAGTAAGAAGCGACCATCCTCGGTAATGGGGACGATCCCCACCCAACCACGGTTCTCGATAATATAATAATCAGGCAGAATGACGCCGTTGGGTAACTCAACCATCTCGCTACGAATGCGCAAATACGGCGAATCTAAGACCTGGCGTTTCTCCATTATCTTCCAGGGGCGTTCGTCCTGTGCCATATACCATCCTTCGTTGTCGTGAGTGGTGCAATGATTATGGTTTGTTCTCAGGTAGATAACCACTAACCTTTAGCATATCACCTGCACCAGCATATTACCAAAAAGACGAAAGCAAAGCTCGTAATACTCTTTTTATCCGCTACACATAGATACCTGTAAATGATGTGCTACACCATCGATGAATTGATAGACCCAGGCCGCTTGCTTAATCGGCAAATTGCAGCCAGCACAAAAACTCGCGGTTGCCATCCCGACCACGGATGGGCGAGTCGATAATATGTTGGATGCGCAATGGCGTATGCTGTGGAATCCAGGTCTGTAGGTCGTTCAGCACGCGCTGGTGTACTGCGGGGTCGCTGATGATGCCCCCACCACGGTCGGCCTCGGCTTTCCCGGCCTCGAATTGTGGCTTGACCAGCGCAACCACCCAGGTTGTCGGCGCAGCGAGCAGCAAGGGGACTAGCGGCGGCAGTACCAGGCGTAAGGAGATAAAGGAAACGTCGATCACAGCGCATTCCGGCTGCTCTGGAAGCGTTGTCAGGTGACGAATGTTCGTGCGCTCCATCACCACCACGCGTGCATCGTTACGCAACTTCCAGGCAAGTTGACCGTGACCAACATCCACGGCGTAGACCAGGCGCGCACCACGATCAAGCAAGCACTGCGTAAAGCCGCCTGTGCTGGACCCGACATCGATGGCGACCTTCCCGGTGGGATCAAGCTGAAAGGTATCGAGCGCCTTTTCCAGCTTGAGCCCGCCCCGGCTCACATATTTCATCTCTGGCGTGATTTCTGCCAGGCGACAGTTGGCATCAACAGGGATCATGGTGCCGGGTTTATCGACGACACGCTCTTCCACGTAGACCTGGCCTGCCATGATGAGCGCCCGTGCCCGTTCGCGGCTGGCAGCCAGCCCTAACCGCATCACCGTCACATCCAACCGCTCTTTATGCGCCGCCTTGCTCATAACACCATCCTCACATTGTGCTGCATTATAAACTCTGCTGATCGTTATTATAATAGATGAGCGCACCAGCACCCACCAGGCCCACGTCCGCGCCCAACTCGGCCAGCACGATACGTACCGACTCACGTGGTACCACCATTGCCCGCTCTTTGACCACCTTGAGCGCCGGATCAAGCAGGCGCGAACCGATCTGAGTCACGCTGCCACCAAGGATAATCACTTCTGGGTTATAGGAGTGGATAATGTTGACCAGACCCACGCCCAGCCCCTCAGCGGCGCGAGCAATGATGGCGCGTGCTTCGGGAATACCTGCTTCTGCCGCCTGCGCGACCATGTGCGCGGTCACGTGAATGGCTGTGTTTTCGTTGCGTGGCTGGTCGAGGTCGGGGTTGCCGGAGCGCTCTTGCTCGTGCGTCAGCACAAAATTGAGGAAAGCTTCACCCTGCCCCATCGCGATCATCTCATTCGCACGACGCGCAATCGCGGTGCCAGACGAAATGCTTTCCAGGCACCCAATGTTCCCACAGTTGCAGCGGTCCCCGTGCCAATCGATGGTCATATGGCCTAGTTCCGCCGCTGTCCCAACGATACCCTCAAGGATCCGGCCGTTCGAGATGACACCACCGCCGATACCCGTGCTCACTGTCATATAGACCATTTCTTTGCTATGGCGACCAGCGCCAAACATGTGTTCAGCCAGGGCCGCGACGTTGGCATCGTTTTCAACGAAGATCGGTATGCTGAAATGTGCCTGAAATATATCACGGAGCGGTACATTCTTCCAGCCCTGTAGGTTGGGTGGGGCAAAGACGACGCCAGTACGACTGTTCAGCGGTCCAGGAGCACCAACACCGATGCCAGCAACCTGATCGGGTGTAAGGTGCGCTGCTTCGATAGCTTCCTCGATAGCTTCGCACATCCGAGGAATAATGCGATCTGGAATGGGGTTTGGCCCGGTCAACAGGCTCACCCTTGAGAGTAGTTTGGCCCCTTGTAGGACGGCAGTACGAATCTGCGTCCCTCCCAAATCGACACCGACAACTAACGGTAACGTATCCTGATGTTCTGTGCTGGTGGCACCCTCGACGATCATAGCGCATGCTCCCAATGAGATTTCTTAGATAATACTCTATTCGAGGACTAAGGACAAGCGAGCAATGGTTAAAATAGAGTACTATCATCATTATATCCAAAGGAATGATCCACGCAAAACGTCTGCTTATGTGAGTTGTTCTTTTCGTGCTGAAGATAGGCATTTTGGGCGACGACCATAATCTGTTGCTCACCAGCATTTTTTCATGAACAAAGATATACAAAAATGGCATCGTTTTCACTATCACCATCCTCTACCACCTGCCTATAATGAATATACCGTAATGTTGACTGCGCATACCTCGTTACTTTTATGAACATGATTTCATTTTATTCACAGTAATCAACGTTATCGGCCCGATAAAAAGCCAGGTTCTGCTAAAGATGCTGTTACACTAAGCATGATAAACCGTTATGTTAGTTGAAGCAAGAGCACTATTAGAAATATTTATTTATATAAAGGTATACTGCATCTTTCTGAAGGTACGACAGAAAACGGTAGGTTATGTGGGTGTGGAAAAATAAGGGCTTACAACAACTAGCTACGGTCATACAAAGTCAACGGCAGTATGTCTTGCTGGTGGTCTTCGGCTTGTTATTGTTGTTGGTCGTTCTGGGAAGTGCCGTTGGGCAACCGGCGTTGCTGATTGCTGAAGTGCTCGTAGGTCTGCTACTGGGTGTCGGGGCCTTGATGCGTCCACGTTTCGCACTACTGCTGGTCTTTATCGGCGTCAGCCTGCCCTCGCTCGCACTTATTCTTCCAGGTCACACCCTGCGCCTGGCTGCTCCGGCTTTATTTATCTGTATTGTGATCGTGATTGTGCGCCGCCCTGGTATACGCTTGCGTTACTACCATATCCTGGCGCTCTTGTTTATGGGCATCGCCTTCCTCTCGTTTATTCACGTGATACAAAGCTCGACCGATCCCAACGCCTACGCCGCCGCGAAACGGCTCTACGACTTGCTGCTGATCTTTGAAGCATTTTTCTGCGGCACCTTTCTCGTTCGCTACGTCAAAAATGTCTCGGCGTTTCTGTCTACGATCCTGCTCTGTCATATTCCGTTTTACCTTGTCGGTCTCTTCCAGATGACAGGTTTACCATTACCGACATTTTTGGAGGTGAGCGAGGCGCAAAATCCACTGCAAACGAGCAGCCATCTGTGGGGACCAACCAACAGCTCTGGCACCTTTGGCCTGTACCTGGTGAACCTGCTGGCCGTGTCGCTCTCGTGCTACATTCTAGGTACACATCGACGGGAACGCGTAATCGGCGGTATCACAACCATTGTGATGACGCTGGAAATTGTGGGTTCGGGATCGCGTAGCGCTGCACTGGGCGGTGCCGTGGTGATCGTCGCTCTCCTGCTGCTCACGCGGCGCTATAAACTGCTGATCGGTATGATCCTGCTGGTCATGGTGCTCTGCGGCATCTTCTTCGATAGGGTGATGATTCTGTTTGCGCAAGATCAGGCCGTAATTATCAGCCGCTTAGGGCTCTGGCAGGTGGCAATTTTGCTCATCGCAGCCCATCCCTGGCTGGGCGTCGGTTTACAGCAATTTCACGTGTATAGCCAGCAATGGCCGCTGTATATTCCCCTGGCTTTCAGCCAACAGGTGCTTAGCATACACAACCAATATCTAGAGTTTGCGATGGAGAGTGGTATTATCTGGTTGCTGGTCGCGGCCCTGTTCCTGTCAAGCATGGTGGTGAAGTGCTGGCAAGCATACGTGATTGCGCGCCGTGAGCAGCGTATTATTTTAATGGCGGCGATGCTTGCCTTGTTGGCAAATATGTGTATGGGCATGTTCGAGGTGCCATTAGACCGGGTCGATGGGGCCATTTTCCTCTTCATTTTATCGGGCATCGCGGTCGGCTATGCTGAATGGATCTGTAGGACGACCTGGCGACAGAAGCCGCTAAGATCGCTGAAATCGTTCAGTCCTCTGCGCCGGTATTTCTCTCTGCGTCCACCGTTCCATTTCGCGCGCTCAGCTTTGGTCGGATTGCCGTACACCGATGCTCCGACGCTGCATAAGACGGTGCGCTCTATCGCTTTTCAATTGTTGTGCTGGGGCTTGACCGGTCCGGTGATGCTCTCGGTCACTGCCTTGCTGACACGTTACCTGGGGCCGGTGCAGTATGGCGAATATGGGTTTACGTTGCCGTTTTTGACGCTATGCGCGCTGCTGAGTGGCACGGGCATGGACCCGTTGATTATTCGGCGTTTAAGCCTGTTGCCACGACAGAAGTGGGGCGAGACGCTGAGTTACGCGGCTGGCTCGCGTCTGGTCTCGACAACGTTCAGTATAATCGTCGTGAGTCTGATTGTCCTGCTCTTGCCGGTGAGCTTTGAACAACGGGTCTTGCTGCTGCTGGGCTGCGGCTCGCTGTTCTTCAACTTTTCATACAACGGCTTGCGTAGCATTTATGCCCATGGCTTTCAGGTGGAGCAACGCGTTACACCTTTAATCTTGCTCGAAACGCTCAGCCGTTTGCTTGTTGCGCTAATGGTCGTGATCTCAATCGCCTATCGTTTACCGCTTGTCTGGACGTATCTTTTGATTATGTACGCCGATCTGCCGTGTTTTCTCCTGCTCGTCTTCATCACGCGGCGGCGCTTCGGCATCCACCTGCGTATAAGTTGGAGCTATCTGCGTGAGTACCTGCTCGGTAGCCTGGCGCTGACCGGCTATGATGCGCTGACGTTGGTGACGGGACAGGGCGATGTGCTGCTGCTGATGCTGTTTACAGGACCCATGTACGTCGGCTTCTACGCGCTGGCAATCCGTATCTCTGATCCGCTCATCGCTATGGCGGCGCTGTACGTCAACGGGGTGTACCCGCTGCTGTGCTCGACTTTCGAGAACGGGCGCGAACAGTTTCCGCGACTATATAGAGAGGCTATGCGTATCGTCTCGCTGGCGGTGATTCCGCTTTCCATTTTTGTGAGCCTGGAAGCTAACGCGGTGGTGTCGCTGGTGGGTGGGCCACATTTCGCGGCGGCGGCTAGTGTTGTGCAATTGCTAATGTGGGCAACGGGCATGATCTTTTATAGCCAGCTCACCGTAAGAAGTTGCATGGCTGCGAATATGGAGCGCACAATTCCGTACATCGCTGGCATATCCGCTGCCATCAACGTCGCCGGGAACCTGTTCTTCATCCCACACTGGCAGGCCGTGGGCGCGGGCATCATCTCGTTAGCGAGCGAGTTTCTGGCTTTGTTGCTCTTTGTCGTGCTGATCAGAAAACACATTCACATCTGGTCCACCATGTGGGCTGTCTGCCAGGTTGCACTAGGCTGTGCGCCGATGGCGGCTTTTCTCTACTGGCAACCACAGGTGCCGTTGCTGCTTGCCGCGACCATCGCCCTTGGGCTGACGATCCTGGGTTGCTTGATGACGCAAGGGCTGACCTGGCGCGATATGACGCTGATCTGGAATTTCCTGCGTGCGCGTCAGTTTGCCAGCGGCTACGAAAGTGGGGATGTAGACACGCCAGCCGTGTTGGCCAACAGTTCACTCGCATTTTTAGACGTGGAGCAGCTTGATCTGCCCGATATCGCCGACTACCCGACACAAATCATGCCGAGCTTACGCGATGTCGCCGATTGCCCAACGCTGACGTTGCCCCGCATCCGCGTATAGCAAGAGCGCGACACATAAAGGGTTATTAATGGTTTCGCGACACCATTAATAACCCTTTATGTGTCGCGCTCT
>DATAYF010000244.1:0-7528 GCA_036272735.1 Ktedonobacteraceae bacterium
TAGACTACCCCCAAAAGAGCAGGTCAATACTAAAAGCCTGCGTAAAATGCTTGTAACACTTCACGCAGGCTTTGCTCTTGCTTGCGCGCCCTCAGACGCTCACGCAGATCCTGTCTGCTACGTCGAAAGACTTCTTACAAAGTACTAGTTTAACAATCATTTGCACGTGCCATTTATGTGTGTATGCTGGTTTACATTGGCTCTGTAGGCTGTTCTATTTGTCCGTAAAATTGAATAGCTTCTGGTTCTTATGTTATCCCTTTGTATTCCTTTGCAGGTAAGAAAAAGCTTCTAAGGTGCTTTTCTCTCAGTATGCTAAAAAGCTTTCAATTTGTTAAACCGCGCAAATTGGTACGCACCAATAAAAAAATAAGGGCAGAGAATAATTGTGTTTGTGAGATAACAGGGACCTCATCGGTTGGAACGGTCAATGTGGTAGAGTCCATGGAGGGTTTTCCTCGTAGATCTTGTTGTTTTTGGTATTCTCTAAGGAAAACTCTTCTTTTTCACCTCCTTTTCTAGAATGGGAAAGTTTGGGTGTTGTGAGCCACATCATCGACAAGTATCTATGACATGAAGTATACTATAAGGCGTAATCCAGTCTGCTGGTCTAGATCATCACATAAGACCTTCCGAGGGTCGCCACAAGCAGAAGGGCAGAGGAGTATCCTTTTGCCGGAGCACGAGGCGGCAATAGCAGTACCCGTCCAGTCTGCTCGCAACATCTCCACCTTTTCGACGTGGAGGAGATGAACAGCGGGAGAAAAGAGTGATATATGCCTGATTCTCAAGCAGATGCCCTTACCGGGCAGGCTCAAGCGACACAACAAAAGCAGCCATCCGAGGGCGAGATGCTCAACCAGAACCATCCAATCTCTCCTTTTGAGCGCTTCCGGGAAAATAGAACGCATCTCCTCTTCTGGCTCTCTCCGCTGTGCACCCTGCTCGCGTTAATCTTGTTCTCTCTAAAATGGACCAACTGGGAAGCAAATTTGTCTGGTTGGCAAATCGCTCTGGGTCCCTGGGGACTCGACGTGATCGATTTTCCTCACTCGCTTCCTGCTGTCTGGCTGGTCTTCTGGATCATTCCTTTCACCGCGCTCTTTTTGCTAAGCCTGGCCATCGCTCGCCTTTTTGGTTTTCGTTTGCGCTGGCTGCGCTTCTGGGCAGTGCTCCTCACAGCGGGATGCATGATTGCCATCATTATCGCTAAGATTCAGCCCAATTTAGAGTGGAATACCGAATTTAGTACTGCTAACTTGAATGGCCTGCCGACTTGGACCTGCGCCTTGCTGATCCTGGCCCTCTGCGGTCTCTGGGTGTCTATATTCCCCTGGGAAGATCCAGCTCAGATGACTGCTCAGCCTGCTCGTGGACGTTTTTCTCGCCGCAAGGCTCTGCTGAATATAGGCGGTCTGTTCGTTCTGGGCGGTGCCAGCGGGTATCTTTTCACACTGCTGCAAGCGCAAACGCAGCGCGCGATAGCTATGCGTTTTCAACTCAACCAGCCCGCTTATGCGATTGATCCTTTTGGGGCTGGTGATAACATAGCAGGCTTTGCCAACATTGTAGGCTTTGCCTGGTCTCCTGATAGCAAATTTATGGCAACTATCAATGATTATGGCCTACAGATATGGCAGATAACTCCCAGTTTATTGCGTATCAAAACCATCCTTGCATCTAGCGTGAAGTCGGGGGAGTTTCACTTTCGTGAAGTCTCCTGGTCACCCAATGGTCACCTACTAGCAGTGTTGGACGAGGGGAGCATCGATCTCTATAGCGCGCAAACGGGCCAGGCTCTTGCCCACGGGATTACCCCTCCAGGTGTCAACATTGGGGTCGGCTCAGTAAACTGGTCGCCCGATGGCCGCTCTCTCGCCAGTACTCTCGGGGATCAAACTCAAGCTCTGACGTTTGGGACGTGGGAAGTAAGCAATGCGCAAAACTGGCGCACATTCCTGAATGACCGGTCGGACGCGCCTTCTGGTGACGCTGTCGATTCACTGGCCTGGTCCCCTGATGGACGGATGATCGCTACTATAGATAACCACCAGATCACGTACCGTAACACCGGTGTTTCCACCCTTCCAGGGGGAAATTCCAACCTTCAAGCCACAGTGACAACGAGTTTTAGCCTCTGGGATGTGCAGAGTGGCGAGCGCCGCTACACCTACACCCTCGATGCAGCCAGAGATGGCGCGGGCACAGTCAGCGCCATCGCCTGGTCACCTGATGGCCGCTCTCTGGCTCTCGCGCTGGCTCCCAGCAAATATGTTGAAGCTCATGGCCAGTACACACAGGTTGAAAACACGTTTACCGAGCGTTGTCCCCTGCTCATCTGGAATGTGACCGCCCGGAAGACCGTGCGCTCTTGCTGGGGTAATTATGGCGGTTTGAACTCCGTCACTTGGTCTCCAGATGGGACGCGTGTGGCCTGCGGAGCAAACAACGGGACGATACTGTTCTGGAATGCCTCCACAGGAGCGCTCTTGCTGACCTACCAGGGCTTTTCCTATCGCTACTCGGACGCCTCTATCCAATACCTGGCCTGGTCACCCAATGGCAAGTTGCTCGCGGCGAGAGGCAACTCTTTTTCCAAAGATGGGGTGATCCTCGTCTGGAATGCACCGAAACTCTAACATCTCCTTCCTCTGTGTGACTCTTGTGTTGCTCTACGAAAATCTCAGCGTGAGCGGAGCAATGGTTAGAAATGGCTGAGAATCCCGATTAGCACGCGAGAGAATCAAGGCTTTCTGTCGGAAAGACCATAACTTGGCTCATACGCAACCTCGCTGATCAAAACTGTGGTAAATAGGAGGGCGAAATATCTTCTGCCTTCGTTACCCATTTCTCTTCTTCGAGCATCTTCTATGGTGATTTTTCCAGATCTTTCTGACGGAATGGTGGAGCAGGTGCAGGTTGCTGATGAGATAACAGTGACGCTGCGAGCCGCTTCCCCAACAGCCCCATGTCCATGTTGCGGGACAGTGGCTGAACGGGTGCAAAGTTGTTATACTCGCCATTTACACGACCTTCCCAGCAGCACACGAGCCGTTCATCTGCTGGTAGAAGTCCGTCGCTTCTTTTGCCTCAAAAAGACCTGTCGGCGCAAGATCTTTGCGGAACGGTTTCCTTTGCTGGTGCTGCCCTATGCCCAGCGGACGATCCGGCTCCAACAGACGCTGCAGATGCTCGGATTTGCTCTCGGAGCGCAGGCTGGTGCCCGCGTCAGCAAACAGCTTCATCTGGGAGCCAGCCGCGATACGATCTTGCGCCTGGTGGTCAAAGTGCTCTGCCAGCCCCAGAGCCTCCACGAGTCGTTGGGGTCGACGAGTGGGCGTGGAAGCGCAGACTGCGTTATGGGACACTGCTGTGCGATCTCGAACGACGGATGCCTTTGGACATTCTTCCCGATCGCACAGTCGAAACCGTTGCGGCCTGGTTCAAGAAGCACCCCAGCATTGAAGTGATTAGCCGCGACCGCTCCTCTGAGTTTGCTGCCGCAGCGTCTCAAGGGGCACCTCAGGCCATACAAGTCGCTGACCGCTGGCATCTTGGCAAAAATCTGGCAGAGACGCGCGCCTCGGTCCTGGCCCGGTGCTAAGCGGACCAGAGACGAGCAAACCGGGTAAATGGGCCCCAGGAGGAACCGCTGCGAGAACCTTCCCAAGAGCGCTCGGCCTATCGATCCAGAAGAGAGGAACAAGCGCGGCTGGCTCGAAAAGCAGAGCGAGAGCAGCGGTATGAACAGGTTCTCGCCTTTCATCTCCAGGGTCTAAAGGCGAGCGACATTGCCAGACAAGTCGGCATGGGTGAACGAACGGTTCGAGATTGGCTGGCTCATGGGAGTTATCCTGAGCCGAAACGTCGGCGACGACGACCCAGCCTGGTTGATCGATATGGACGGGAGGTTCTCAAACGATGGGAGCAAGGAAACCACAATGGCACATCTTTGTATCGGGAACTGCGTGCCCAAGGCTATCGTGGCACGCAAAAAGCGCTCTATCGGTATCTCGCACGCTTACGCGCTCCTCGTCAGAGATCCCTCACGCGGGATCAGGTGCCTGCCGGACCGCTGGAGCGTTTATCAGCTGGGCGTGCCACCTGGCTTTTTCTGCGGAAATCGGTGAATCTCAGTCAAGAGGAGCAGGAGGAATTGTTGCAGATCAGGCAAGCCAGTCTGGAGATTGAGGCTGCGTATCAGTTGGTTCAGCCATGTCTCCAGATGCTGCGGGAGCGCGCTCCCGCAGCATCTGGAGACATGGCTAAAAGCGGCAGAAACGAGCTACCTCCCAGAATTCGAATCATTTGCTTCCGGGGTGCGACAGGACCAGGACGCCATCCTTGCTGGTCTGACGTTGCCGTGGAGCAGCGGTCAGACGGAGGGGCAAATCACACGACTCAAATTGCTCAAGCGAAGCATGTATGGGCGAGCAAAGTTTGACCTGCTCCGACTTCGCGTCCTCCATCGTACCGAAGAGAACCCGAAGGAGGGCAAAACCACGAGAAACGTGCGTCAACGACAACAAGATCCCGCAGATGTGCCTCGAAGTGGTGAAAAAACTGTAAACGCTCAGCATACCACCGCTGTGATCAGCGAGGTTGCGTAAGGGATCTGTCTGTCCTGTCGTCGCACGCGTCGTCTCTCCGCGTCGAGCCATCTCCCCGATCACTACGACCCCGAAGATGAAAGATGCTCATATTCGAGGACCACTTTCGTCTTGAAGAACTCACTGAGTCGCTCCCTTTCGGCTTCAATTCCTTGCTGGATCACGGCTGTGGGTGAGCAGAACAGGTGAACCTTCACGACCGTTTGGGAGCGTCGGGTGGTAGATTGCCAGACGCCTTGAATGGAGCCGTTAATCAGGACGACCGCAGAGACCCACCCCGCTGGACGGAAGACCAGGCGCTTGTAGGTGCCATCGAGCAGTTGCTCGTGAGCACGTGGCATGCCAATCGTATAGGCATCGAAGAGCGGGAGTAAGTGGATCGTCTCCGCTGGAGAGAGCTGTTGCATCGGCTCCAGGGTTACCCGCAGAGCGATTGCTCGCCACCCCTCGACCTCGACCTCTTCCAGCTCATCTTTCATCGACTGAAAGACCTTTTTTGTCTCGATTGTTCCTCCCCCATCCCAGCACCAGCGAGCAAACTCTGCTGCAGTCGCCGGGCCGTACGCCCACAGATAGCGGCGGACGAGTTCCTGCAGCGCCTGCTCCGGCTCGATCGATGGCCATGCGCCTATCCACGCTCTGGGATTGACGAACGTGACATTCTGCCCCTGGTTTGGCCCGAAACAGAGGTCACCGCGGATGGCCGATTGTCTCAAGAGGGAACCCCAGCTTGAGGTCAGGATGACGTCGCGCACGTGAGCAATCCCCGTTCGCTTCGCGAGCGCGCTGGCGAGTTGTTCGCGCGTCATGGGTTCGCTGCCTACCACTTGGGGAACAGCAGCGAGAAAGGCGTCATGTTGTGCCGAACTGAGGCCGTAATACGCGAAGTGAGCTGACCAGTTGCGAAACTGGCGCAAGCTGAGCGCCGCGACATACAGCGGAAGGTCGTTTGTGGCCAGCACATGTAAGGTGGCGCGCATGGCCCAGGTCTTCACCAGGGTGCGCTCCGGCCAGAGAGCAGATCTGATCTCGCGCGCCGAAAGTCCTTCCACCCTGCTCACCAGTGCCAGTTCAGCCGCAGACATGACCTGTGCCTGAATCCCAGCGGTGCGCTTCACCGCCTCAACGACCTCCTGAGAGAAGAGACGCGGGGAGAGACCATGTTGTGACAAGCGCCAGGCATGCACCTGGTGCCATTTCAATGCTTTCATCATCCTTCCTTTTCCGTCCAATGAACGTATCTCTACGCCGCATCCTCACCCACAGTCTACCAGCTCATGCGGTCAGAATGAGTCCTCATTGCGGCCCCAGTCTTGATCCAAAAAGGAATTGAAGACGAAGCGAGAAAAGGGAAAAATGTTCGATATCTCAGTATACCACAGTTTTGATCAGCGAGGTTGCGTATGAGCCATAACTTCGCCACTTTTGACTCATAACTCGGAACTCCGTCAGGTTTGGTGATTTTCGCAATACAGAGCTATGAATATGGATCAAGAATTCGCTACTGGAGCGGAAGAAGTTTTCAGAATGTTCTGCTGATGAGCATTTATCACCAAACCTGACGGAGTCCAAGTCTATGAGTCAGAACAAGCCCCTTGCTTGTCATTTGTACCGTTATCCTACTTTACTCCCAACCTGGACTCGCTCCAGGTGGCCCGTCAGGTAGATGTGGAGCAGGTATAAGGTGCATTTGTTCAAACGCTGATGTATAATCTCCACTATTTCGGCGCAGTTGTGCGCCAAACGACACACCTACACATTGGATGCTTGCATCCGTCGTCCGTTTATAGAAACGAGGGACAGAGTTGAAGAGGTCCAGGTACATCAAGAGAGGCGTTGGTGAGCCGAATCGTTTGGCGTGCGAGCCCTCAATTGGATGGAGTAGCGACCTTTGCGCTCACCATCTCCGCTCGTCTGCGGGGCCTTGACCCGCGTGGACGTCTTTTCATTTGGAGGAGAAAAGGATGTATTCCGATCCAGGTTTCATTGTAAGTGTAGGGGGCGCGGCCTTTTTCATCCTGTTCGGCCTGTTTTATCTGGTAGCCGCCCGCCGTCGCGCTAGAACGATACGCGTGCTTGAGCAGCGTGGGAGAGCAATAGCTGTTGAGGTAACAAGTATCCGCTTCAAGGCTCTTAAGCGGTTGGGGAGCTCCTATGGTCGGGTCAGCTTTATCTATGAGTACGAGGGGAAAGTATATGAACACAAGCAGGCTATTGAAGAACTCTCCGCCCAAGATCTTCTGAGGCATTCAACTCATCCCTATGTCCTGGTTCTGCCAGAAAAACCTCGTTGTGCAACTAGGCATACTTGTCTGTCCCTGATTTTCTTCTTGGCGGTGAGTGCTAGCTATAGACTTCATGATTATGATCAAGCCAAACAATATAAAATACATTGTCGATAAAAAAGCCCATAACTCGTCCATGCGCATTTGTCGATGTACTAAACTGCCAAGGTTCATCCACGATTTGCTCTTCATCAGGAATGCCAAGCCCTGTTTCGGTGGTCTCTGCCCAGTGAATTGTATGACATCTCAATGTCTTGTTTTGGCTTGTCCTGATCTCTTGAACTGGGACACCAGACAAATCGGCTAAACGAGTAATCAGCTTTAAAAAATATTTCGTCTCTTTCTCTTCAACGTTAAACTTTGGGTGATCGGACTGAAAATATTTAAAAGAAAAAGAGGGATAAGACTTATGCTTATCCCTCTTCTCGCTTTGGGGTAAAAGCTTCATGGTGGATGCGTGTTTCCCAGGTCCTGGGATACGACGTGTCATCGAAGACCCCGTTGACCGATGACCATACTGAAACGGACGAGATGTTTCAGTATGCAGGCAAAAAAGCGAGAAACACGCGGATCCAATGGATCCGCCGCGTCGTCGAGCGAACAAGCAACGTGGGCGTGGAACCTACGACAATG
>DATAYF010000245.1:0-3492 GCA_036272735.1 Ktedonobacteraceae bacterium
TGTGAGGAACTCGCTCCTGATGGGCAAGCCATTCGTCGAGTGCAGCGGCAGATGGACCGGCAGAGGCGAGCGGGCAATCCTGAGCACTACGAGCGATATGGGACGCATCAAAAAGCAGGGCAAAAAGACGCTGCGGTGGAAACACAGTAAGCGCTATCAGGCCACGCGACGACGCAAGGCGACCAAAGAGCGCCGGCTTTCAGCCCACCGAAAGAGCCTGCATGGGTGCAAGGTGCATGAAGTGGTGGCGCTGGGGAACACGATCATCATCGAAAAGATTTCCTACAAAGCATGGCAAAAGCAATTCGGCAAGAGTGTGGGACTGCGAGGTGCGCCGCTGTGCTTTCATGTACCCTGTTGGGGAAAGCCCAACATCACTGGAGCGAACGTGGTTAAAACATAACCTTACCTGATGTCGAAAGGCAGAGGGGACCGTAGCATGGTTGGAAAAGTACGGTGCGGGAAGTACCTGACCAAGAGGCCGTGCAGTTACGCCGTCTATGGTGAGACTTGAAGAGTCAAACCCTAGATGAGCTGGTCTTGTTCCCAGACCCCTAGCATCATGGTACTAATTGGGTAGGTACAGGGTTCCACATCAAGGCTCGCAGGGTGTGGAAACGCTTCCCCTGTAAGCGCTCGGAATGACCGAGGGAACCATCCAATAGGGCACCTACGTACGGACGAGGTACATAAGAGAACTGCGGGATCACCTACCCGGCGAGAGCCGTATGGTGACGGAGTGGTCATAGTACTCGAATGCCTGGGGTAATGCCCAGGACAGGGGGAAGGGCCACAGGGTGAGGTCTCCAAGCGAAAGGCTGTACCGGAGGGTACACGAGGCCCGATAGGTAGAGGGACACACCTGGAAAGCCGGATGCCGGGAAACTGGCCTGTCCGGTTTGGGAGGGGACGGTTGGAAACGTGATAACCACAGCTTGGATGTGGATCACACGCGCTGGCCGTCTACCTCACCCCCAGGGATGTTTATAGAACTGTTGAGACGCACCGGGGCCACGCACGGGCGGCACCCTGGTGGAAGTTCCCACACGAACCACGGCCCTGAGCCAATGGTGTCATGGCTGTGGCAAGCGAGTGAAGAAGCCGCTTTCGAAGCTTTGGCACCAGTGCGCATGTGGCATTGGGCCTGTGCAACGCGATCTGTATTCGGCATTTCTTGCAGCCTATCTCGATCCAGCAGATCCCATTCCCTCGTGTGCCCAATACCAGGGGTATTGGGAAGGTGCGGAAGCGCGCCTGCGGGCAGCACACGAGCGTACAGCACAACGCGCGAAAGAGGGGCAGGCTCTGCCTCGAAGCTTTGGTTTGACCAGAGCCGGAGCGCGTCTGCCCAAAAGTCCAGGCGAACCATCACTAGAGCGAGCGGCCCTCACCGAGGAAAACCGGCTCGAAGCGTGTGCAGAACGCCTGGAACCCCCGCCGCTTTAGCACGGGGAGCTCTCAGTGGCACATTTCTACCAGATTATGAGTCAGAGACAATTTGCTGAAGGTGCCTGGCAGCGTGGCACATAACCTGGCAAAGTTGGCATTCATCGTGTCGAATGACACAGGCTGCTGATGCAACTGTTAATCAGTGTTGTTTGCGCCTTGCATAATCTCAAAGAGGAACCATTTGCGGCGCTCGGTCTTATCAAGCAAATCCTGTAGGAGATTGCTTGTAGCGGAGTCGCGGTTCTGATCACATACTTGAATTGCTGCCCGCAGCGTCTGAGCTGCATGATTATGGTCGTCCATGAGGTGGAGCATCATCTCAGCAGCCGAAACAAAATCAGTATTATCATCCTGGATTGTCTGCAACTGGCTGATATGACTGATGCTGCGAATGGTTGTCCCTCCAATCTTACGTAGCCTTTCGGCCAATGGATCAATGGACTCCAGGATGGCCTCTGCCTGTTCATCAAAGAGTTTATGATATTCACGAAAATGTGAGCTAGCCAGATGCCAGTGATAGTTCTTGGCCTTGGTATAGAGAGCAAAGGCATCCGCAATGAGGGGATTAACCGCTTCCGTGATTGCCTGTACTTCTTGCGGCATCAGATCTGTCACGGTCGCTAACTGCTGAGGTGCAGGAAATGACTTTATCAGATTACTTTGCTGCACTTCCGATGATTCTTTGGTTACCATGAGCTCTGTCCTCCTGACTATAATAGGTTATTCTTTTCTGCTTTCGTCCTATCCCTATCTAAAATGATGGAGGGAATGACATTATATGTTCAGTATAATGATCCCAAGAAATCGGCTCGGACGTTTTTCACATACTGCGAGGAACGCGATACCTCACCGCCCAATGAGACCAGGAACCCTTTCCTAGTGTCCTCGCTTCGCATCACATCCTATTGTCTGTTGCAGAGTGAGGCAGAGCGCTATGCAGAGATGAATCCCCTGGCCATGCGACTTGTCGCGGCGTTCTGGCCGGGCTTTTTAGGAATGATCGTGAAAAAGAAAGCAGTGATCCCTGATTTTGTGACGGCAGGGATGCAAACAGTGCTGCTGGCCTGCCTTCCAGGCCTGGGGCAGGCCCTGCCAGTGGGCGTGGGAGGACCGGTGGTGGCGTCGTTTGCGAATATTTCTAAAACGCCTCCAGCGTTGGATATGGAGGACGTTCATGCCTTTGTGCAGCGGGCAGGTGCGCAGATAGATGCCGTGATTAAGGGAGGGATTAGTCCCTGGAATCACCCCACAACGATCATCAATACCTGTGTGACGCCCCCAACGATTGTGCGAAGAGGCGTCGTCGATGAGCAAGCGATTCGCAAAGTGTGTCCTGACGTAGAGATCAAAGAGTGGTGAGTTGACGAAAGGTGCTGGCCTGAGAACTCACCAAACTTTTGAGCGAGGTAAGTGGCGTTTTCAGCTTCTACCAGGGCTGTCCCAGGTCCAGGCTGGAGAAGAGTATCCTCTACAAAAGCGAAGTTCTCAGAAGTGGGTCACTCATCCTTGAGGTCTGCTGACCTGGTGGATAGCTATGGATCTGCGCGTGAGTGTTGGTGGGGTGACTGGCACGATATTTGCCTTTTGCATTGGCAATCTCCTTGTTCAGATCGTCCTTGTGTTTTTAAACAGAAGCCCTCCGCGTTTTATTCCTACTCAAGAGATCTCACGCCATCCAACACCTGACTCTTTGGTGAGAGGCACCACGAAGGGCGGTTCAGCGTACGCTCGAATTCTGTTCCCTCTCGTAGCGCTGGGGGCCTTCCTCGTCAAGAGCGGAGTTCTTCCTCAGGAGCATCCAACAGTATGATGGACTTCGACCGGATGCCAACGAGGGCAATGAGTGCTCCCAGAGCAGCGCCTGCCGCGATGACCAGCAGTGTACGCCGCTTCTCCCGTTGGCTCCATCATTGGGCTATTGATCCGAAAGAGTGGTATCTCCCCGTTCTTCAGGCTGCTCTCAGTGCTTGGCCCAAAAGCACGTGCTTGTACGTGGCCTTGGATACAACGGCTCTCACTCCCTTCGTACTGATCTGTGCTTCG
>DATAYF010000246.1:0-6662 GCA_036272735.1 Ktedonobacteraceae bacterium
AGTACCAGCGCACGCACAGGACAATGATCTCGGCCTGGAAATGACGCCATTTGAACGGATCCTGCTCGGTCATGATTGGCACTCTTTTTTCTTCTTTTTCACCAACCATAACAGATCAGCTTTCTTTTTGCAACACAGCCCGCACCGACTCCACCCACATCCTGGCCAAGATTCGTGCCATCAATCGACTGATGTGTGTGGGTGAAGCCATGCGGTTCGCGCTCAATAGCCTGGCCGTTGTGGCTGGAGAGTGGCTCCTCGCCCATGCTGAGGACGAGTGGTTGTACCGCTATGGCCATCGGATCGAAGAAAGCTGTCTGCCAAAGAGCCGAGCCGAACGCCTGGAATTGGCAGAGACCATTGGCAGGGATGGTGCCTTGCTTCTCGATGCAGTTTTCGATGCGGCTTCTCCGCCCTTGCTACGCGAGCTCCCAGCTATTGAGCTATTGCGTCGCATCTGGGTCCAGAATTACTGGTATGAGAATGGTCACTTGCACTGGCGCAGCATCGAGGATATTCCTCCCTCAGCCCTCTATGTTGGTTCCCCCTATGATCGCGAGGCGCGCTACAGCAAAAAGCGGAGCACCACTTGGGTGAGCCTCCCCCTTATGGTAGAGTCTAGTATATTCCACTTTCCCCGACTCTATCAAACAGGCTCATCCGCACTTTTCGTGATAAGCTGTGCAATAAAGCGCCCTCAAAAAGTGGTGGTAGGCTGCAAAGCTAAGCCAGGTATACTCCAGGCTCGACGTGGCCGTCGAAGTCCCACTCGCGCGAGATACCAGCTCGGTTGATGAGAAAGAAGTATGAGGAACGTTGATTCGATCGATAGAGAGCTACAGACAGACGCGGTCACCTATGTTAAAATAGCACGATGAAACTGATGGATTACGCGAGGCTCCAAGGCATCAGCTACCACACCGCCTGGAGGTGGTACAAGGCAAACAAGATCCAGGGGCGACAAATAGACACCGGCACTATTCTGGTGACAGAACCGTTGCCAGTGAAAGAGCGGCCTACCACTTCCAACGTTGCGGTGTATACGCGGGTGTCTTCATCGGAGAACACGTCAAACCTGGACAGTCGGCCGACCGTATACGGACATCGAGAAAACCATCATTAATAAGAGGATTCATCTCACCAGGGATGGCCGGAAGAATAGCTTGACCCCAGCAGCCGCAATCGCCTATTTCCGCGAATTGGCGGCGATGGGCATTGACCAGGCTATTGTCAGTCTGCCCAATGTGGCCGACCTGGAACCCTTCGAGCTCTTCGCAACCAAGATCATTCTCGCCGTCGAACAGATCGAGGTTGCTGGCCGATAAGGAACTGCTTGAGAGCAGAAGCCAGAGGCGACGGCTACGCTCAGATGGGAATGGACTTGCGTTCCGCTGGCGTGAGATTTTGGTACACCTGCTTGAGCAGGTGCTCAGGAGTTCCGCCGAGTTCGGTATGTGCAGCGGTGGAATGCCAGATTCTAGAATAGAACCTGAATGGAGCCAGGCGAGGAGGCTCACAGAGAAGCCAATAGAACGAAACGAGAAGGGAAGCATTCATGGACGCAAAGAAGAAGGCTCAGGAAACCGTACACGCCTATCAGCAGACCTTGATCGATCTGAGCCATCGCATTCACGACCACCCGGAACTGGGCTTTGCCGAAGAGAAAGCCAGCCGCTGGATCACCGAGGTACTCGCCGATGCCGGCCTTCATGTTGAGACAGGTATTTGCGATCTTCCAACCGCCTTTCGCGCGCGAGCAGGCAACGGTCCTTTCCATATTGCCATCTGTGCCGAGTACGATGCCCTGCCCAAAATAGGACATGCTTGCGGGCATAATCTCATGGCGGCCATGGCGACCGGCGCGGGTATAGCAGCGGCGCAGATTGCCGACGATCTTGGCCTGACCATCGAGGTCATCGGAACACCCGCCGAGGAGGTTGGGAATGCCGGCGGCAAGATCCTCCTCCTTGAACGAGGTGCCTTTAAAGGCATACACGCGGCAATGCTGGTCCATCCCCACCCCATGCCCTTTGATGCTATTGGCGCAGGCACGCTTGCCGTTGCTCTCTTTGATGTTCACTATACTGGCAAAGCCTCGCACGCGGGGATCGCACCCGAGCAAGGCATCAATGCCGCCGATGCCATGACCATTGCCCAAGTCGCCATCGGACTGCTGCGCCAACAGCTTCCCTCAACTATTCGCATCAGCGGCATCCTCACCGATGGGGGCGAGGCTGCCAATATCATTCCGAGCCATACGTCTGCCCGCTATAACCTGCGCGCGCCAACGTTCGATGAACTCCTGGATCTGCATGCGAGAGTAACCCGCTGCTTTGAGGCAGGCGCACTGGCAACCGGTGCGCACCTGGAGATCGTCGGAGGAGACAAGCCATATGCTCATATGGTGCAGAACGCTGCCATGGCTGAGCTGTACCGGCGGAATGCGGAGGCATTGGGCCGCATTGTCCAGAAGGGCCCAAGAAGCGGAGCGGGTACCGATATGGGAAACATCTCGCAGGTGATTCCTTCTATCCAGCCGCAGATAGGGATTAATTGTCTGCCCGCCATCAACCACCAGCCGGAATTTGCCGCCGCCTGCGTCATGCCAAAGGCCGATAAAGCTGTGCTTGATGGCGCACTTGCGATGGCCTGGACGACCATCGACCTGGCGCTGGATCATACGCTGCGGGATCAATTGATGCAGAAATAAAAAAGCAGCGGATGGCCCCTCAATGCAAAACTGAATTTGCATTGAGGGGCCATCCGCTGCTTTGCTGCCGGAACCGTGACGCCGATCCCATCAGAAGCGGGTTTTGTTGACGTACTGCTGAGCGGCATATGTACGTGTTATGCCGGAAAGCCTATCACCTGAAGCCATTCACTTCATCGCTCAATCCAGCGGGTTATCTTCTATGAGCAGGGTCCCGCTGCGTAAGAACCTTTGCGACTTGACCAATCACTCCATTGCCGACAGGCAACGATCCGTTAGTGGTGTCTGAAATTCGGCCAAATGTATGCTGACGAAGAGTTCCTGGGGCTACCCACACATAAGCGGCAGGCCACGAAAATCACAATAGTATCTGACCGCTTCGCGCGCCCCTGTCTCCAGGTCGGAGGATTGGTCGAAGGGTTTAAGGAGGATGTCAAGCTCGTTCCGCTTAAGCGTGCGCTTCCACGTGCCGACAACCTGGCCCGCAACGACTAGCATGGGCATGAAGACACCGTTGCTGCCCGGCACCACTTTCTGGGCATGCTTGGTGGCAAGCACGGCACTGCGGTCCTTGTACCCAAGCAGATATTCATCGAAGCCGGGTAGCAAGTAGAGGTCAGAGGAGTGACGCGCCCCGCCGCTGAGCGCGTCACTGGAGAGCCAGTATTCCTGCCCGTTGTGCTTCTCGACGCAAAGCTCGCTTCGGACGGCGTGAAATCCGGTCCTGGCATCGCTGATGGTCAAGCCCGTCCACCAGGCGAAATCGTAAACGGTGGCCGGTCCGTGGCTAGCCACATAGCGCTTCGCAAGCTCAGTCAGGGCCTCCTCACGCGATAGTTTCCGTAACTGTGGCACCCATTCATCGAGCAGCACAAAGGTCTGCTGCTTGCCCTCGTGCGGCCCCAGGCAGATCAGCCCCGTCTGTGCCAAATACCACAGCAGGTGATAGCCACGCTGGCCCCTGGTACTGATGCCCGCATCTTCCCAGAGGGTCATTACATCAGGGCGAGAGAGGCGCTTGCCGCCGTGCAGCGCGTCGTGAAGGAGTTGCGCGGCGCGCTCGATGATGACCCCATCGAGTTCGAGTTGCTCCTGCCTGCGCTTATCCCTCGCGATCATGCGCGTGGCTGTCAGTTCCAGCATCCATTTCGTATCTTCCGCCAGGACAAAATGCAGCGTGCCGCGCATGGGCCAGGTACGCACGATCTTCCCCTCGGCTATCGCTTGCTCGACCATTGCCACCGTCGCGGAGCGCATGCGCAGGCCAATCGCCCACAACGCCTCCTGGTACTCCTGCGCCTGCATCGCGCCCAGCCAACGTACTACCTCTTCCGGCGTCTGGCAGTGCTCACCGTCAATCCGCTGGCTCATCAATCGTTGCTGCGCAATGTCCATGCCTGTCTTCTCCCTCGCGGCCTGTATTGAGCGCTTCCACTATACCAGCTACCAGCCACATCCGTCAAAGATTGCCCTCGTTTGTTGGCATTTGTCGGTTCTGTCAGAACTCAGAAGATGATTTGGCGTGGAGGCTGCTCACAGTGTATGATTGTGAGAAACCAGCATCTGATTTTGGCGAATTCCACCACTATTTTCGTTTTGCTTCCATACGGAAGAAAAATGTATTACTGGCGCAACAACAACAACTATTTTATGAACGATTTGTAGTCTTGCAAGAACTGATGGTCGCAACCTCATAGTTCGCTGACGACGTTGGAGAAAGTTGAGTGAACGTGTCTTCACGTTCTCAGTTCTGACAGAACCGAGAAGACCGGTGCCGAGTACGTTGCGTTCCGGTGATGGAAATGCTGGCGGTTCTGAATACGGTGGTTCTCTCCTTGATGCAACTGCATCAGGTTTCTACCATTGCAAAGCAACTTCGTCGGTTCGCTTTTCATCCAGAGGAGGCCCTTCCCTGGTTGTATCAGGACTTGGCCCTCGAGTATTAATGGACCGGATTACGGCTCTCCCGCACTTTAAGTGAAAGCGCTAGTATATCTGAGGTGCCAGCATTGCTCGATTGGCTTCGCAGCCTGCCATCACTTTTTGATGGGCACTTTATTGCGCAGCTTATCACGGAAAGTGCGGGAGAGAGCCAAACTATTATGCCTCATTTGTGGCCTGCGCAAAGGGTCCTTGCTGTTGCCAGGCACTGCCATAGCGTGGTTGCCTGGTTGGAACGCGAGGGAGCCAGACCGTCCCAACAGTACAACGTACCTGCTCACGATACTGGCCCGCAACCAGAAGGCCCGTATCATCCCAGACTTCATCGGCTAACTGGTATGCATCACTTGCACGATATTGAAAAACGATGCCGCGACGTGGCTGACCGGAGAGATTGGGCGGGGAGCCGTGGAGTGCCAGGCAATGATGTACGCTGATACCACCAGCTTTGGGCGTAACCGGTATCACGTTTTCTGATGCACTTTCCCATATCTGGCTTTCCTGACACCCGCCGGTAAAGATCCCGTCCTTGCGATGCTCTAACAGGCCGAGTTTGTGGCTTCCTTTCACCATAGACATGCAACCATTTTCCGAAGTGGCATCATCCAACATGACCATCACGGCCACCAGGTCGGTATTGGTGTGGGGAAAAAACGCAAAGTCCTGATGCCACTGGAAGGGTCCCTTGCCCACGGCCGTTGCCTTGGCTGCTAACTTTGAGTGTTGTAATTCGATGTCGGGACCAATGAGCGGACGTAACTGGCTGATAATGCGCTCGTCTCTCGCCAGATCCAAAAGAGCGGGATGTTGTGCGACAATCCCCAAGTGATGAAGGGTTTGAGTTGCCCGTTCTTCCTCACTGCTTGATTGCACGATGGGAAGTGATGCACAGACAGTGCGTAAATATTCAACCTCTTGCATGGAGAATACATCATCCATAAAGAAGAAGCCGTCGTCTCTGAATTGCTCAATGTAGTCTTGACTCAGGCTCTGCTGTTCATTTGGAATTCGCAATGATATCCTCTCGCTTTCTGTATGGTACAGTAGGTAGACGGTACAGAACAACGTTCTGCTACCAAGTATAGGCGATTTCCCAGCAGTGCAACAGTGAGAAATCGCTAGGCCTCTAGCACAATTCGCTGGCGTCTCCCAATGAGAGCGGCTGCCTGAAAAGAGATGGAGCGTATGACTCAAAGCGCATTTCCTATCGTACCAATACCTCAGCTTCACTTTGCTGGACGCTTTGCAGGACTGGAGGATGTGGAGTACCACAGCCATTCCTGCGCCGAACTTGTTCTTGTCACATAAGGCAGGTGTTCTATAGAGATAGATGGCATGGTCTTAGATGGATCTGAAGGAACGTTGTTTATCCTTCCAGCACAGGTTGCGCAATATCAAAAGACGCATACCTTTACAAGGACCACGTACCTCGGTTTCCATACCGCACTACACTTCTTTCCCACGAAAGTAGGACGAACAGTCACTCTTGGCAATCATCATTGCTGTATGCGCTGGATGGAGGATACCTGTGGCCTGTCGGCGACTGTCCATCCGCCTTTTTCTGAGACAGCCAGTCTATTACTGCTCACTGTGCTCTCTTATGTAGACGCGATGGAACACCAACAACGGTTGATTTCAGCCCTGCATCCGGCTCTGGCGCGAGCCCTGCAGTTTTTGGAGGCGCATTTTACCGAATCGTTCACGCTCCAGCATCTTGCAGAACAGGCGTATGTAAGTACCAGTCACCTGAGAGCATTGTTTCGCCAGCATCTAAACTGCAGCCCATCCAGCTATCAGCTCCAGCTACGCATGCGTCTGGCTGAGAAACTTTTGCAAGATCCTTATCTGACTGTAAGCGAAGTGGCACAACGCTGTGGTTATACCGATAGTAACTACTTTGTCCGTCTTTTTCGTCAGCAGCATCAACTCCCACCAGGACATTGGCGGGTTCTGTTGCAGGAAATAAACTGATCTGTTACAGTGAACGGAAAAGAGCAAAAGAGAACCCGTT
>DATAYF010000247.1:0-12244 GCA_036272735.1 Ktedonobacteraceae bacterium
CATCACGAACCTGATTACGGTCAAGCCCCGCGTGACCCCAACCGACCTGAAGGAGCAAATTGAAAAAGAGTTCACCCGCAATGCGGAGGTGGATGCCAGAAACATCACGGTCGAAGTGCGTGGCAGCAAGGTCATCCTCCGTGGGAAGGTGCGTTCCTACGCAGAGAAACTGGCGGCGGCGGACGCTGCCTGGTTAGCGCCAGGCGTCACCGAGGTGGAAAACCGCATTGAGGTCGATCCCACCCTCTAATCCGTGCTGACGATGCAGACGTGGTGCTATGAGCTGTGGGCTCTATCCCACGCCTGAATTCAGGGGTGGATGGACCCGCCTCTGTTGGCCAGGGAAGCGAGTACCGGAGGAACGCCTCCTCCACGCAGTGCCACGCGGGCCACGCGGGCGGTCGAATCGGCAACGCGTCAGGCTGGTCACGCATGCGCAGCATCACTTCTTCTTAGGAAGGTGCGTCACCACAGGCACATCCTTGCAGAACTCCGGATCCTGGGGCAACGTGGTGGATGGGCAATGAGGTCTCAATGAGCGCCAGCAGTCAGACGAGTTCATCGCTCAGCAGAGCGCTGAAAGGAGGCGATCCACTGATGGTCGCACAGACATGGCTTGAAGCAGCCGCCTATCCCAATCCGAAGGATGCACAGGCTGCCGTTGCAGCATTGCGACGGGAAGGATTTGAGGAGCAGGAGATCTCCGTGATCTACACCGATGCGGGGGATATTGTCAACTTGGTACATAGCTGAACAATGTGCTAACATGGCTGCATGAAAACAAACGCCATTGCTCCGAACTACAAGGGCTTTCGCTTCCCACCTGAAATCATCAGCCACGCAGTGTGGTTGTCATTCCGCTTCTCACTCAGTTTTCGCGATGTTGAGGAACTGCTGGCACCACGCGGGATCATCGTGACCTATGAAACCGTACGTCAGCGGTGTCTCAAATTTGGGCAAACGTACGCCAACGAACTGCGCCGTCGTCGCCCTCGTTGCGGCGACAAGTGGTATATGGACGAGGTCTTTCTCACGATCCGTGGCGAGAGGCACGCGTCTCGTGGCGAGCGGGAGATCAAGAGGCAAACGTCCTCGACATTCTGGTTCAGAGCCGACGAAACAAAAAAGCGGCGCAACGCTTCTTTCGGCAACTGCGCGTATGGACTCCAATACGTCCCCCGCGTGATCATCACCGATAAATTGAAGAGGTATGCTGCGGCGAAACGCGAGATCCTGCCAGGAGTGCAGCATCGACAGCACAAAGGACTCGGGCATCCAGGCGGAAAACTCGCACCAACCCACGCGGCTGCGAGAGAAGAAGATGCGACGCTTCAAATCACCCAAACAGGCGCAACGCTTCCTTTCTGCCTTCGGCCTCTTCTCCGGCCATTTCCAACCGCGACGACATCATATGCGTGCGCAGGAATATCGTGCCACTTTACAGGACCGATTCCAGACGTGGAATGAGGTGACCAGAGTAAAACTGGTTGCATAACTGCAAAGATCTCCCCATCTCTTATTGCTTTGCAACATCTTTCCTCGTTATAACTCATCAATATATTCCATCTCTTATGAATACGTTGATAATACCCTCAACAATCGACCACCCATCGTGTAAATCCCACCCTTCTGTGGTCAGATGAGAAACTCCTTCTGCTTTTCACCAAATCCACCGGGACTTCTGGTGAAAAGCGGTTCCTGATCTGTCACCAGCCGTTCGGCCTCGCGGGCAATACGGACATCTATCTCTGGAGGACAGAAATTGCGCTCGTGCTTGCATCCAAGGAGTAGATTCTAGACGGATGGTCAGAGTGTCAAGCGACACATGCCCATTTGGAACTCTGCTTGAGTTTATGATTTGCTCTTACGAAAGGAGACCAATCATGCCTGTGACCCGTGTTAGCTGCCCCGCAAATGCGCTGACCGCTGAGCAAAAAGCGCAGCTCGCCCCGCTCCTCACCGATGGAGTCATGGGCCAGGAGGTTGATCCCGTGACCGATGCCGGCAGGGATATCACGACGCTCATGTTCAACGAGATTGCCGATCACAATTGCTTTATCGGTGGGACGCCCGTGGATAAGCCGAAGCATCCAGGGGACACCTTCTGGATGGTTGAGATCATAGTCGCCGCAGGCTTCTTCGACCAGGCGCGACGCGAGGCCGTGCAGGCCGCGGTTAAAAAGGCGTTTGTCACTGTGCTCGACGACGATGGCTCAGTGATGGAGCACGATGGCGGGCGCGTTTCGCCCACGTACTTGGTACGACTTGCCTCTTTGATCATCGAGATTCCAGAGGGCAGCTGGGGGGTAGGCGGGCGCACCTCTTCTGCAGTCGAGATCGGCAAGTTAGCCGGTACCGATCAGAGCCGCAAGCGCTTCACTGAACTCCAGGAGAACACCGCCAGGCTGAAAGCGACGCGGGTTTCATGATGCGCGGCATGATCCTGTGCGCAATCGGTGCCCTGGTGTCACCCGCCAGAGCACCCGCGCATATGCGTCACAAAGTTGAACGTATACTTCTCATGCCCGCTCTCCCCTTTTTGCATTCATGCTATTGACAGAGATACTGGCGAGCAGAAGGCGAGAAAACACAATTTGGCAAAAAAAAGGAGAGGAAAAAGATGAAAGCGATTCGATTCGCTCAATATGGTGAGCCTGCCCAGGTGCTCACGGTTCAGGAGTGTCTTCTGCCCGAACCTGGGAAAGGGGAAGTGCGCGTGCGTGTCCTGGCCAGTCCGGTCAACCCATCGGACCTGTTGTTTGTGCGAGGACTCGAGACAGCTATTCAACCACAGTTTCCCTCTCCCGTCGGATTTGAAGGGGTTGGCATGGTCGATGCTCTCGGGCCACAGGTGCAGCGTCCTGCCCCTGGACAGCGGGTCGCATTTTTCAATGAGAAGGTGGGCAACTGGGCGGACTATGCCGTGGTGCCCGCACACGCTCTGCTTGCGGTCCCCGACGATCTTCCCGATGAGCAAGCCGCCTGTTTCATCATCAACCCAGCGACCGCCATGCTCATGCTTCGTCACGTGCTGACCATCCCTGCTGGCGAATGGTTGCTTCAATCCGCGGCCAGCTCCGAACTGGGACGCATGATCATCCGCCTGGCCAAACACGACAGCATTCGCACCATCAACGTGGTCCGTCGGCGCGAAGCAGCAGCGGAACTGCAACGCCTGGGGGCCGACGCCGTCATCGTGTCCACCGAGGGGCCGATTGACGAGCAAGTGCGCAGGATCGTTGGTCCACAGGGCGTCAAGTACGCCATCGATCCGGTGGTCGGAGAAACGGGAACCCAGATGTACCAGGCGCTCGGCGAGGAGGGCAGAATGCTGGTCTATGGTTCCCTCACCGGAGAGCCGATCCGTGTAGGAGCCGACCCACGCTTCATTCTGGCAGGCCGGCGCATCCTGGAAGTGTTCTTCTTCGGCTACTGGTTTCCCAGGCTTGATGAGACCGCACAACGTCGGCTGGTCCAGGAAATCGTCACGCTGATGCGTGAGGGCATTCTCGTGACCTCTGCTGCGCGTCCATTCTCCCTCGACGAGATTGGTGCCGCCGTCAAACAAGCAGAGGCCCCTGGCCGCCAAGGCAAAGTGCTGCTCGTGCCCACAAAGGAGTAGAAGCGGGTGAGAGCTCCATGCTTTATTTGGCTCCCCACCGTACGCGCAGGGGAACTGGAAGATCCGCGGGAAGACACGTGAGTTTTCCCGCAAGGAGGGAAAGCAATCGGCCAATGTACCCCACGTCGATGCAAGAAGCCGCATCCGGCACGGCATCACTGAATACCAAACTGCCGATTCTCACCATTCGCGCCAAATTCCCACCCTCCGGCCCAAAATCAGGTCTTGTTCACTTTCGGTGGAAAACCTCAACAGCTCGAAGGAGAAAAAGAGTAAAGGCTCAAGAGCAGCCGATTCACCCAACATCGCTGCTTTTGATCATTGTTGCTCTACCTAAATTGAGCAAGACCCCCAAAATCTGTCCACTTTTCAGCCAATTTACCAAGTCTGAGAGGCTGCTTTCTGGACGAGGTGTGCAACTTTTTGATCCAGGTCCGCTGCGGTCTGCACAAACTCTTCCTCCGTCACGGCGCATACGTGCAGCAAAGAGGATGGCCGATCATAACTGAGACAGGTGTTTCCTTGTGCATTTTCATACACCTGCACCCGAATCGGAACATAGAGTCCTGCCTCAGCTGAGTACTTCTCGAAGTGCAGAGCAATCAAGGGATTGCCAATAATATAGAGTTTGGCTTTGAGAGGATGAACGAGGCGAGAAAACCACGCGCCATGATCAATGGCCAAAAACTCCATGAACCCACTTGATCCCAAAAGCTGCTCGATGCCCTGGGTGAACGCTTCTACCGTGCGACTGGAGGTGGCGACGTGCTGATTTGATGTCATCCGAGGACGGCGGCTTGCTGCTGTTATGGCTGTCCTTCGCCAACTGTTCCTGCACCTTCTGAAGTTGGGCTTCCAGTTGGGTGATTTGCTCCTTCAGCTCCCTATTCTCTTGTCGCAGATACTCGACCTCTTCATCCTTGCTCATGGGCTTACTTTAGCAGCTTTCCTCTCTTTCCTCAACTGACATAGCCCTTCTGAATAGTTACCAGTACAAGGTCATCTTCTCCATGCGTTCACTAACCGTTGTGCTAAAGGTGTACGGTATGGTGGAAGAGATGGTCGTCTCCCCGCGCGTGCCGCATCTAAAACGTGAATAAATTGCTCAATCTCTTGATTGGTAGCCTGGAGTGAACGATAGTCTTGTGCCTGTTGTTGAACACGCATGAGCAGAAGGTTGAGGGCATGTCCAATTTGCCACAATACGTGGTCTTCATGCACCGGTGCTCGTGCGGTCAAATTGCCAGCAGCAATCTGCCGATGAGTTTCCAGAATGGACGTAATGCCCTCTTCAAGACGTTGTTTTTGCTTCGCTATAAGCAATGCTTGTTGACTTAACTCGGCCCGTGCCTCCGCCAGTTCTTCTGCCTGACTGGCACGGATGAGCGCTCGTTCAACGCTCCATGCATGTAACCAGGCAAGTGTTGTACCAACCAAGTGGAGTACAATCGTCGGCATGAAAGTGACATAAACATTTCCAGAAAATTGGATCATCTTGACCAGGGTAGGATCATGCGGACGAAGCAAAAAGATCGTGAGGATGAGAAGACCTTGCAGGATACCTGTCAATGGAATGAGTGCTTTTGGTAAAATGACTCCACCCACCAGAACGGCGATAATGAAGAGATCAAACCCCGTCATGTTCGAACTATTAATTGCAGGCATAGGTTTAAAGTAGAAAAAGCCAGTCAGCGCTATATCTATGAGTAATACATAGAAAACCGAGCTTAATGTCGTATATCCTGCTCGATTGCAGGATGCGATGACAACGCCACCGATTGATAGAATAATAATGGGTATCCAGAGTGATGATGACGATGGGTATACACTGAGAATGAGTAATGGCACCACAATGACGTCGAGTATCAGTAAGGCACTCACTAGGCGTGCACGGCGTAGTCGTTCCTGCGCAAAGATATCTGCCTTGAAGGTGTCCCTGCGTGGGCCCGTAGTTGTAGACCACCAGTTCCATAGCTTCTGAAATATGGTATCTCTGGCAGGAGGCGGTGATGATTTCGATGGCGGAGGTATATTACCAGGTGCGATTGATGATTTCGTAGAATGAGATAACGGAAAACTGTCCATGCGTTCCATACTCCTTTATTCTTTCGCTCTTACTTATGATATAAATCTGGGACCGGGATACGTGTAAAAATCGAGTGTTACTCCGACTGGCTCATGCTGACAAACACCGGCGAGGTAGACGGGAAGAGGGGGACAATCTGTTCCAGGATCTCCTCAGATGAGAGCTGATAGTCATCCACGAGCTTTTGCAATATGTGTGGCCCATCCGAGGCTGCTTCGGCATCGAGCAGAAGATTGAACATGGGAGCGTGGAAGATCACCACAGGGGGAAGCGTCAGCTCGTTAAGCAAGACGAATTTCACGAGATTCGGCTGATCCGTCTGGAGGGCTTGGGCAAGACCAACAGGATGCTCCAGGGAGTATGTGAAGTAACAATCAAGATAACGATGGATCAATGAAACGCCGTGTGGCTTTCCTGGTCCCTCATATGTCCCATTCGCTCCACACAGATCGCTGATTACACTGAGCCACCAGGCTGACGCAATAGCTTCTTTCATTCGTCGCAGCGTCTGCCGCTCACAATCAGCGTGCGGATGCTTGCGTTGCGCCTGTAAAGGCGTTGACAGCGTTTCTGCCTCAATGGCAGTCACGCTCATTCCCCGTCCATAGATTGAATCAAAGTGGCAGAAAGCGTCGCCTAGTGCCAGCAAACCACCGGGCCAGCGGCTCGCCTGCCCGTAGTGACGGCATACGCAGGCCGGAACGTGATATCCGCGTGGTGCGGTCTGCGGCGTGGCCTGTTGCGACTGATCGGCTAGTTGTGCATGAATAAGATAGAGATTAGATAGGCCTTGATCAAAGCCCTGCCCATCGGTCGCGGGATAATGTCCTCCGATGCCGAACAGCGTCTCCCACATCGAACCGTCTTCGATGGGTAAGATGCCTACCTCATACTTTCCTTCAGATTGCACCTCATCGACGACGATCGTTCCCGCCTGGTCGATGACTTGGGATGAAGCCATGTAGTAGCGCGTACTATATCCAATCAAGGCATTGACCCGGTCCTCTTCTGGCACATCGTATCCAACGTCCTGGAGCCATCGTGTCAGTTGCGAGGTGCGGCCACTGGCGTCAATCACCAGGTCAGCGCTGACTACCATTTGTTGCTCAAGCTGTCCTCGTTTACGCACAATGATACCGATAGCTTTTCCATCCTCGGCCGAAAGGCCCAGCCCGATCACCTCCTGATGCGAGAGGATACGGACATTGGGTAACGCCTGCACGCGTTGACGTATCTCCCAGTCGAGCAAAGCCTTGCTACAGGGGACACCTTGATCGGGCTGAAAACTCTGAAAAATGCCGGAAGGATTGACCAGGACGACACGTTTGTTTTGTGTCGGATACACTTCTGCCTCTAACAGTTCCTCAATATATTCAAGAATCCATTTGCCACGAGGCAGGAGGCGATGGATGTGAAAGGCTTGAGGTGCACCAGGGCGCGGTTCATGCGCAGTAGAAGAGGTATCTGTCTCAAAAATGAGAACCTGAGCATAACAGTTGGAAAGCATTCGCGCGGCAAGTAATCCAGCCATGCCTGCGCCAATAATGAGAGCCTGGGTCGTGCTGCTCTGTCCTAAGGGCAGTTCGTTATGGGCCATGTACACTTTTCCTCAATATATGTTTATCACGACGATAACGCGAAGCACCGTGGTGCAGAACATCTAACAGTGTCCCATCAGATAAGCTAAAAGCATCTCTGTGCATATAACTGTACTACACTATACCATAGAAAGGAGCGTATATATTCCTAGTGGTACTTGCTTGGGGAGGACGTAGAACCCTATCTGTACGATGTGGTATTTGTTCTGGTAGAAGACAACCTCTGCAGCTAAAAAGTTCCCAGCTAAGGTCCTGGGAGTACAATCTTTGATGAACCAGTGACCTGGATCAGAAACAGCCGGTTCTCCGCCCTGGTGTGGAGATCGATGCGGTGACAGAGGTGGTGTGTGCAGAGCAGTGGATCACCGTATTTACCTAGTGGTTGCAGTTACACAATGGGGACAGTTCATTCGCCAATGTTCCTCGTTCCATATTCTTGACAGGGTCAGCATACCAGAAATGTGGTCTCTCAGCCAAGATAGGGTTTGAGTTCTGACAGAACTTCTGCAAGAAGGGAGCTATCAAATCATTCTCAAGGTACCTATTTTGCGAACAGGTGGCCCAAGTAGCCAGCACAGGATTTTTTATAAGAAGAAGCCTTTCCTGTATTTTAACACAGGAAAGGCTTCTTCTATCCTGAACAAGTTCATGCCAAGTAAGCCAGTGAAAGATCAGTGCTGAATACTAGCCCCTCTCAGGCTCACTAGCAACCGTGCGCCACGCCAGCAAAATTGTTCAGATAGGTGTAGTAGCCGCTGGCAGCCCGCGACGGTGATTCCCGGGTAAACCAGGAGTAGTGTACCTCATCTTCGGGATGATAGTTCACCCCATTCGGCATAGTCACAGTGAAACCGAACCCCACCACCGGGTCGCCGGTTTCGAGGTCAGAGGTACAACCATACTGTGGAGCAGTTGGCGTCAACCAGGGATTGATGACGTTATTGACAAACGGATCATCCATCCACTCTTGGACCTCATGGCTCAGGCCGTGAATATCCTGAACGTAGGAGAAGGCATCGCCTGGGTTCTTGCCAAAGATTCCGGGCTCGCTATAGGACGCGAACATATACGTATGTACTTCCTGCTGACCGTTGCCATTGAGCGACGTAGTCGCACCATGATAACCAAGCACACAGCAGTTGCTGGAATTACCTATATAGAGGAACGTATTATACACCAGGAAGATTGGCAGTACATGCGAACTGATCTGCAGATTACGCATGGTCTCGTTGAGTCGATTGGAGAACCAGTGATAATCAAGTAAGCCGATGCGTACCCCTGTGCGCTGACCAACGGTAATAAAACCCTGATTCGCAGGTACCGTATATGAAACTGTGGACAGCACCTTTGGCTGACCAAGCTTGACATGATAGCCAGAACTACTCTTGCCCCATTGAGCGCGATAGATAGCATCGCCAACCTGTGTCACATCGCTCGGCTCATTGACCGGGCGTGCATTGGCTGGTGCTACTCCAACAGGAGGAGCGCTGGCGGTAGTGCTTGCAGCCGCACCAATATTGGCACTCTGGAAGACGGGAGACTGGACCGTCAACGGTACTTTGCTTGTGCCATCAAGCACGTTATTCGAACTAGCTGACTGCGCAAAAGTAAAGCTGAAAGGAATAATGACTGTGGGAACAGTCGTAGTCACATTGCCTTTGTACGGGTTTGTTCCTACCATCGTATAGGGATAGGTAACCCCATTGGTTGGATCGGTAAAGGAAGACCTCCAATAGGGAATGGTATCAGCGTTGGAAGAAAAGTTCGATACACCCCCATCAGTGATGTATTTCGGTGTACCAATGCCGTCATCGTTGCTGCTAGCATGTACAGTACCGCGTTGGAAATAGAATACTCCGAAAACGATGCTTACTAATGCAAGCATTCCCACAATAGTAGTAAGAAAGCGAAGGGGACGTTTCATATGGCTCATGAAAATGCTCCTCAAGTATAAGCAAGAAGTTTAAACAGCTTTTAAGAGGGGAAGAAATACTCTAGCACAGTCACTTGTGCATAGAGCATAAAATAAACTTTTCCCTATTCCTACATCAACCTCCTTTCCTTGTAGCTTAGGTTGTTTTAGCTATTTTACACATATCTATGCAATAATGCAATATATATTTTTATAGCTTGCTACGATAATAAAAACTTCGTTATCTGGATATACTTTATGGGCATATTATCCTGAACCGCCCCGTAAAACCCTCGGCCTTTAGCCATAGGGATAGAAGAGGCGTTCCTTTTGGGTGTGCTGGCTACTTGGGATATCTGTTCAGAAGAATCAGAGACGCGTGCCACGAAAAGCGGGAACGGATGTCCCAAGTAGCCAGTACAGGGAGGTTACCCCCTGCATCCTCGCTTCATGATCAAGCTCACCTTTGGCGCGTCAAACTGCATTGGACGCCAAGGGGTAGAGGATCATTTGGCGAGGATGCGGGGGCGTAAAAAACTAGGATTACGTATTTATTCGACGTTTTTCGTGCAGGAAGATCAGGCGGTTTGCATGCGTTTCAAGAGAGTAATCAACCGTTCAATCTCCTGGAGAGTATTATAATGAACGAGACCAACGCGTGTGACACCTCCCTGTTCCTCTAAGCCTAGACGTTCCATTGCGGCCAGCGCATAAAAATTGCCATTCCAGACATAAATATCGTCCTGAGCCAATCTTGCAGCCACGTCAGCGGGGGACCATCCCTGTAGCGTAAAAGAATAGGTTGGGACGCGGGATGCACTGTGCAGTGGGTCTGTGATACCCCAGACATGTAGTCCAGGCACAGATTTGAGTCCCTCCAGGAGGGCCAGACTCAGTTGCTGCTCATAATCTCCAAGGACGCTCATTCCCGCTCGCAGAGCCAGAAAGCGGCTTTGTTCTGTACCTTCAGGAGGGTTAGCACCGAAGGTCGTGCCGATCCAGGCCAGATAGTCAAGCGCGCCGAGGATCCCTGTGATAGACTCGAAACTCTGCGTACCTGTCTCAAATTTGTCTGGTGCATGCTTGCCGGAGGGACGTAGTTTATAGGCGGTCAACTCCTCAAGGAGCGCATGCTTGCCATAAAGGATACCTGTATGTGGACCAAAGAACTTATATGCTGAGCAAGCCAGAAAGTCACAATCCAGTCCTTGCACATCGATGCTCTGGTGGGGCGCATATTGGACCGCATCCACGAAGCAGAGCGCGCCCACACGATGGGCAAACTGCACGACGCTCCTCACATCATTGATCGTCCCCAACGCATTTGAAGCATAGCCGATCGCAACCAGTTTGGTGTGAGAAGTGATGGCCTGCTCCAGCGCCTGCATATCCAACGTACCATCTTCAGGACGAAAATCAACCCAGCGCACCTGACATCCACGATCTTCGGCAATCCAGAGCCAGGGAGCGATATTAGCATCATGATCCAGACGCGTCACCACTAGTTCATCGCCTGGCTCAAGGAGACGTGCGATGCTGCGACTGATATGGAACGTCAAACTGGTCATGTTCTGCCCAAAGATAATTTCTTCAGCCCGCGCCGCATGCAGAAAATCCGCGACCGCCCTTCTCGTTTCAAATACAACGGCATCGGATTCCTGGCTGGTGCGGAAAGCGCCGCCATTATTAGCATTTGTATGCAGAAAATAGCTCTGCATACGCTCAATGACCTCCTGAGCCACCTGCGTGCCTCCAGGATTGTCAAAGAAAATAGCGCCCGATGCGAGCGCCGGAAAATGTGCACGAATAGTCTCAATATTGAGCATACAGATATTCTTCCCTTCTAACATATCTGCCATATTTCAATCAATGACATGCACATTGTATCATAAGCTTCTTCATTGGATGCCTGCTTCTTCAATGACTCTGAGATACTGTTATAGAAAACGGGCTTGAAAGCCTCCCTCTTTGAAGTGGGGGGATGAAAAGGCTGCAGCCCGCAGGCGGAGAGCCCGTTTGTGAAGCCTGTGCAGCCAAAACGCTTGACATTTCTGCTCCAGCCTAGTACCCTTATTTTAACAGGAACCTGTAAGACCGTAAGAGCTTGCTCTCAAGCAGGGAACTCCTCCCTCTTCTCTTGCTTCGCCTCATCTGGGGCAACGCCCGGAGACGGGCGTAAGTCAGAAGCAAGAGTACGAACGCACGAAAGACGAGCATTCTGTTCCGAAGCGCGGATGTCCTCCACGCTAGAGTGCGTTGACTTGTAAGTCCAGGTGGACCTTGCACAAGGCTGCGGAGCAGTCCGCTGAGGGTGCAAGCCAGGCCAGATCCCCCCGCGCCTTGAGATCGGCGAGTCTCAGATGATGGCTGAGTGATACACCTCATTAAGAAAGGGGCTTATTCATGCCATTGGTATAGAGTGTAAATTTTGGAATGAAACGGCTCGTGGCCAGATTTGGAGGCAAACTGTCTGGTTGCAGTGCTCATACATTTGAAGGTGGAGATCAGCAAGTAAGCAGTATGCCCCAAATCTGATACTGCGAAGTAACCAGGGAAGGTAGCAATTGTTTGTGTCAGATACCCCATGCGTGAACGCAAGGGCTTGTATCTGGCCTCGGCCGCAGCTCTGGTCTCCCGTGCGCAATGCCAGCTCTGGTTTCACTGACCGATACAGCAGGGCGTTCTGACAAGACGCCCGTCCTCACCCAGCACGGCCTCGCGAGGAGCGTGATCCCTCGACCGAGAACGTTTTCCTCCATGGCGGTTTCTCGATGGGAACCCGACCGTTCTGTTGGAAAGGTTCCGTGGAGGCGAACCGTCTCTCTCTGGTGAACCAGAGTGCCTGAGCCTCCACTTTTATCTCGCTGTTACAGGTGTTCCAAAAACGCCAGAAAAGAGGCGGCGCTTCCTCCCCAGGGTTCGAAACCAGGGGACTCCGCTCCGCAACTATGTTGAAAGGTCACCATCGTTTATGCCAACATACAACGTATGCATATTAGGCTTTGGTAATGTAGGGCAAGCATTGG
>DATAYF010000248.1:0-10655 GCA_036272735.1 Ktedonobacteraceae bacterium
TACCATCCGCCTTGTGCAGACGACGTAAGGCGAGTTGTGTCTCCCCAAGAATAGGAGTCAGAGGCGTTCGCAATTCGTGCGCTGCGCGGATCATAAAATAGTCCTTGAGGTGGTTGGCTCGTTCAAGTTCCTGGTTCATGACGCTCAGTTCATCAGCACGCTTTTGTAGGAGCCGATGTGCGATTACGTGCTGACCCATGCAGACAGCTATAGCGAGACTAGCCATGGCAAAGAGAAGCAGTCTGAAGAGAAACATCCAAATGAGAGGTGGAACGCTCGGCTCAGGTGGTGCCCTGAATGCTAAGTAGCTGAAAGCCACACAGCTCAGCAGCGACGCCAACAAACCGGGGCCCACTCCCCAGAAAAGGGACACCAGTATGATGGCGAGCAGGAAAGAGGTAACGGAAACAGTGAAATGCATAAAAAGCATATCTCCAAGTAGCGTCATTCCGATGCCTACGGCGACACCCAGGCAAGCCGCTATATACCCAACGGTAGAGTGTTGCCACCAGGAGATAGGAGTTGAAGAAGCCCTCCCTCCAGACCAAAAATACTGGCTGGCCGCTCTCACCTGCTTCATGGGACTCCTTTTCTTGTGGTCCCTCACATTTTGCTCGTTGGGATCTTTTCTCAGAAATGCCTTTACGCTTGTAACACATTGGGGAGTGAAGAAAGGTTTCACTCCACCCACCAGTACGGAAAACTCTTCGACGGCGCTGGAGGCTTTGACGCTCTTCTTGTATTCCTCTTTACCAACCGTGCTGCTTACGCCTCGCGCATGCCACTTCCCTGGCTGTTTGAGCAATATGGCCTGATCCTCGTGATTTCCATAGGTGAATGAAACGTGCCGATATTGCTCATTTGGCAACGTTGTAGGGTACATCCTTTTCGGTGTTCGAAGTCGATAGTATCTATAAAAATGTGTGGCATTTTTGACCGTTGAGAGTAAAATATCTTGGCGGTCTTTTTATTGTGCGCTGGCTTATGGGGCTTTCTTAGGGGGTACATTGTATTGATCGTTTTTTGAGAGAGGTGGATGAAAGTTTGCTGTACAGTATATACTGTGTACTTTATACTGTGGGGGATGCCAGGTGCAAATTTTATGGGGAGCCGTTATGTAGATGCAACATGAACCTGCCGAATATGTGATTTTGGGTCTGCTCAAGGAACGTCCTATGCATGGCTACGAGATGTTCCAGCAATTCGAGTGCGGTACGTTGGGGCAGATTGTGCACCTTGAAATGAGCCAGATGTACGCCTTTCTCAAGAAACTAGAGCGTCTTACCTACATAGAAGCACAGCTTGAACCGCAGGGTGTACGGCCACCGCGCAAGGTGCATCATTTGACGACGCTGGGTGA
This sequence comes from Ktedonobacteraceae bacterium, assembly GCA_036272735.1. Classification (GTDB taxonomy): domain Bacteria; phylum Chloroflexota; class Ktedonobacteria; order Ktedonobacterales; family Ktedonobacteraceae; genus DATAYF01. The sequence goes on from DATAYF010000248.1 coordinate 1,361, forward strand.
TGAGGCATTTCTGACATGGCTGGCGCAAGCCGTGGAGAAGCCGCGCGATGTGCGTATTCTCTTTCTCATCAAGCTCTATTTTGTGCAGCGCTATGCCCCCACGCAAATTGCGACCCTGGTCGACGCACAGATCACCGCTTGCCAGCGTTTCCTAACCCATTTAGAGGAGCAGCAGCACGCTGAGGTCCAATCGAGCGACGAGGCATTTTTTCATCACGTGGTGCTCAGCAGTCGCGTGTACCAGACTCGCGCGCTACTGGATTGGCTTGTCGATATGCAACAGCAGCTAGCGTCGTAAAGAGGTGTACCTCAACGGCCCCCGCAAGGGAGGCCGAACTTCGTATATGATAGCGGCTTCCCTTGCGGGGGCCGTCTCCTTGCGGGGCCGTTCGTTGGTCAGGAAGACGCGGGGAGACGCAGGCGAAAGAGTGGATTGTAGTGTTTGTCACAACGACTGCACGAGACGGCGCGGGTATATTGCCTGGTTCTTGGATAGGTTTTGCCGCATTTGGGACATTCATACAGGTAGCGAATAGGACGGCGTGCGCGGCGCAGACGTTCGCGTTGCAGGCCCTCTTCACGCTGTAATGCGCGTAAATCTTCGATAGGGTAGCCGGTAAGGGCGGCCTCGTCGATGGCGATAGCGTCGTAGCCGTGGCGGTGATGACGGCGCGGCGTGCCATGAACGCGGTCCGCGAGATGGATGAGTTCATGGGCAACGGTGACCTCTATCGATTGAGCTTGCATATCCTCTGCGATGAAAATGAGGTGTCGATGAGTGGCGTTTTCCTTGTGGGATACAGGATCACGGCGCAGTGGCATATAGCAGTAGCAGCCCAGGGCCATGATGCCGACACGTTTAGCGGTCCATTGGCTGAACTCGCGCCGGTTTTGGGTGATAGCGAGCAGGGGGAGTTCTGGCGCGGGCAGATCAAGTTTAGTCCAGTAGTGATGCAGCCAGTGTTGGAGGACGACCTGATCTCCATGAATGATGGCAGTTTCTCCCTGTAATGGCGGTGGTTGTGGGAGCAAACGACGAGTCGTTTTGGTGGTCATGAATGATGGCTTCTCCTGAAATATATTCGCGCGCAGATGCACAATGCAGTATATCAGATGAAAAAACATCTGGCAAGGTTCATAGGAGCGATTTCACATAGTTACGGCATTGGGCGAACGGTACGCCAGGGGGTTGGTGGTGTGACGATAATCGCGGGTTCCCAGCCGGTTTCGCCGAACAGCAGCGAGCCAGTCCAGCGTGGATTTTTGTGGCAGTAGCGATAGTGGATCTGCCAGTGAGGCCCGACTTTATGTTTCTCGTGGTAGGCGGTGTCGATATCGAGGTGGAAAGCCAGCAGTTGGGCATAGTAGGGCTGAAGGTCGTATTCAAGCGTATCGGTATCGAGCGTGTGTTCAGTAAAAGCCATTTGCAGGTCCAGGCGATAGGGGAAGTCGCCAACCTCCGGGTCGCGCTCCTCCTCGTCAGTGCGATGGATGAAGACCTGCATACCGAACATCTCGAACTGGCAGTAAGGCTCACCCTCGGAGGCTTCCTGGGTAAAGGACGGTAAAGAGAGTAGTTGTTGTATCTCTGAAGTAAGTTGAAATAAGGATGCATGCGTTTTCATCCAAACCTGAAATGACATCGATGGCTCCTTACCAGATACGGAGGTTGTGTACGAGTTGCATTCATTGTATGCTTCCCAAGAAGAGGTGTCAAGCGGTTTCAATGTGAGTAAAGAACCTCCCAGGACCATTTTTGCCGTTAAAATTGGTAGCACTATCAGAGTGTATTATCTATGTTAAAATAGGGAAAGGTGCAATAATATAGAACCTATCAATAACGAAGTATCAGCATACAATAACACTACGGTATGATATTGGCAGGCAATCAGGAAGGGGAAATGCCACTTAAAGTCAGGGAACTGAAAGCAGCCTTGTCTAAAGCTGGATTTGTTTGGCGTCCAGGTAAAGGTAGCCATACATTCTGGGCGCACCCCGATTTACCGGATGAGGTTACTCTTTCTGGTAAAGATGGAGAAGATGCCAAAGCATACCAAGTGAGGGACGTTCGAAATGCATTGAGTAAATTAGGAGAGAAGTTATGAACCCCGACATCAAACACTATTCGATCAACATTCAGTGGAGTGATGAAGACCAAGTCTATATTGCCACCGTTCCCGAACTTCCAGGATGCAAGACTCATGGTAGAACGTATGAAGAAGCACTCAAACAAGCTCAATATGCCATCGAGGGCTGGATTGCGTTTGCAGAAGAATTAGGACGTCCGGTTCCACCGCCCAATAAGGTTGCTGTGTAAGCATCTGATAAAACAGCCACAGCGAAGACGACCTCCCTTGCGGGGGTCGTCTCCCACAAGCCGTGCTCTCCAGCGGATACATGATATAATACTGACTACATCCAGTGCACGGAGCGAGAAAGGCGTGATGTTTTTATGGTCAACGCAATTGTTTTGATAAATGTGCAGCGCGGCGAGGTGAACGATACGGCGCAGCGTTTGTTGGAGATCGAGGGCGTGTCTGAGGTATATTCGGTGACGGGCGAATACGACCTGGTAGCGCTAGTGGGCGTGGCACAATACGAGGATCTCGCCAGCGTGGTCACGGCGAAAATGCAGCAACTCACCAACATTACGAAGACGCACACGCTGATGGCCTTTCAATGTTACTCGCGGGCCGACCTGCAGCAGGCATGGGATATTGGGCTAGGATAGGCATAGATGGAGCTAACGACCGAGCATTTGATTTTACGCGAGTTCGAGGAGCAGGACTGGCAAGCGGTGCTGGCGTATCAGTCCGATCCGTTGTATTTGCGCTACACACCCTGGACGCAGCGCACAGAAGAGGATGTGCAGCGTTTTGTGCACACATTCATGTACTGGCGCAGCGAGCAGCCACGACGAAAGTTTCAGCTTGCGATTACGCTGCGTTCGAACGGTGCGTTTATTGGAAATTGTGGCATTCGTGGCAATATCAATCATCTATGGGATGCCGAGGTTGGCTACGAGCTTGATCATCACTACTGGGGTCGGAACTATACGACCGAGGCGGTGACGGCCCTGATGAAGTTTGGCTTCGAGGAGATGCAGCTCCATCGCGTGTGGGCCTATTGCATCGCGGATAACGTGGCCTCGGCGCGTGTGATGGAGAAGGTTGGCATGCGATTCGAGGGACGTTTATACGAAAATGAGTGGATGAAGGATCGCTGGTGGGATACGCTGCTCTACGCGATTCTAGAGCAGGATTGGCGAGCGCAACAAAAATAAATTCATGAAGAGGGGAAGTGGGAAGCCTCGTGCGGCTTCCCGCTTCCCCTCTTCATGAACAAACAATTTAAAAGCTAATGGTTCGTTTTTCGTTGGCTGCCTGGTAGGCACCGAGGATGATGTGTAGCACTTGAATGCCCTCGACCTGTGTATGAATTGGGCGCTTCTGCTCAAGCAGACGCTCGGCGAAATCCTCGGTTTCCGCCGCGAAGGTATCAACGGGAGTCAACGGGATCGTTTGTGGCTCGCTGCCGTAAATTTTGTAGTGCAGGTCGCCACCATCGCTGTACATATGGCCCTTTTCGCCGACAATGGTGAATTTGTCGGTTGTGGGGGTCGATTGGTAGGCCCAACTGGTGACAATGTTGCCAACAATACCATTCTCGAAGCGCACCAATACCTGCGCGGAGTCTTCACCATCCATAATTTGTAGACGGTGTTTGCTCAGCATCGCGTTCACCTCGACGGGTTTGCTTCCAGCCAGGTAGAGCAGCAGGTAGGTTGGATGGTAGCCGGTATCGATCAGTTCGCCACCACCAATAAACTCCTTGCGGGCGCGCCACCCCATATTTTCGAGCTTGAAGTTATTGTAGAAGGAGTCGGTGGTACGCACCTCGTAGACCTTGCCGATCAACCCTTCGTCCATCAATTGTTTCGCACGCTGCACGGCGGGTATGAAGAGCTGGTTGTGCGCGCACATCAAGGTGACGCCATTCGCACTTACCGCCTGTTGGACCGCGTCGGCCTCCTCGATGCTGAGGCAGAGCGGCTTCTCGCAAATGATGTGCTTCTTGGCGTTGGCGGCCGCGATGATGGCGTCTTTGTGCAAATGGTGGGGCAGACAAATATCGACGGCGTCGATGTCGGCGCGTGCTAGCATGTCGTTGTAATCGCTGAAGACGCTGGCTCCACCAACTTCCTGCGCCCGCTTCTGCGCGGCCTCCTCGACCACATCAGCAACAGCCGTGACACGCGCTTTTTCAGGAATACGCAGGTAGCCCTTAATATGAACGGCGGTAATACCACCGGCACCGATAAGTCCAATTTTGATTGCCATAATTCTCCTCAATTCTCGATTTCAATGGGCTGACCGGAACGCTGTTGTTCGCGGTATTGCAGCGGGGTTAAGCCCAGCCGCTTCTTGAACACGTAGTGTAAATAGCTCCCACTAGAGAAGCCGTGCTGTAGGGATAGCTGCTCGACCGTCTGGTCTGTGTAGGTTAAGGCCAGGCAGACCTGGGTCAAGCGGTAATGTTCCAGGTAGCCACTAAAGGTTTCCGCCGCCTGGTCGTAGAGGATGCGCTGCAACTGCCGTCCGCAGATGTGCAAACCTTGCGCCACTTCCTCTAAGGTTAGAGCACGGGCATAGTTGTCGCGCATGTACTGTGTAGCGAGTTGATAGCGGTAGGCGTTCATGTCGCGTGGTGGCAGCGCGGTGTGAATCTGCGTGGCATCGTGGGCGCGTACAGCTCGCATCATGATCTGTGTGATGGCCTGCTGAATGGTGCTATACGCCCCAAGCTCGCGATCATGCCAGGCGGTATAGGCGGTGAGGAAGCAGCTCATCGCGTCGTACTGGTCGGTTGTGGGGTACGCGGGCATGATATCGAGCTGGCGTACACATTCATCAGCCTCGGCGTAGGACCACTGTTCACCCCAGGCATGTTCGCCGCGTGCATCGTTGTCTAAAACCACGATATCGACATGCAGGCACAGTTCTTGCCAGGGGTCCCACGCGTCGGCCTGTTGTTGGTGTACGATCTGGGGGCCAGTCAGATAAAACATACCCCCATGTACGGGGAACATGCCATCTGCTAGCGCCAGCGTACCTTTGCCGCACGGGATAAAATGAAACTCGTATTCGCGGTGTTTGTGTGAAGGAACAACTTCTCCATTCAGGAAGGTATGCAGGTGGCACTTCAATACCTGAATACCATATCTCCCCCAGCGGAAGCGGATATCGAGTCGTTCAAGGGCATCCGGCTCCTCCTGCATAGGTTGAAACATAAACATATTGTGACTTTTATGATGAACGAGAGGACGAGATTGCTTGAATGATTTTGCCACGCTCATAATCGAAACCTTTCACAGCCTGGGCTACTTCTCCGACCCGCTGAGCGCATCGCGCTCGCCATGCAGTGGCGTTAGGGGTTGGAATAAAGACTTAACGCGCTAACGAATCCAGGCGAACCGCTTGTTTGGTTCGAGCTGAGATGTTGGATGCTTCCATAAGCGCTGTGAGGTCACGTGCTAGCTGGATGTTTTGCGTGGCGGTGGTGCCTTCCTGAATGTGCCCAACCCATTGCTCGAATGCCATGGGATGCCGGGGCGGGAACTCAGGCTGAACAGTCCACTCCTTGATGCCGGTAACAGCACTGCGTAGATAGAGCTTATCCTCGGGCGTACCGTAGAACAGGCTACCCTCGGTGCCATGAATTTCGATGGTGAAGGGGGAGTAGCGATTGACGAAACCGGCTTCGACGACACCAAGCGCTCCCTGCGGATAATTGAGAACCGCGACCGCGTTATCCTCGACTGCGCGCCCGGTGACGTAGCCAAAGTTGGCGCTGACACTTGTGGGTAGGCCCAGGAAGAGGCGAGTCAGGTACATGGGATGACAGCCCAGATCGATCAACGCGCCGCCGCCGCACTGCTCAAGGTTGAAGAAGTGCTCAGGCAGCCAGCCGTGGGGACTTTCAGGAGTCGTAATCGCGCCGTTATGCGAGAGGCGCGAACGAACCAGCGTCAGTTCACCGAGTGCCTTGCGCGCTAAAATCTCCTGCACGGCCAGCGTATAGCTATCGTTGAGGCGTGGCAGCGAAACGGTAAGTTTCACACCAGCTTGCTCGATTGCGGCCAAAATTTCGTCGCTTTCCCGTACGGTTGGTGCTATCACTTTTTCAGTGAAAATATGTTTGCCTGCTCGTGCGGCGACGCTGATGACCTCGCGGTGCATGCTGGTGGGGGTGCCGATGATCACGCCATCGATGTCCGGTTGTGCCAGCAGTTCCGCCAGATTTTCGTAATAGCGCACCCCCAATGCTTCAGCTCGTGCGCGTCCACGTTCGGGCTCTTCGTCCCAGGCTGCCACTATTTCGGTGTTGGGATTTTCGTTCGCTTGCCTGGCATAATCACGAGCGTGGACATGCCAAAAGCTGATCATTGCTACGCGGATCATGATGCTCTCCTTTGAAATTGCGACGACTCTATCCGTTACTCTAGATTTTACCCAACGCGCCTGTGCTTTTTCAATGCAACGAGGCGACACGATGGGTAAGATAATGCGACACCTGTGGTATATGCCGCTTTTTTATGGCAGCGTTAGCGCGGGTTTACAGCAGTAACGGGGATACAATTTTGTGGTGAATATTTTTGTTTTGGGGAGTTTAGTACTGGGTAGTGGGTTGATTGTGGAAGCAAACAGGCTGTGGTTACATGTAACCACAGCCTGTTTGCTTCCACAATCAATGCCTAATTAGTCCGTTTATACAATCAGCATAGCGTCGCCGAAGCTGAAGAAGCGGTAGCGCTCGCGAATAGCATCCTGGTAGCACTGCTCCATCAGTTCTTTGCCCATGAAGGCGCTGACCAGCAGCAGTAGGGTTGAGCGGGGCAGGTGAAAATTGGTGATGAGCACATCGACGGCCTTGTAGTGATACCCTGGCGTAATAAAGAGGTTGGTGCGGCCCTTATACGGCACGATATCTCCATCGTGCAGGCTTGCCACGCTTTCCAGCACACGTACCGAGGTGGTGCCTACAGCGATCACGCGCCCGCCGGTCCTGCGCGTTTCGTTGATCAGCGCGGCGGTCGGAGCATCAAGCTCGATCTCCTCACTGTGCATCTTGTGCTCGCTGACCCTTTCCTCCTCGACAGGACGGAAGGTATCCAGGCCAACGTGCAGGGTGACGAAGCCGACTTGTACCCCCTGCTGGCGTAGTTGTGCCAGCAGTTGCGGCGTAAAATGCAGGCCAGCGGTTGGCGCGGCGGCCGAGCCACGAATACGTGCATAGACGGTCTGATAGCGCTCAGGATCATCCAACTTTTCATGTATGTAGGGTGGTAGTGGCATCTGGCCGAGTTCATCGACCAGGTTGCGAATCGTCATCACGCTGTATGGATCGGCGCTATCGGTGGTGGGATTGTGTTGTTTTGTTTGTGTTGGCGTCAGGCGCACGATACGCCCACCGGCCTCGGTACGTGCCAACAGTTTCGCTTCCAGGCGTGGCGTGGAGTGCTGGTCGCGAAAAATCACGCGCTCGCCCTCGCGCAGACGGCGGCCAGGGCGCACCAGCGTCTCCCAGTGGTCGCGTCCCAGGTCAGGCCGCTCAGCCAGCAGCAACATCTCCACCGCGCCACCACTTTCCGCGCGCTGGCCCATCAGGCGTGCTGGAATAACCCGGCTCTGGTTGGCAATCAGCAGGTCGCCGGGGCGCAGATAGTCACCAATATCGTGGAAATGGCGCTGCTCGCGCTGGCCAGTGGAGCGCTGCACCACGAGCAGGCGCGAGGCATCGCGCGGCTCGATAGGTGTTTGCGCAATCAATTCTACAGGGAGGTCGTAATCAAAATCACGTATGTTTAAGCTGTCGTCCACAAATTGGGTCCACTTTCTCCTTTAGGTGGGGTGATCTTTAAATGTTCGTAAGCGGCGGGCATTGCCACACGACCACGCGGCGTCCGAGCGATAAAGCCTAATTGTAGGAGATACGGCTCGTAGACGTCCTCGATGGTCTCAGAGTCTTCGCTCGTGCTGGCAGCCAGTGTATCCAGGCCAACAGGACCACCCCGAAATTTCTGCATAATCGTCAGCAGCATGTTGCGGTCGGTCTGGTCGAGACCGATATCATCGATTTCCATCGCATCGAGAGCATCACGTGCCACGGCGAGGGTAATCACCCCATCGGCGCGCACCTGGGCATAATCGCGCACGCGCTTGAGCAAACGGTTGACGATACGCGGCGTTCCACGAGCGCGACCAGAGATCTCCACGATGCCTTCTTCGTCGGCCGGAACTTTAAGAATACGTGCCGAGCGTGTCAAAATCTGCCTCAGCGCCTCCACGTCATAATATTCCAGGCGATAGATGGCCCCGAAGCGGTCACGCAGGGGTGCTGTCAACGAGCCAACGCGCGTGGTTGCGCCAACGACGGTAAAGGGTGGTAGCGAGAGGCGTAAAGAACGTGCTCCCGGCCCCTTACCGATCATCACATCGATGGCGAAATCTTCCATAGCCGAGTAGAGACGCTCCTCCACGGCACGGGTGAGGCGATGAATCTCGTCGATAAAAAGCACTTCGCCGGGTTGCAGCGACGTGAGGATAGAAGCCAGGTCCCCGGCATGCTCGATAGCCGGGCCAGCAGTCGTACGCAGGCTAACCCCCATCTCGGCCGCGATGATATTGCAGAGCGTCGTTTTGCCCAGGCCAGGAGGGCCATAGAGCAAAACATGATCAACGGGCTCGTTACGGCGGCGGGCCGCCTCCAGCAGAATGCCCAGGTTCCCCTTGATTTTTTCTTGACCGATATACTCAGTTAGACGATGAGGGCGCAAACTTCCCTCGATTATCTGTTCCTCATCGCTTATTTGCGGCGAGACGAGGCGATCCCCCATGACTTACTCCCACATGAAACTATGTTCTACAAACCTTTTCTGCATTATATCAGAGTTTAGGCTGGGCGTCGAGTATGATCATACCTTGACATGCTCCCCACGGATAAATCCGGGGGAGTCCCACCATCACTAGTGGGGTTTCCTGCTTCTTTGAGTCTTGCCCGGTTTGGTTTTCACCGCACCGGGTCTTACAGACTCTCCACAGGCATTGAGGACCGTGAGCCCCACGGACCGAATATTCTGAGCAGCGTTAATATCGCGATCGTGGGCCACGCCACATTCAGGGCAGGTCCAGTATCGGACATCTAAAGGTAAGGAGTCGAGAATATGTCCACAGTCAAAGCAACGTTTGGAAGAGGGATACCAGCGGTCAATCTTGACCACGGTACGCCCGTACCA
>DATAYF010000249.1:0-36361 GCA_036272735.1 Ktedonobacteraceae bacterium
ACTAGAAGTCAGAAATCTGAGCACAAAAATCGGGAGAGCATAACAAAATAAGCTCATCAATCACCAAAAGTGAGACGGGCCCATGTTTGACCCAAAGTACCAACTGGCTATATGTAGTAGGTGCCCTCAAGCATTCTGGCAACACCTCTCTCAGGAAATAGATCTTATTGCTGAGCACTATTTCTGCGGGAGAACCATTTTACCGGGTACTTGACATCTTGAGCAGCACAGCGATTGACCCGCTGAAAAGGGCCAGAGAGGCGGATTGTTGCACACCGGTTTTGTAAATTCGCTGGTTTTCGGGAATATACTCCTCATCCTTTTCACTTATAATTAGTAAGATGCTAACCTATCGAAAATAGGGACAAAAATCGCCGGGCTGGCTGGCGATGAGAGGGTGATGAGCATCGTGTAAACTATTTTTGTTGATGCGATTGGCATGAACAAAGGGAGGAAAGATGAACGATTTTGAGGCTTGGAATCGCCAAGTTATAGAGGAATTTCGTGCGAACGAAGGCAAGGCAAACGGGAGCAATTCCTTGCTCTTGTTGACAACTATGGGGGCCAGAAGCGGCAAGCAGCGTGTCAACCCGCTGGCATACACAACTGATGGTGAGCGCCTGGTCATCATCGCCTCCAAAGGCGGCACGCCAACCAATCCTGATTGGTATCACAATATTGTCGCTCATCCCGATGTGACCGTTGAGGTCGGAACCGAAACCTTTGAGGCCAGAGCCACCGTTGTAGAAGGCGCGGAACGGGATGAGCTCTACGCCAAACAGGCAGCGATTATGCCCAATTTCGCCGAGTATCAGGCGAAGACCACACGCAAAATCCCGGTTATCGTACTGACACGTAAGTAGGAAATAAAAAAGGAAGAGAAGATAAAAGCCCTCTCACACGACACTTCCAGAAGGTGAGAGGGCCGGTTATTTCGGTTGTGTTGCAAAAAAGGAAGCCAATCTGGTAGAGCGAAGGAAAAAGCGAAAGAGACATATTGTTGTAAATCCCAAGATGAAACTGGTCCTTTTACAATAATGATCCTGGTGAGCGAGCTATCCCTAATGGCTTGTTCACCAGGATCATTGTGGAATTTTCGCTATGGTAATGTTGGGATTTACAGTCAGCGCAGAGTGCATCTCGTGCAAAACCATCACCAGTCCCCACAAAAAAACAGGCGAGATCGGTTCGCATCTGGTGCAAACGTTTTTGCCCTTCAGAAAGCAGGGCATTATAGAACTGGCGGCCTGCGCGCCATTTGGGCGTGCAGGCGGCTGGCCTGTCCTGCCCCGACCTCAAAGGGCAGTTCCAACAGGAACGTGGGCGTCCTCCTGCTCCGCCTGGTCGGCGTCTCGGACGTGGGCGTGGCTCGTTGCTTCCTGGTCCGCGTGGGTGCCATGCATCTGCCTTTCCGTATGTAGAATATTTGTTCTAATATTAGCAGACGCAGGAACCCTTGTCAAGTGTTTCACGCTTCCTCAGGCATGAAAGCCCCTCCTCCTCTGCCCCCAGAAGGAACGGGCAATACATCCCCGGCATGAATGCTCGGGGCTTTCTTGCCCGTCTATTGTAATGGGCGCTCCTCCGAATGGACACTACTCAGATCAAACAGCTCTAGGTTTTTACTTTTTTCTCTTTGTTGCTGCATCAATCATTTTATGCAACTGATGTGCTGCATGTTCAATGTCTACATATTTGTATTGTCCAGCTCTGCTTTCTGCAGAAATCACTCCACCGCGGTGAACCTTTTCAAAATCGCCGTAAGGAAATTTATACCTCCCTTTGGTATTTTTATGATGTTCTGTATCGATTCCTAAGAACCATTTCCCATACTCATCAAAGCCATGCTCTTTCAGATACTCGTTCTCAGCCTGCTCTGATGGTTGATGCTCACTCCACATATCTCTGTCATCGAAGACAAATTTCCCCTGCTCTATCAGTTGTTTTGCATGTTCAAATGCCTGGGTATTCAGTTCGACTGTCATGAGTCACATCTCCTTTAGGTCTAGCTGGCATCGCCAATATGCCTACAAGGTGAATCCTCTTTTTTTATCAGAGCCCTCTATCTTACAGGGGTTGTTCAAGCGATCTATGCAACCATGTTGCGAGGCAGAGAGCAAAGATGCCTTGGATAATCAAGGGTTACCCACTCGCAGGAAGTATATAGAAAAACCATCTCTTTCTGCAAAGTCATCAAAAGCTACATGAGTCAATAACGTTGAGCAATTTTCCCTTAATATATTAATTCATCCTTAGAACGGAGCGTATTTGAACATATAGCGCCACTTTGTGAAACTCCATGCTTGAGTTTGCCGTGAACAAAGAAATACACAAGCTTCGGTAGCTACCTACTTACTACCGAAATCAGGAGAGGAGGGCGATATTGCTCAAGGATACTCCACCATCACAAGCGCATATCGCTCCAGAGAAGATCGTCTTGATCGTTGATGATGAAGAGGATATCGGTGTAGCGCTCAGTGAGCTTTTGACGGACGAGGGCGGATTTCGCTGTGTCGTAGCGACGAACAGTCGGCAAGCATTGGACATAATAAATACGATGATGCCTGATCTGATGTTGCTCGACTACCAGTTGCCCGGCATGAATGGTCTCGAACTCATTGATCGCGTGCGTTATCAGCGCGAATTAGCACATGTCCCCGCTGTGCTAATGAGTGCGAATCTCCCTCCGGCCCCCGAACTGTACAGTCGCCACATGCTCGGTCTGGCAAAGCCATTCGATATCGATGACGTGGTCACGACCGTACAATGCACGCTGGCAACCGCTCATCCCGCCACAACAACACATGAGAACGTCGAGCAGAGCACACCATCAGCTTAGCCTTTGCTATGAGGCAGGCTGGTGGTAGGATCTGCCTGCTCACTCGGCTGCGCGAAGAACCGTTCGACATCGCGCACATTGGTCGTTTGCCGGGCCGGTGGCAGGGCGCTGAGCACCATTTTTCCATAGCCTTTGGTGTGTAAACGCGTATCGAGTATCGCCATCACACCCCTATCTTCGTGCGAACGCAACAGCCGCCCCAAACCCTGCTTGAGTCGCAATACGGCCTGTGGCAGTACATAGGTGCCGAACCAGTTTTCTCCGGCAGCCTTCATCTTAGCGACCCGCGCCTCATGCACCGGATCATCGGGTGGGTCAAACGGCAGCTTATCGATGACGACGAGCGAGAGCGCATCCCCAGCAATATCCACGCCCTCCCAAAAACTTTTCAGCCCGAACAGCACCGCACCCTCTTCCTGGCGGAAGCGCCTGGTCAGCTCAAGCCGTGTCATATCACCCTGTTTGAGTAAGGGATATTCAAGGTGTGGCGACATCAGTTCGTAGGCGCGTTCCAGCATGCGTCTACTGGAGAAGAGCAGGAAAGCGCGACCACGCGAAAGCTTGACCAGGCGATACATTTCACGCGCGATGGATTTCATATATTCATCCGAACCGCTGCCAAAGGCTGGTTGCGGCAGGTGGCGTGGCAGGTAGAGCAAAGCATTGCTTTCATAGTCGAAGGCGAGTGGCAGCACGCGCTCCAACACCTGCGGACGTTCCTCAGGTGTCAGTCCAATGCGCTGGCGGAAGTAGCTGAAATTGGGTCCTTTATTTGCCGCATTGGTCGAATTTGGTCCCACAGTCGCCAGCGTGGCCGATGTACAGATCACGTTGCATTGATCAAACAATTTTTCGCGCAACCAGCTAGCCACATCTAGCGGGGCGGCCGAGGCATGAATTTGCGTGCCGTTGCGCTGGCCCGCGCTTTCCACGCGCTCAAGGTAGTAGACATACTTATCAGATTGGGCAACCGAGAAGACCAGTTTGATATTTTCGGCGAGGTTTTGCCCGCGCTTCAACAATTTATCGTACAATTGCGTCTCTTTATCGGGCATGTCCTTTGGTCGTTGGCGACGTAGCGAGTCGGTGAGATCGCTGATGACGTTTGCCAGGTGCAGCCCTTGCTCTACCGGCTGCTCTAAATTTGCCCGCCCCTTGTAGCCAAAGTTCGTGCTCATGTCCAGGTAGGCCCATAGCTGTTGGGCAACGTTGATAGCCTCGTCTTGCAGTTTCAGCGAACTGTGATCCTTGAGTGTGCGCTGCGCCAGCAAGGTCTGGATCTGCCCTGGTACGATGGTAACGGTAAATGAGCGCGTGGCCTCTTCTTCCAGGTGGTGCGCTTCGTCGAGGATAATCACGTCGCGCTCTGGTAACAGGTGACCACCCATAGCGGCGTCGAGTAATAACAAGGTATGATTGACAACGATCACCTGCGCCATCTCGGCTCGCTCGCGCATCTCGCGCACAAAACACTCTTCGTAGAAACTACATTTGCTCCACGCGCACTGGTCGCTATCGGTCGCAACGCGCCCGCGTATGTCGGCCGGTAGCTGGAAATCCAGCGTTTCAAAGTCGCCCGTAAAGGTCGATTCCTCGTCGGCGACGACGGAGAGCAAACGCTGGAACTGGCGATTTTTGGTGAAAGATTGCATGCCTGTACGTTCCGCTTCCAGCCGATCCCGGCACACATAATTATTGACGCCTTTGACCAGCGCTGCCTCGAAACGTTTGATATGCTGCTGCACAAAAGGGATGTCTTTATAAAAAAGCTGCTCTTGTAGCGCTTTATTGGCAGTACTGATGATAGCGACGCGGCCAGAACGCACCACAGGTACGAGGTAGGCCAGCGATTTACCGGTGCCGGTTCCCGCCTCGATGATGGCCGGTAAATCATCCGAGAGCGCACGAGAAACGGTGGTCGCCATTTCTACCTGGATGGGGCGTTCCTCGTAACCGGGCAAGCTGTGGGAAAGGCTACCACCCTGGCGGAGATCGTCGGTGATGACCTTGCGCAACCGGTTGGCGTCGGGGGTAGGCAAGACGTGTGTGGGTGATGATGCTGGGCCGCGTGTGGGCTTGTCGTCGGTATCCAGCACTTCGCCACTGGTGTCTGGTACAGCTAATGTCGCCTGTCTATGTTCCTGGGCCGCCTGTTGCCTGGCGGTTTCGCTGGCGACCTCCTCTGGTGTGGCCTGTACTTTTTCGGGCGCGGTATTGCTATACACGAGTCGGCGGGTGACGGTCAGCGCCTCGTCGGTGTGCTCCGTGCTGGTTTCCGCGTGATTGGTTGATGTCTCAGCCTCAATGGGTGGCGGCGTCGTCGGCAAAACCAGGTGTGGGGGACGCGTTGGGGTTGCATGAATCGTGTGTGGCGTTTCGGGCATCGGAATGCCCATAAGCGCGCTAAGATAGTGGTCGGAAAAGTCCTGAATATGTGGATAGCGGTCTTCTGGCTCGTAGGCCAGTGCCCGCGCAACGACCTGTTCCAGGGTGGGCGAAATGGCTGGATTGATCTCGTGCAGAGCGGGTAAGGGCGTTTTCTGTTGCTCAAGGAGCGCTTCGCGTGTGCTTGCGTCGTATGGACGTCTGCCACAGAGCCACTCGTAAACGAGGACGCCGAGTGCGTATTGATCGCTTGCCTGCGTTACCTGCCCGCATAGCTGCTCAGGAGCCATGTAGGGAAGCGCTCCCGTGCTGTCGTCAAGTTCAGGGATGAGGAGGGCAAATGCGCTGATTTGCAGCGCTGCGAACTTCCCATAGAGTAGCACGTCGGGATGTAGATTGCCGTGTAAGACGTTATTCACATGCGCGTATTGCAGCGCTCCGGCAATGGTCGACAACAGCAGTCGCACCTGGTCGGAAGGCAGACAGGTTCCCGCAGGTATGCGCTGACGCACCGTTTCTCCTCTGGCATCCTCTAACACGAGGTACGCGTAGTCGCCATCCAGGTTGGCATCGAGCACATTGACAATATCGCGATTTTTCAATTTTTTCAGCTTGGTGGCTCGTAGCAAAAAAGCTTCCTGGGCCTCAGTGTTGGTCAAAGATGAGTGGAAACGTTGAACAATGCACGTCTTTCTGCCTTGCTTGCTCTGGTAAAAGGTGCTTGTAGAACTGGTGTACAGCAGGCCCGTGGTGATATAGGGACCAACTCGTTGTAGCTCTACCTCTGCCATGTCTGCCTCTTTCCCCAAATAATAGTCGAAATCTTCTTCCTTTGGTGCAGTATAGCACAGGCCGAAGTTCACAACAAATGCGGCAGGACGCCCTTGTGGCAAGACGACCCCTCGCAAGGGAGATCACTACCACACCCGGCGAAGTCGTCCTGTCGCTTTTGCATGCACGTGTTGTATGCTGTACAGTATAAAAAGCATCATCTCGCGAAATAGTTTACTGCGATGTACCCGCATCTCTTTCTTATAGTAATAGCATGAGAAAGTAGGAATATTTGTATGCGATTGTTCGGTTGGTTACGCAGGAACACTATGGCAAACCACGATGAAAACAGGCCGCAGGCCGCTCAAGACGACACATTCCAATGGGTGGGAGAACGCCGTCGTATGGCGCATGTACCATACGTCTTGCCTAAGGACGAGCAAGAGGTTTCACGTCTGGATTTCCAACCTTATATGCTGCATTATGTCTTGCAAAGCAATTATCTTGCCCCCATCCAACGTCCGCAGCGCATTCTCGATGTCGGCTGCGGCACTGGACGTTGGGCAACAGAAATGGCTGCAGCTTTTCCCATAGCGAAAGTTGTCGGCGTTGACATGGTCGATCAAACGGGGCAAATGGACCCCAACCCGACCAGGCGCTTCGCGTTTATGCAGGCCAATGTGCTTGAGGGATTGCCCTTTGCCGCCAATACATTCGACTTTGTGCATATGCGCCTGCTGCTCTTTGCCATTCCGGCGGAGCGCTGGCCGCAAGTCCTGCGTGAGTTGCTGCGGGTCACGCGCGCCCTGGCTGCTGGATCGAGTCCGTTGAAACCGGGCCACAGCAGCAGTGTGGACCTGCTATGGAACAAATCGTGGCCTGGATCACCCTGGCTAGCCGTAGTCGCGGCATCGATCTCTTGCTTGGTCCCAGAATAGGGGAACTATTGCACACGGCCGGGCTATCCATCGCCCATGCGCGCACGTTTACCATGCCCATTGGCTCATACGGAGGCCGTTTAGGCGTGATGGCGCACACCGACGTTTTGGGCGTGCTTAGCGGCGTCAAATTGCTTGTGGTCAGCCACGGAATCATCGACGCCGCCGGGTACGACGCTATGGTGGAACAGGCCCGTACCGAATTGCCTCAACATCAGGGGCACCTTCCCTTCTATAGCGTCTACGGCCAAAAATGAATCAGTAAGATGCTCGACAAATTACACCTGCTAATGCAATCTTTGCGAAAAGTCTGCAATAGCTGTAGGGACCGATTTATCGTGTCCGTCGTACTCTTATTGACCAACCAACCCAACGCCTTGTATCGTAGCAGGTGCAACGTTGGGTGGTCATCAGGGCACTATGGACACGATAAATCGGTCCCTACATTAAAAATCGTTAATGAAAATTGATCTGTATTAGCGGCTGGCATAACGTTTTGGGGCGGTTGTGCGTCGCGCCTGCGGTGCCACTCTGGGCCTCTTATTGGCTGTCCGGTGCAGTGGCTCCGTGGCTGTAAAAGCATGTGGTTTGCGTCTATCTGTGGTTCTACCTACGCTAAACTGCTTGCTTGCTCCTCTTCTGCCATCCCTGGCTCTGCCGGAGTATGGGCGTTCTGGCGAAGCAAAATCTTCTGGCTGCAACGCTGGTGTGCCGCTGGTCACACTATCTTTCTGTCGTTTCTTGAAAGCGGATTCCGTGTGCTTGTCCTGCTTTGGCTGCGCAAATCTGCCACGCTCATGTCCTGGCGCGAAATGCTTGCGGTCACGCATTGGCCGCTGCTCGCTATCCTGCTCGTGCTGCTGCATTACCAGAGCTTCTGGTTTGGCGAGCGGTTTTGCAACCATGGCTTGCTCGTCAATCGCCAGCCGCTGCAATATAACTGCCTGCCCTAAATTGCGCGCCATACGTCGCCATTTGGGGAGATCTGCTGGTACCAGCAGCGTAATTGCCTTGCCTTGTCGTCCCATCCTGCCCGTGCGGCCAATGCGATGCGTAAACAGTTCGCTCGATTCGGGTAGCTCGTAATTGATGACCTGGTGTATCCCCTTAATATCCAGCCCACGCGCGGCTACATCGGTGGCAAGCAACGTCTGCACCTGTCCGTGACGGAACGCGGTAAGCACCTTGTCCCGTGCATTCTGGCTTTTGTTGCCGTGTAACGTTCCTACCGTAAATCCAAGCTTGCTGAGCTGTTTCCCTAATTTCTCGACGCCATATTTCGTCCTGCCAAAAATGAGACTGCTTTCTCCCTCTGTGGAATGCAAGAGGGTGCAGAGTGTTGCCATTTTCTGCTCTTGTGTCATCTGATAGGTTATTTGCTCGATGGTGCTTTGTGCACCCGTGCCTGCTGTAATGTCAATCTTGACTGGATCTTTGAGGAATTTTTTCTGTAGCTTCTCAACCCAGTCCGGTATGGTCGCGGAAAAGAATGCCATTTGTCGTTCGTCAGGCGTGGTTGCTAAGATGTTTTCAATAACTGGCGCAAAACCACTATCCAGCATCTGATCAGCCTCGTCCAGTATGCACACTCTCACCTCGTTCAGTACTAAACTGCCGCGCTCAAGGTGATCCTTTACCCGTCCGGGTGTGCCTACGACAATCTGCGATCCATAGCGCAATGCTGAAATCTGAGCACCATAGGGTCGCCCGCCTACCAGTAGCGCCGTCGTAAGCTTGCGACTGCTTGCCAGTTTGCTCAGCACCGTGTTTACCTGGGTAGCCAGTTCGCGCGTTGGCACGAGTACCAGCGCCTGTACTTCACGTTTCTTGGCTAACCTTTCCACCAGCGGGATGCCGTAGGCAAGCGTCTTGCCCGATCCGGTAGCCGATTGCCCTACCAGATCTTTTCCAGCGAGCAGTGCTGGAATTGCCTCGGCCTGAATGGGCGTCGGCTCTGTAATCTGCATGTTTGCCAGCACCGTATACGTTGTGGGTTGCAAAGAGAAGTCGTTAAAAGATGGCATGAAAAATCCTTTCGGCCAAATGCGCCCTTACGAGCGCGGTACATCTCTCTGAAGGCACAGTGCCAGCAGAGAGTACCAGGAGCAGGCCGTAGGAGGATACGGGAGCAATGCTGCTAGCTGATATCAGGTACGAACTTGCGTGCAGGAAGAGATTATTCTATAGAGGATTGCTCAGAACTCTTTAGCGTCTTTATCGGGGAACAGGGTAGGCTAGCAGCCTGCTCCATGCCGTGCAAACAATTATAACTCTTGCAGTGTACCCTCTCGTGAGCTAATCGTCAAGGTAAGCGCAAAAATATGCTATCCCTACTTGACAGCGGGCAAGGCAAAAGGTATATTAGTGTAGAAGGGACACTAAGTAACTCTGGTGGGAAGAAGCAATAGATTGCAGACGTAAAACCTATATTGTCTGCCTATGCTTATTGTAACATGAAACATTGGCGATTGCTAGCCAATACACCACCAGTTTTGCGATTACGAACGAGAAGAGAACGTTTGGCAGATGATGGAAGAACAAAGTGCGTCAACGGGCGATACCCAGAACGGTGGAACGAAAAAAGCGGGCATAACGGAAGCGAAAGATCATCATTACGACCCGAACAAGTATGAACGTCCTTCGGTGACGGTGGACGTGGTGATGATGAGTTTACGCCAGCGTGATTTACAGGTGCTACTGATCAAGCGGCGTGCCTGGCCCTACGAGGGTATGTGGGCTATTCCTGGTGGCTTCGTTAACATGAACGAGTCACTAGAGACCGCTGCCAAGCGCGAGCTACAGGAAGAGACCGGCGTTCAAGATGTGTACCTTGAACAGCTTTATACCTTTGGCGATCCTGGGCGCGACCCGCGAACACGTGTAATTACCGTGGTTTATTTTGCGCTGCTCGACTCCGAGCGTTTGCAGGTCAGGGCGGCCGAGGACGCCAGCGATGTTGAGTGGTTTTCGGTGTATGATCTGCCCTCGCTGGCCTTCGATCACGACGAAATTTTGCTATACGCGTTGCATCGTCTGCGTGGCAAGCTCGATTACACAACAATTGCTTTCAACCTGCTGCCCGAACAATTTACGCTGCGCGAGTTGCAGCGCGTCTATGAAATGATCCTGCACAAGCGACTGGACAAGCGCAACTTTCGCAAGAAGGTGCTCACAACTGGTATTTTGGAAGATAGCGGGGCGAAGAAGATGGAGGGGACGCATCGGCCAGCGCGCCTGTACCGCTTCAATCCAGCGGTTGAGCATAAACTGTAGTGCTCTGCTATTGCGCTGTGTTACAGCATCACAAGGAGGCGATTTGGCATGGTAAGTTCATCTATTCCAGACGATATCGTCGCGCAATCTGCGCAATTTGTGGAGGTGCTCGCGGCGTGGGAGCGTGCACTGCCTGCCCTTAGCTGGCATGATGTCATGGCGGGTGTGCAACCTGAGCAGGTAGCGTTGTTCAGCGTCGATATGTTGAACGGTTTCTGTTACGAGGGCGCACTTGCCAGTCCGCGCATCCAGCATATTATTCCCGCTGTAGTAGCTACTTTTCGCGACGCTTACGCCGCCGGTGTGCGCGACTTTATACTGGCCCAGGACGCTCACAGCGCGGATGCGACCGAATTTGCTGATTTTGCTCCCCATTGCCAGGCAGGCAGTCGCGAGGCACAGACCGTTCCTGAACTAGCGGCTCTGCCCTTCGCCGATCTCTATACCATCGTCTCCAAAAATTCCCTAAGCGCCTTTCAAGGGACCCATCTAGGGGACTGGTTGGAGGCGCGGCACGATCTGCGGGTCGCGGTGATCGTCGGCAACTGCACCGATCTGTGCGTGCAGCAGATGGCGATGCACCTGAAGCTGTACGCCAACGCCTACGACCGGCCATTGCGCGTGATCATGCCGGAGAACGCCGTACAGACCTATGACATGCCTCTCGCGACGGCGCAAGAACTGAACGTCTTGCCCCACAACGGCGCTGTCTTACACCTGCTGTCCTTATACCACATGCGCTTGAACGGCATCGAAGTGGTGCGCGCGCTGCATTGACGACCCCAACAAGAGAGAATCCCTGCAAGCGTTGGATCTTTATCTTGACTCCTACTGCTGCCGAAAAAGTAGCCAAAGGAGAGAATGAATCGGCAGTGAGCAGATGGAACGAGAAAGAATGAGGAGAATAGCGTCCCCGACGAGAACAGCTCTTTGGTTCCGCGTTGTCAAATAACTACCAGGGGAGAAAAAGCCATGAGAAAAGTCAGAGTATCCATGATGGGAACACGTATTTCTCCATTTGCGGAGCGAATGGAGAAATACGTGTGCTAGAAATTCCGTGCAGCACCATACAGAGAAGGCAAGACGGCGGAAAGAGGCAATGAGTACCGCAGGATTGTCCAAGGTGCGGCTCAGCCGCATGCACGATGTCATGGCTGGCTTTGTTGAGCGCGGCAAAGTTCCCGGCCTTATCACGCTGATTAGCCGACGGGGCGAGGTCCATGTCGATGTGATCGGCACGCAGGCATTCGAAGACCCTACCCCGATGCGGCGCGACACCATCTTCCGCCTTTCCTCGATGACCAAGCCGATCATAGCCGTGGCGACGATGATTCTGGTGGAAGCATGCAAGCTGCGGCTGGATGAGCCGGTGGACGCTCTGCTTCCTGAACTGGCTGAGCGCAAGGTGTTGAAGCGACTGGGCGGCCCGCTCGATGACACGGTGCCCGCGAACCGGTCGATCACGGTGCGGGACCTGCTCACCTTCCGCATGGGTTTCGGGCAGATCATGGCACCGCCAGATGCCTATCCGATCCTCTTGGCGGCAAACGAACAGCAAATTGGCATGGGACCTCCGAGCCCGTCGCAGATGCCTGCACCCGATGAGTGGATGCGCCGTCTTGGGCGGCTTCCGCTCATGTACCAGCCCGGTGAGAGGTGGATGTATAACACCGCATCCGACGTGCTGAGTGTGCTGATTGCGCGAGCTTCGGGACAGCCCCTGGAGGCGTTTTTGCGCGAACACATCTTCGAGCCACTCGACATGCGGGACACCAGTTTCAGCGTGCCAGCATCATCGCTCGACCGATTGGCAACCAGCTATTGGACTGATCCCAAAAGCAGGAAACTCGCCGTCTATGACGAGGCCGAGGGCAGTCAATGGAGCCATCCGCCTGCTTTCCCGTCAGGAGCTGGCGGACTCGTTTCGACCATCGACGACTATCTAGCCTTCGGACAGATGATGCTCTCCCAGGGCAAACACGGCAACGAGCGTATTCTGTCGAGACTTGCGATCGAACTCATGACGACTGACCAACTGACGCCTGAGCAGAAAGCGGTGTCCGTGCCGATCCCTGGCTTCTTTGATAGTCATGGCTGGGGATTCGGCGTTTCCGTGGACACCAGGCGCGATCACATAGCGGCAGTGCCTGGTCGCTATGGCTGGGACGGCGGCATGGGCACCTCCTGGTATTCAGACCCCAAGGAGGAGATGGTTACTATCCTGATGACCCAATGCACCTTTGCACCCCCCAGTCCACCAAATGTCGATTTCTGGACCCTGGCCTACCAGGCGATTGACGACTAACGAAGAACAGAGCGTCCCCTACGGCAAATTCCCGCTAAAGACGCTTCTGCAAGCGCTCACCGCAGCGACCGCGTTCACTCATTGGTCCGCGAACGTGGTCGCTGCGGTGAGCGTTGTCGCTACACGGCTCCCATTCCAGGTGTGCCGGTCGCATCTCCCACCGAGCTTCTTGAAGCGTATCTATCGAAATTGAGCAAGACCCACAAAACATGCCTATCCTTCAGGCACATTACCAGGTTTTTAGAAGAAGGGCTTACTTCTCGCTAGCTGTTCCAGCTATCATAGGGAGACGCACGGTGCAGTAGGATACCTGCGCGGGGGTCCAGCCAATACAATCGAAGCGCGTGCCCGTGGGTGCGTCTAACAGGCCACCTTCCAGGGGTAGCGGGAGCTTGCTGGCCGGGTCCCACAGCACGGGTAACGATGGCAGTTGCTCGCTCTGCCGGGATAAGACCTCTACGGGGAAGAGGCGCCGTGTGTAGGCGTCAAGCGCGTGGCGCGGAACATGTAACACTTCACGCCGCCAGATGATAAACGCATCTTTGCGCGTCTGCGCTTGCGTGCTCTCTTCGCCGACGCTGGTAGTCTGTGGCGTCAGAGCGAATTGTTGGGCCTTCTGGGGCGTAATCATTAAGCGTTCTACGTAGCGACCTGTCGGATTAAGGATCGCGCTTGCCTGCGCACTATAATGCAGGATGCGCCGTAGCCAGGCAGGCGGATCGCTGAGAGGAATGCCCCATTCATGAGAAACCACAGTTTCGCCACGCTGCTCATGACGACTGTGATAGACCAGAAAAATCAGCTTCTGTGCCTTAAAGTTACAATGGCATTCATCCCACGTGGGATATCTGCGCTGTTTCATCTCGTGGCGTACATAGCGCTGTATGCTCTTGAGTACTCCTGCCGCACCCAGGGCAGCAGCAGCCGAAATAAGTAGTGTCTGGTTTCTACGCATCCTGGCCTTCTCCATTATTCGTGTGTGACCTCCAACAAATCAAGTAGTTCATCTAAAGAATGTATGAGCAAGCAATCCACATCTGATGGCTGTAGTCTGTGCGCTCGATCAAGCAGAACAGGGGTGATGCCGACGGAACGTGCTCCCAATACATCGTTAATGTAAGAATCGCCGATATGCACTGAGTAATCGGCGATAGCGTTGCAACGTGTGAGCGCTGTTTCATAGAGCACAGGTGCTGGCTTGGCGTGCCGTGCCGCCGACGAAATGAGCAAGCATTCGAAATAGCGCGTAAGTTCGAGTTGCCGGAAAATGGGGCCAAGCACGATGCCCCAATCGGAGATCACGCCCAGGGTATAGCCTCGCTGGTGCAGCGTTTCCACAGTCGCGCGTACGTCGGGGTATAATTCCCAACTGCTATGTTTATCGAATTCACGATTAATCGTTTTGGCGAGCTGGTAGAGGCGTCGTTCGTCGTGCTCAGCCACGCACGGACGCAGCATATTGATGTAGTAGTTCGTCCACAATTCCTCGATAGCCTGTTCATCAGCCCAGGTGTGCCGGTGCAGGCGCGTGTAGCGCAAGAAGTAATCCTCCGCCGCCAGCATGGCCTGTTCAACCTGCTCTAGCTCTATATGTAGGCCGAGCTGGCGACAGGCTTGTTGGCAAATTTGCGGGACAGATGGATAGGGACGAAGCAGAGTAAAACCAGCATCAAAGAAGACAGTACGAATTGATTGTGGCTGTTCCAGTGGCATGTTTCCCGTTCCCTATGCTAGACTCGGCTATATTCCGAGTCTAGCATGATAAACATCGTTGTGTCAATGTGATAATCATTGATTTAAAGAAGAGCAACACGTTGTTTGAAACACTGTGATGGGTTTGTTACATAGATGAGTATTGATGGCCCCATGGTGCCATCAATACTCATCTATGTAACAAAAAAGTTTTTTGATACTAAAAGTGGCAAAGCTTCACCACTTCGGCCGCGCACCCCCACGAAAGGGTAATGCCAGCGCCTCCATGCCCATAATTGTGAAGCAGGAGACGATCCTCCGCAACGTGCTCTGCTTCTACGCGCACCGTTGGACGCACGGGCCGCAGTCCGCAGGTGACGCTCTCGATATCGGCGGCAGAGGTGGATTGAAACTCAGATGCCAGCCGTGCACAGCGCCGGATGATCGCTTGCGTCTCCGCAGGATCGATCTCCAATTGCTCGTTGTTTTCCTCGTAGGTTCCTCCGAGCACGATATCGTGGAGGCGAGGCACGATATAGGTCAGACCATGCGCATTCGTTTCATCGACGATCACACGCTGAAAGCCGTTGTGTTTGATACGCACGACCTGGCCCCTGGCGGCCTGAAGAGTCGTATCCCCAATCAGTTCTCGTGCTCCTAAGCCACTACAGTTTACGACGACTGGAGCCTGTGCGAATGCTTTCGCCAGGTTCGTGACCATGCGCTGCACGATCTGGCCGCCTTTGCGCGTGAATGCACGCATAAGATACGCCAGATAGGCTCGAGTATCAATAACGGGCGTTGTACAGGTATAGCCATCACGATAGCCGTCGGGTAGCTCCTCTTGTGTGGCATGGCGAAAGTCCAGCACCGCTGGCGCCCACCAGGGATCAGGGCCTGGGGCCGACAAAACCTCCAGGAAGCGTTTCATGGTCACGCCACTTTCTGTAACGGACTGCAACGCTTGCAACTTCTGCCACGTTTCGCGCCCCCAGGCCGTCACTTTCTCAGGTGGATAGGCCTTAAAAGGAAGCCAGACGGCAGCCGCGATATTGGATGTCGTGTGTGGGGGAAGATCCCTGGCCCAGATCTGCACACGATGACCCGCTTCCAGCAAGCACAGTCCGGTGGTCAGGCCGGAGACGCCACAACCAATAATCAGGATATCCATCTGTTTTCCTCTCCTGGCTTCCTCTAGTCTATATGCTATCTGTATCACATATTATCTCTCGCTCGCTTTGATGTGTCTGCCGAACCAATCCAGAGTGAGCTTCCACTGGAAATAGCGATGATGCGGGCTGGCGGTAGCGGCGATGGCATGGCTTGCGTTGGGGAAGCGAATCAGTTCTACGGTCTGGTGCCGCACGCGCAGCGCTGTGAGCATCTGCTCACCCTGCTCAATGGGGCAACGGTAGTCATTTTCCGATTGCAGCAAGAGCAACGGGGCCGAGATGTGATCCACGTACGTAATGGGCGAATGGGCGCGGTAGAATTGCCAGGCTTCCTCGCTTTCCCAGAAGTGCCCGTATTGCGTGCCAAACCAGAGCGCGCCAACGTCGCTGGTGCCGTAAAAGCTGGCGAAATTGCCGATGCCGTTGACCGTGACGCCAGCGGCGAAGCGTTCGGTATGCCCCAGCGCCCAGTTGGTCATAAAGCCTCCATACGAGATACCCGTGATACCCAGCTTTTGGGGATCGACCTCGCCCCGCGCCAGCACAGCATCCACGCCTGCCAGCAGATCGAGGTAGTCTTTCTCTCCCCAATCCGCCGCTCGCGTGAAGGCCAGGCCGTAACCTTTGCTGCCGCGTGGATTGATGTAGAGCGAGGCGTAGCCCGCTCCCGCCAAAGCCTGCGCCTGAAAGTAAAAGCTGTGACCCCACGCGCTATATGGTCCACCGTGGACATGCAGGATCAGTGGATAGGGGCGCTCGACCTGCAAGGGCTTGACGAGCCAACCCTCGATCTCCCAGCCATCAGGGCCTGTAAAGGTGATCTTTTCGGTGGGTGCTATCGCTACTTCATCGAGCAGGCGGCGATTGCTATTGACAAGGAAGGTGAGCTCGCCACCACTGCGGGGTAGCGTAAAGAGATCGTACGGTTGCTCCGATGTTGCGGCGACGCCTACCAGCGTTTGCCCATCGGCCGTGCATTGCAGTGCCGCGATATCGGCGTCAGTGGACGAGATGCGCCGTCCCTGGCCCGTCTCGCGCGTCAGGGCGAAGATCGTGTTCGCGCCATGATCGGCAATCACGTAATAAATGGTTTGGCCATCGGGAGCCCAGGTCGGCGCAGCGCCTGCTCCGAACAGGTAGTCAGGCTGAACAGCGCCGGTGCTCTGATCGAACTGCTTCGAGGCGTCACGCTGGTCGCCGCCCGTGCGTGAGACCAGCCACAGGTGTGGATCCTGATACTCCTGGCGGCTGCTTAAGGGCGGCTCCGCGAAGAAGGCGATGCTTTGCCCATCAGGGGACCAGCTCGGGAAGAGGCAACTGAGGTCACCCGTGGTGAGGCATTTCATCTCCCCACTTGCGACCTCCAACGTCCAGATATCGTTTGCCAGGCTATATTCGGCATCGTCGGCGCGATTGGCTACCAGGGCGATCAGCGCGCCATCGGGGGACCAGGTTGCCTGAAGCGCATCATAGTCGCCTGCGGTGAGTTGTCGTGGCTCAATGTCTGGTTCCTGCACGTTGATAAGAAACAGGTGCATACGCCGCTCGATATATCCCTGTCCGTCGAAGCGCGAGAGCAGGCCGCTCTGGCGGCGCAGGCGCGGAGCTTGTTTTGCGACCTCTGCATGCGCTTCAAACCACGCGGTCTCTTGTGGCACCTTTTGCAAATCCGTCTCTGGCGCTGCTGAGTAACATAGTTGCTTGCCGTCCGGCGCCCATAGCGGCGATGTGGCACCATCGGTAACGTTGGTGAGGCGGCGCGCCTCTCCGCCATCGACATCGATGAGATAAATTTGGGGTTTGCCCTCATGGCGCGTCGAGACGAAGGCCAGTTGTGTGCCGTCGGGTGACCAGCGTGGCTGCATATCCTGGCTCTCGCCACTGGTCAACTGGCGCGTCTGTCCAGTTGCCAGCGAAGCCAGCCAGATGGCCGAGCGAAGCTGATTTTGCTGCTCATCATAGTCGCCCACGACGTAGGCCACGCTGGTGCCATCAGGCGCGAGCTGTGCGTCTGTCACCAGCTTGAGCGCCCAAAAATCCTCTAACGTAAGAGCACGTTTCTCTTCGTTCATACTTTCTCCCTGCTATACTTTCGAATATTCTTGCTCTATAAGGTTCTTGCAAAATACATCTGGCAATGCCTTCTACGTTCGGTATGTGCAATAGATGTAGGGGACGATTTATCGTGGGTACGCCGATTTAGCGCGCGCATGGTCCCTGCGGCCAACCAACCGGAAGGCGGTCACGGTACAACTACTACGGACGTTGGTTGATAGGGCACATTTCGCACGATAAATCGGCGTGCCCACGATAAATCGGGGCCTACAAGCATTTCACGTACCTTCTTAATTCGCCAGACCATCAGCAGTTGCCCCTACAGGTGAGTGTGCGGTCGCTACTTCACGTGGCTCCTCCCGTGCCTTCAAAACTAACACCAGTCCCACGATGCCTCCGATTACCAGTAAGAGGGCCGAGACCGTAAAGATCTGGGTATACAGAGCGGCGGGATCTTTGATGGTAGGCGATTTCGCCAGGCCCGCGACGACTCCGGCAATCACAAACGTTGCTATGGCTGCGGAGATAGAGACCGCCGAGGCAATGGAGGCCTGTACGCGGCCAATTAAGGTCTTCGGCGCTAATTTGGTCACGAGCGCAGGATAGCTCACTACAAAAATGCCGTTGAAAATGCCGGTGACGAAGTAAATGGCCACCGCAATAGCTAAATTGTGCTGATACGCAAACAGCAGTAGGAACACGCCCGCCAGGATGACGCTCGCTGTGTTAATAAATTTGAGAGGCAGGACCAAGGCGAGTGCACCTGTTACTACCGATCCGATGAGCAAGCCCCCGGCAATCGCTGCTGGCAGGTAGCCGAGCAGCTTGATATCCGTTCCATGCAGGTTCGACAGGTAAAAACTGCTATATAGGCTATTCGCCGCGCCCGCGCCAATCTCGGCCACGATCAACATAATCACCAGCGCGACCAGGACGCGGTTCGTGAAGACGAAGCGTATGCCAACGCCCAGGTCTTTGAACACCCGCAAGAGGCTTGTACCGACGCCAGTGCGCTCGGACCCGGAGGTTTGCCCGAAGGCTGCGGGATGAAAAGCTGCTTTTGGCGCGCGCATGAAGAAGACAAAAATAGCGGAGACGAGGAAAGAGAGCGCGTTGAAGCTGATAGCAGCCACCGCTCCGTAGGCAACGAAGGCGCTGGGAGCAAAGAAGATGCCCAGGATTGTGCCCACCGCAGCCAGGAATTTGAACGCGGAAATTGCCTGTGGCACTCTTCTGCGCGAAACGATGCCTTGTACCGCGCCAAGCTCCGCAGCCGTGAAAAAACCAGCCGCCAGGGTTAGCAGGAAATAGGAGATGTACAGCGTCAGTAAAAAGGTGTCCCTGCTGGCCGCGTAGAAAGTTATCAGAGGAATCAAGGCGAGTACCGTCTGCACGAGATTCGTCACGACCATGGTCGTCTTGCGGTTCCAACGATCAACAAAGACGCCTGCGAAGGGGATCACCAGCACGCCCGCGAGATAGTACGCGATATAGAGATTGACCTGGATACCTGCGACGGCGAGGGAGGCAGCGGCAGTGGTCGCACCTACGAGCAAGATGCCGGTGAGCCAGGTAATCACCGTTTGCAGGTAGAAGCCATCGCCAGTGAGTGAGACCGTTTGCCCAATGAGTAGCAAGACGGTGTTACGGTTAGCTAACTCCCCTTTTCCTTCGGGAACTTCGTAGCCTGATGCACCGGGAGCGAGGATTCCTCCAACCCGACTTTCACTTTGTTGCATGCTTTTTCCTTTATGTCCTTATTTCGAAACCCAATGCCGCTGGCGCGGCTAGCGCTACGCGCTCAGGTTTTCGGAGAAGTAGTATCTGGAACATTCATGAAGTACCACTCTGTACCTTATGCTGTCGTTTCCTTGTCCGGCACCCGCGTGAACATCTGCGCTTTGACCGCTGGCTCCAGCTTGACGGCCAGGCTTTCGATGCTCCCTTGCTCTGAGGTCGTAAATGACACCTTTGCTTTGAATTGGAAGCGTTCCATAAACAACTCGAAAATATCGTAGTGGAAGTGGGTCAAAGACGAAGCGATATCGTTGTAGGAGAACCGCAACTGCTCATCCTCACAGCTGATCGTCACAGTACCGTAGCCGGGGTGCTCATATACTCCACAATAGGCATCCAGGGGATGGGAGGGTTGTGTATCGGGAACCTGCTCGCCCTTGCCCATCTCTGCTAGCGACTTCTCCTGTTGCTCCTTCAGTTCAGTGAATTCCTGCCCTAAGCGTTCGAGCCAATCGGTGGCTTCCATACCCAGCAGGTAATCGCAGGCAGAGAAGGCGGCGCTGTAGGGGGCGATACTGCTGCCGAGGTTGGTGAGCACGGCCACCGCTGCATGATCGTCGGGCAGGAGCACGATTTCGGCCATGAAGCCGTCTATAGATCCGCCATGCTGGATGATTCGATGGCCCTTGTAAGAACCGATCATCCAGCCCATACCATAGCACCAGTTTGCCAGCTCTGAATGCTTTTTTATAGGCATCGTGCTGCCAGCAGGGATGACGGTTTGAGGAGCATGGTTCTGGGCGAGCTGCGAGGCATCCAGCAATTGCGTCTCGCCATGTTTGCCCTGGTTCAACTGAAAGCGCAGCCAGTGCTGCAGATCGTCCAGGTTGGTATGAATGCCTCCGGCAGGAGCGATGATCTGCCAGCGGTCGTAGAATGGGATTTCATGCACCTCGTCCTTCTCTTCCTGGTAGGGCAGCGCGTAATCCTCGCTTCGTTGCATGTCGTGGGCCGAGAGCGTGCTGGCGTTCATGCCCAACGGCTTGAGGAAGCGCTCGGTGATAAACGTCTCCCAACTCTGGCCGGTGACGTGTTCGATCAAATAGCCCGCCGTGACAAACATGAGATTGTTGTACTGAAAAAGTGTGCGAAAGTCCGCGTTGGGTTCGAGATAGGCTAAGTGCTTGACCACCTCTTCGCGGCTCAAACTCGAATGGTACCAGAGAAACTCGTGGCGCGGCAGGCCGCAACGATGCGTCAGCAGGTCGCGTGGGGTCATGCGTTCTGTGGCAAATTGATCCTGCAGCTTGAACGTGGGCAGATAGTGCTTGACGGGGGTATCCCACTCCAACTTGCCCTCCTGCACCAGCAGGGCGATGGCGGCCGCGGTAAACGCTTTGCCACACGAGCCGATGGCAAAACGGGTGTGCGGCGTCACATCCAGGTTCTGGGCGACGTTGCGTTTGCCGAAGCCGCGCGCAAGCACCACTTCGTCGTCTTTGAGCAGTAACAGGGCCAGGCCGGGCACCTTCTGCTCATCCATTACCTTGCGAATCTGTTCTTCGAGGATGTGTAGCTGTGGGATCGTCGTTTCTGTTTCTGTGGATACTGATTGCTCTCTCATTGCTTTCTCCTGATGAAAGAAAAAAAGAACGATGTGGTTAAAGATGAGTGTAGCCGAGCATTTCAGGTGGAGACAACTGCCAAAAGATAAACTCGAGGTTAGCTTTTGGCGGCAGTGCTCAGGCGTTTGAAGCGAAGGACTTACTACTTATCCGAAAACCTGAGCGCATAGCGCTAGCCGCGCCAGCGGCGTTGGGTTTCGGAATAAGGACTTAGAGCAGCCCAAGTGTGCGTGCACGGACAACAGCCTGGACGCGGCTGCTGACGCCCAGCTTTTGATAAATCACGTTAATATGTGCTTTGACCGTTCCAGTGACCACGACCAGTTCGTCGGCGATTTCCCGATTTTTGCGCCCGGCAGCGATCAGACGTAGTACCTCGTGTTCGCGCCGACTCAAGGGATCGAGCAGTGGTTCGCTTGCTTCGAGAGATGCAGGCAAGGGGGGCGCACTGAGCGAAGCAAACGTCTTTAGCAGGTTGGAGAGATACGTGAGGTTGATGCTGCTCTGACCCGCTGCCTTCTGGCTGCGTTGTCGTTCGTGCAATTGCCGCAACAACTTGAGCATCGGGTCTCCCTCACCCACAAAGAGGCGCATATAGCGGCCTCGCTCAGCAAGAGAAACGGCTTGTCTCAGCGCATCGAGCGCTCCGGCACCGTCGCCTGCCAGTTCGAGCGCTAGCGCTTGCAGTACCAGGGTCTCTAGTAGCGACCTCACTTTGCCTGCCTCTTCGGCGGCTGTGTGTAGCCGTTGCAGCAGTGCAAGAGCCTGATACGTATACGATCCATCAGGGTAGGCTCGGCCTGCTGCAATGAGGACGCGTGCTTGCGTAAACTGATTAAATTCATTGTGTTGATTGGTCGGGTTCGCAAGAGTAGCGTGGTGTTCGTGCATCCAATGTAGCGCGTTCTCTAAACGTCCCTCTGCCAGCAGCAGCCTGGCGCGAGTGGTCGCCGCAAACTCGAGAATCTCAATCTGCCCTAATTTCTGACCGAGATCTTCCACCTGTTGCAACCAGAAGTCGGACTCCTGCACTTTTCCTTGCGTGTGCGACACCAGGATAAGCAGCGAAGCAGTCGTGAGCAGGGTTTTTCCGGCCTGGGTCTGCAGACCTAAATCCCACGCCTGTAGCAGATGCAGCCTGGCCGCCTCCAGATTATTCCATTCCCAGAACACGTGACCAAGGCTAGCATGGGCTATGCCAGCTGAAAAAACGGCGGCCACGTTCTGGGCTGTCGCGAGCGTGAGCACCTGACGGCAGAGCTTTGCCGCCTGGGCAGGATCGCCTTGCGCCAGAGCGATCTCCGCCCGGCAAGTAATGACGTAGGGAAGGAGCAGCGCGTGGCCGGTCATTTGCAGCACGATGCTCGCTGTGGACGCTGCTCGTGCCCCCGCGCTCACATCCATGCCACGGGCATAAGCGAATCCCAACATCAGTAAGAGCAGGCCACGCAGATAGGCGTTTCCCGGAGGAACCTGCTGAAGAGCTTGATTGCAGGTGATAATCGCACTGGCACAATCGTTAAACGAAATACTATAGATGGCGCGTAGTCCAACAATTTCTCCATGTAGTTCGGCCACCGCCTGGGCGGAAAGTGTCTCCTGGCTCCTCTGTAGAGCCTGCTCGGCTGCCTCTACCCAATCGAGGAACGTATCCGGTCGCGAAATGATAAACACCAGCCAGGCGCTGCTAATACAGAGGCGCGGGCTGTGGCGCACCACCTCGTCGGGTAGGACGTCCAGCCAGGCGTGTACGGTGGGAACGTCGCCTCTCGCTAGCACCGTTGGGAGCACGCGTTCGATCAGCGCCACGGCGTGGGCATTGTCGTGCGCGGCCAGCGCGTGCTCGATGGCCTTCTCAATCATGCTGTGAGCCTCAAACCACTGGCTGGCGCGCGCGTGTAGAACCGGCACCAGTTGCGGACTCGTCTGTTGCAAGTGATGGCGCAGTGCCTCGGCAAACAACGTACGGTAGTGATACCAGCTAGCCTGTGTCTCGTCGGAGAAAAGAAGCAGCCTGGTTCGTTCCAGGTATGCTAACGCTGGCTCCGCGTTCCCCTGACAAATCATCACAGCACACAGCGACGCATTGAAGTCATCTAGAAGAGCAGTATGGAGCAGAAAAGATTGAATGTGTTCAGGCTGGCGTGCAAAGACCTCCTCTAAAAGATAGGCAAGTATGTAGCGATTGTTGCCCGCGAGGGTGGCGACGAAACGAGAAACGTCTAGCTGCTCCTGCAGAGCATATCTGGCGAGACACAAACCCGCCACCCAGCCCTGTGTGCGTTGTTCCAGCGTCGTCACCTCTTCAGGCTGCAATGCCAGTTTCATCATGCTGATGAGCAAGGTCTCAGTCTCCGCATGGGTAAATGCGAGCGCGTCGGCCCCAATCTCTGTAAGTTGTCCAGAAGCGCGCAGTCGTGCGAGTGGACTGCGCAACTCGCTGCGGCTGGCGACGATCACGTGGATGTGAGAGGGCAGGTGCTCAAGCAGGAAGGTGAGCGCGTCGTGGATCGCCTGATTCTCGATCACCTGATAGTTATCAAGCACAATCATCACCTCTGCTAGCAGGGAGATAAGTTCGTTGAGCAGCATAGTGATGTTTTCGGTCAAGGCAACCTGTGATGAAGGAGAAAAGTTGGCAAGCCTGGGCTGCGCCTGTTGGAGTGAGCCGATCAGGTAGGCGAGAAAACGGCGCGGATCGTTATCCTCATGATCCAGGGAGAGCCAGGCGTATGCGAGCTTGCTCTGAGCCATCCCTTCACATAAGAAGGTTGTTTTGCCGAAACCAGCGGGTGCGCAAACGAGCGTAAGCGAGCCAGCAGCGCCTTTTTGTAGCAGGCTCACCAGGCGCGGGCGTGCAACCATATATGCGGGCGTGGCCGGGGGCATAAGTTTGGCCTTGAGCAAGCTCATGTGAGATGGCGAGCAGGGTGAGATATCGCTGCTTTCCAGGCGAGGCATGCTCAAGCTCTGACCCGCGCCGAGTTGCACGATTGCAGCGTCCAGTCGTTGCTGTGATAGTTCTTCGGCCTTTCCAAGGTACACTTTGCGCAGCTTTCCATGCAGGCTACGATAGCCATACCAGTACCAACCGCTCTGTCGTGACTCGCGTCGAGCTGTCAGCCTGCCGCTAGCCGTTTGATAGGCAAAAGATCGCGTCTCATGAGCGCACAGCCAGACGTACCAGGCGCTTGTTCCCACAAGAATTGGTGGAGACTCGTCTTGTGGTATCAACTGGTTGTGCATCACGCGTGCAATGGGATGGCGTGCCATACAGGGCCTCCTCTGCCCACTGTGTATGGGTAACACAATTTTACCCAAGCAATTACCCAAAGCATACCATACCATCGTTTCTAAAAGAAGAGTAACATCTCTGTGAAATATTGTGCTGGGCTGTTACATAGACGTATGACGATGGTCCGGCCGGACCATCAACAAACATCGATACATCCAGGTGTCGTATCAATTAAATCGTGTCGTCTGGTCTGGGTAGCGCTGGTAGGGAGGAGGATTATTGAGGGATTGTTCGTATTTGGGCTGCTGATATCGTGTTTGTTTGAGGATTTGCATAAAGATACGGGCCACAATAATATTTTTGACCAACCAGACAATATAGCAAATGGCAATCCAGAATAGAAACATCAAAAAGAAGAATACGTTGTTTCCTCCGTACGAGGACGCCCAATACATCCAGAAGCCGCCACCAACACCTACAAATAGAACATAAAACACTAATATAAGTTTTTTCCATTCGCGCTGGTAGCGTTTTTCATAATGTTTATATTGTTTTGTACCTCCCTGTAAACAAAATATATCTGTACCAGAATAATACCTGATTATTGCTTATTCGTCCAGGGAGAATTTACCATTCGCGGCGGAAGTCCCCTGCATTCATGCAGGGGGATGGAAGCCGTGCCACCGGCAGGCGGAGAAACCCCTTGACAGGAAGAGTCCTGTATGGTGCATTCGTTCTAACAAGGCTCCATACGTCCGTTAGGTGAAAAACCTCGTGGCAGGAGAACCGCTCTGTTCTCTTCGTTGGTGTCGCCTGGAGGTGGGTGCACGTCGCAACGAAGAGGAGCAACCAGCCGGCTGGGGAGGCCTTCTGGCACTCCTCACGGTCCTGCCCTCTCCCGTTCGAGTTGGTCGGCTTGCAATGCTCTCGGTCTCCGACAAGAGCCTCGTCGCCAGATGAGGAAGCGTTGGAACGACGGGAGCACCCCTCGGCTTTTCGCCGCAGGGAGTCTCAGATGAGTTCACGACCCGATATATTGACGAGGCTGTATGCGTCCGGGACACATACAGCCTCGTCAATATATCGGGCGGAGGGACTATGTGATATACTCTATCAACAAAAAGCCAGCCTGAATGTATCATGGTCCGTCAGAAAGGGAAGATATGCAAACCACTGAGCGCCGCCAGGCGATCATTGTGCTAGATTTTGGTTCACAATATAGCCGCTTAATCACTCGCCGCGTGCGTGAATGCCAGGTATATAGCGAATTGGTGCCAGCCGAAACAACGCTGGCACAGTTACAGCAAAACCCCCATCTCGATATTCGCGGTTTTATTCTGTCGGGCGGTCCCTCCAGCGTCTACGACCAGAGCGCGCCAAATTGCGATCCGGCGATTTTAGAGAGCGGCCTGCCCGTGATGGGCATCTGTTATGGCATGCACCTGCTCGCAACGCAGCTCGGAGGCCATGTACATCCAACCGATGGCACACGCGAGTATGGCCCTGCCACGATTGAGGTCGCGGCAGAAGCCGCCAACGATGCCAATACGTATCGTATCTTCGCGGATATCGGTATCTCGCCCGCGCAGACGGATCGTCTCGATGTACCGCCCGTTCCCACGACGTTGCGTCTGCCTGTATGGATGAGCCACGGCGATAGCGTGGACGTGCTGCCGGACGGTTTCAAGGTCCTGGCTTCGACGGAGAGCAACCCGATTGCCGCTATCGCGCATCCGCGTGGCCTGGTGGGCCTGCAATTTCACCCTGAAGTGACGCATACACCGCAGGGCAAAGCTATTATTCGCAACTTCCTCTTCGCCATTTGCGGCTGCACGCCAGACTGGACGCCGAACGCGGTCATCGACGAAGCGGTGACGCTGATTCGTGAGCAGGTCGGCGACGAGCGCGTCATCTGTGGTCTCTCAGGTGGCGTCGATTCGGCGGTCGCGGCGCTGCTGGTGCATCGCGCTATCGGTGATCGCCTGACGTGCATCTTCGTCGATACCGGTTGCATGCGCGCTGGCGAGGGTGAACAGGTCATCGATACCTTCAGCAAGCATATGCATATCCCGCTGGTCGCGGTCGATGCCAGCCAGCGCTTTCTGACGCGCCTGGATGGTGTTGTTGAGCCAGAGCAGAAACGCACAATTATTGGCGCGGAGTTCATTCGCGTCTTCGAGGAAGAGGCGCTTCAACTAGAAAAAGAGCATGGCAACATCGCTTTTCTGGCGCAGGGCACGCTCTACCCTGACGTTATCGAAAGCACCAGTCATGACACCGCCGCCACCGCGACCAAGATCAAGACGCATCACAACGTGGGTGGGCTACCCGATGATATGCACTTCAAGCTCGTCGAGCCATTGCGCATGCTCTTCAAAGACGAAGTGCGTGAGATCGGCGCAACGCTTGGCCTGCCCGAAGACTGGGTCTGGCGTCATCCCTTCCCCGGTCCAGGGCTGGCAATCCGCATCATCGGAGCAGTCAATGAGCCGCGTTTAGAGGTTCTGCGCCTGGCTGATAAGATCGTTGTCGATGAGATTCACCAGGCAGGCCTTTATCGCAACATAGGTCAGGCATTCGCGGTCCTCACCCCCATTCAGAGCGTAGGTGTGATGGGCGATGGTCGCACCTACGCCAATGTAGTAGCTGTGCGGGCAGTGAACACGGGCGATTTTATGACGGCGGATTGGGCAAAATTGCCGCACGAACTGCTGGGGCGCATCGCCAACCGCATTGTCAACGAAATTCCCAGCGTGAACCGCGTGGTGTACGACATCACATCGAAGCCGCCCGCAACCATCGAGTGGGAATAAGCTCAACGGCCCCCGCGAGGGGGGTCGCTACCATACCCGGCGAAGCCGCATCCCGTGTATGGTAGCGACCCCCCTCGCGGGGGCCGTCCTCCAGCGGCGCGCCGTTAAACTCTACCATTCCCCCATTGGTCCCATGTTCAAACTACGAACACCTTATGCAAGGTCCGATATAGTATATAATGAACATGAAGCCAAGGAGAAAACGCATGCCAAAGAAAATACTGGTGGTTGACGACGACGAAAGCATAACCGAAGTCATCCAAATAACACTCGAAGGTGAAGGCTACCAGGTAGAGACCAGCCTGGATGGTTGTGGTATCCCTGGTTTCCCGCGTGGTGTGCCTGATCTCATTTTACTCGATGTTTTGCTCCTGGGCAAAGACGGGCGCGAAATTTGTAAACAGCTCAAACAGAATGCCAGCACCGCGGCCATACCGGTAATTATGCTCTCGGCACACTCCGATGCCGATAAGTTAGCTGGCATAGGCAGCGCGGATGACTTCCTTGAAAAGCCGTTTGATGTCGATGTGCTCATTGACACCGTCGCGAAACATCTCAGGAACAGCGAGACACGACGCGCCGATTATGAAGGAACCATTGGCTAACCAGCCCTTTTAAGGAAAGTGACCGTGCGTATAACCGCGTTACAACCCCAGGCTCATGATACTGAACGAGTAAATATTTTTGTCGATGGGCAGTTCTTGCTCGGCGTCAATGCACTGCTGGTCTACGAGATGTCGCTGGCGGTCGAGCAAGAATTGACGCCGCAGCAGCTTGAGCAATTGCGCTACGGGGAAGAGCTTCAACAAGCAGTCGAGCGATCCCTCAATTTCCTCTCGTTTCGTCCACGCAGTCGGGTGGAGATCCGCCGCTATTTGAGCAAGAAGCATACCAGCCCTGAAATCATCGCGGCAGTACTGGAACGGCTGGATGGGATGGAAGTGGTCAATGACCATGATTTCGCCACGTTTTGGGTCGAAAATCGCGATCATTTCAGCCCGCGCGGGGCACAGGCGCTCAAAAACGAATTGCGTATGAAAGGGGTCGCACGCGAAGTGGTCGATGAACTGGTCGATGACGAGCAGGA
This sequence comes from Ktedonobacteraceae bacterium, assembly GCA_036272735.1. Classification (GTDB taxonomy): domain Bacteria; phylum Chloroflexota; class Ktedonobacteria; order Ktedonobacterales; family Ktedonobacteraceae; genus DATAYF01. Next base: position 27,928 of record DATAYF010000249.1, read on the forward strand.
CAATGAGCGCGCGCTACAGGCCGCCCGCAAAAAAGCCTCTTCCCTGGCGCGTCAACCAGGCATGGACTACGCGACTTTTTACCGCCGCCTTGGCTCCTTCCTGCAACGCCGGGGCTTTAGCTTCGACATCACTAAAAAGACGGTCAGCACCTTCTGGCAAGAGCTACACGGCGATGCTGAGGCCGAAGATTTCGACGCCACCGATGACGAGTAGTCCCCTTTCACACTCCTCAAGCAAGGCCAGTCCGAGTAGCATCTGTGCATTGCCGACAGGTCTTTGCTACAATCTATATTAAGAGTTATAAATTCTGGGAGAGACAAATACAGGCACATGCAGGACGATCATAAAGACAACCACGATGAGCAGAGGGATGACGAAGTTGCAGAGATCAGTGACTTACCTCAAGAAGAACAGACTCCTTTTGCAAGCAAGCGATCCCCGACCCGCTTCTCGAATACGCTTCTCTCCTACTTCGATTGGTCACATCGCCATCGTCGTGCCTCTCTGCTCTTGTCCATTGGCCTGGTAGCTCTCACCGTCCTGATTATTCTAGGGAGTCTCCGCCCATTCCAATCGTTACAAGGCGGCAAGGGGCCGGGACCAGTGCCCACGCCAACTCTGCTTTCTGGATCGGATCTCTTCTACTTCAGTCCATTGCCATCCTGGGGAACCGTCTCGCTCGACGGGCAACCGCTGCCGCACGTTCCTGCTCCCATTGTGAGCAATGAACCTCCCGTGCGCCTGCCCCATGGACGCCATGTACTCACATGGCAGGCTGCTCCGTTTGAGCCGCAACGCTGCGTCCTACTCGTTCCACCGCAGCAAGGTTCCGGGCAAACCTGCCATATCACCCAGGCTCCATTGACGAGTTTTGCCGATCATGCCGCACTGATTACCATTCCTGCCACCCTGGCTCAATTGCCCACGGGAGCGCGCAATTCGCTGGTCCAGGACACGCAGTCCCTTCTCGATACGCAACGATCCCAAGAGACCGTTCAGCCTGGTGAGCGCTACGCGCTAGGAACGGACCCCGCTCAGGTGCGGACAGCCACTATCCCCCTACAGGCGACCATGCGCTTCCATCTGGATACGGATCCCCATGCCCCGGCGAATTGCTCCAGCGTCAGCCTGGGTCAGGGATGTACCATCGCAGGCCAGGATTGCCACCTCTTCTGCACACCAATCTGGCCGGAAACGCCCGGAGCCATCTGGCATATTGCCGCCATCTTTCATACCGACTGGCAATACACGACTCCTGACGGGCAACGCATCGCGAACACAGCACAACACACCGGGTCGCCTGTCGAACAGTTTATTACTCTGCAAGTCACCTGGACGAGAGGACACCTGCAGGTCGCTTTTCAGGACCAGGAAACCAGTTCATTTGATAATCCCGCCTGTATCGCCACGGTTGGAACGGTTGGAGCTACTTACACCTACCAGTTTGCCGTGGGGGACAACACCAAGCCATTAAGCTGGCTATACGCATCTGCCCATAAAGCTGCCAGCGGATGTATCGCTACTACACAGGTAAACGCGCAGTCAACATTTTTTTCCTCGCCACACATGCGTGATGTCCTCCTCCTGCAACGCTTTGGCGTCCTGCTAGCCGCCAACGACGCGGCACATCGCTTGTGGCCGAGCCTGCCCGTCGCCGATAGCTACGAGCAGCAGCTTGCCCAAAATCTGGCACAACAAGTGCAGTAGATGCCTTTCAAAAAATGGAATCCGGTTATGCTGTTTCCGTGAAAAGCGTGCAATGGCCGAGAGGGAGGCAAGCTCCCTCTCGGCCCCTCCCCCTTTTGCGCCCTATGATACCTTAGGCACCTTAGGCACGGTCACGGTTGGCAAGGTGGCGGGATTGGCGGTCGTCACGTGGATTTGCCCGACATTGCTGGGCACGGTGTCGCCCATCGAGATGCGCATGGTGGTGGCGTTGTTGTCCAGGCCCGGCATCGTGGCAATATAAGCTCGCGCCGCCTGCAACTTCATGCCGCTGATATGCATCTGGATGCGCGCAAGTTCGTCGCCTGGGATCTGATACTGCGCCACGCCCGCTATCGGCACGGCCAGTTTCACCACACCCGCGTCATCGATGCTGCGCACGACCGACTTCCCTATCTGCGTCTGGCTATTGAGCAGGGCATAGTTCTGCGGCGCTTGCTGCTGAAACATCGCCAGTGCCAGCGTATGCACATCCTGCGTCTTGATACACTCCACGCTGCCCTGCTCCGTCAATGTCACCGTCACCGTCTTGCTGGCACTGCCAAGCTGAGGATTCGAGTCCACATTGCCATCGGTATAGTTGATTTTGCCCACTGTCGTGCAGCTACTCGTGCGAGCCTGCTGCTGCAAATTCTGCGCAAGTTGCGTGCGCAACGCCGGGCGTTCCTGGTCCGCGAGCGCAGCAATATCAGCCAATGAGACAGCCTGGTGACAATCAAAAATGCCGAGCACACACGCGGATTGGCCCGAAGTTGGACCTGTAACAGACCCCGTTTGCGTATTGCTGAGGACGTTGGCGGGCAGCGAGGCCGTATTCGCGTCGACGTTGTGTATGGTCGGCAGCGCACTCATGCTCAGGACCTTGCTTACCTTCTGCACACGCGGACTCACCACCACATCGGTCGAGATAGCCGCTTGCACCGCCATGTAGCCCATGCCGCCAATAATAGCCAGCAACGCGACAATCGCGATAGTCACGATGCCGAGCAGAGAGCGCTTGCGTCGTTTTGACTTTGACAATTTGGGAGGGATCGCAGGGGCGGCAATAGCAAGTTCGTTTGTCGACTGTAACCGAGCCAGGTCCTCCGGCTTGACGTATGTGGTCGTCGCGCTATAATCCTCGCGCTGGAAATGACTGCTCTGATCGGGCATCGACGGCAGCACCAGTTCCGCACGGTGTACCTTCACATCGTTGAGACTGGCGGAACGCTTGATCTGCACAGGTTGCTCAGCCGGAGGGCCTTCTTGGACGCGTTCGCCACGTTTCCCGCGTTCTACGCGCTCCACAAGCGGCGGTACAGCGCCTTCTGAGGCCAGGCGTTGCTGCACCTGCGGGCCTCTGGACCAGCTTTCATATGCCTGCTGGAACGCGTCCAGCAACTCGTCGGCGCTGGCAAAACGCCCATCGGGACGCGTAGTCACACAACGCTTGATAATCGCGCTGAACACAGGAGGCACCGTGCGCACCCTCCCCAACTGTGTGGGCAGTTCGCCGGTCAACATTTCATAGAGAATAATACCAAGCGAGTAGATATCGTTACTGGGAGCAACGATCCCTTCGAGCCGCTCAGGAGCCATGTACGCGGCCGTGCCTACCTCGTGGCCCGAAGAAGTCAATGGTGCGCTGGTGGCCTGCTCGCCCGAAACCGAAGCAATGCCAAAGTCGATCAGGCGCACGTAGATGGCATCGCCGCCCTCTTCGCTATCCAGCAAGATGTTGCTCGGCTTCAGATCACGATGGATCACACCACGACGATGAATATAGGCAACCGCCTGCACGAGCGCGGTAAACAATTGCTCAATTTCGGCATACGCCAGGGAGCCGTGCTCCAGGCGCGTCGCCAGCGTGCCACCCTTAATATAAGGAGTAACCAGGAAGAGGCGTCCACCCTCGTCGCTGAATTCGATCAGCGGGAGAATATGTTCATGTAAAAGATGGGCGGTAACTTCGGCCTCGCGTAAAAAACGTCTGCGCGCAACCGCATCGTGCACCAGGTCAGAGCGCATAATCTTAATGGCTACCTCGCGACCAAACGCTGTGCGCTGACGCGCCAGGTACACCTCACCCATACCGCCAATATCGATGTGTCGAATCAGATCGTAATTGCCGAAACGCCTCCGGGGCATCGCATTCGCAGGGTACTCCTGCTCATGGTGTTGCTCGTGGATAGGTCCGTGTTGTTCTTTCATAAATTTTGTTTCGCGCGTTGGAAAATGACTACTGTCTACTAGTAAGACGCACAGCACGCCACAAAGTTTTCATTCATCGTAGCATACTATGCTGCAAAACGCCAACTCAATAGGACAAAACAGCGCTACAGAGAAAACCCTATAATTTCTAACACAATTCTTACACTTTTTCCTTGCGTAAGCGAATTGCGATGGTGTATGATATACGCGGTTCGCACTCTAGAGTTAAGAGTGCTAAAAATAACGCAGATAAGCCCTGGCTTATCGAGTATAAAATTGAGAACAAAAACAAGGAGAATTGGCGTATGTCAACCGTGAGTGTAAAGCTCCGGCCGCTGGGTGACCGCGTGGTCGTCAAAGCCCTGGCCCGCGAAGCAACAACCAAAAGTGGCATTGTGCTACCAGATACAGCGACAGAGAAGCCCCAGGAGGGCCAGATTCTGGCCGTAGGTTCTGGCAAAGTGCTGGATAATGGCAAGCGCACAACCTTTGAGGTCCAGGTGGGACAGCGGGTGCTCTTTGCGAAATACGCCGGTACAGAAATCAAAATCGAAGGCGAAGAGTATCTCATCCTGCGCGAAAGCGACATCATGGGCATTGTAGAGTAATACTTATTTACAGAAGTGTAAATTCTTTGTAGACAGGCATATACATTAGGAGATGATTCAGTGGCAAAGCGACTACAGTTTGACGAGAGGGCGCGTGGCTCTCTAAAGAAGGGGATGGACGCACTGGCTGACGCAGTCCGCGTCACCATTGGTCCAAAGGGACGCAACGTGGTGCTTGACAAGAAGTTTGGTGCACCAACGATCACCAACGACGGCGTCACCATCGCTCGCGAGATCGAGCTTCCCGAACCATTTGAAAACATGGGTGCGCAGTTGTTGAAAGAGGCGGCGACCAAGACCAATGATGTCGCCGGTGATGGCACCACCACCGCTACGGTTCTGGCCCACGCCATCGTCAACGAGGGTTTGAGAAACCTGGCGGCTGGCGCGAACCCCATGATCCTGCGCCGTGGCCTGGAACTTGGTTCCGAAGCCATAGTAAACGAGATTAAGGCGATGAGCAAGCCGGTCGAGACCCGCGAGCAGATCGCCCAGGTTGCCTCTATTTCCGCCGCTGATGCCGAAATCGGTGGCCTGATTGCCGAAGTCATGGAAAAGGTCGGCAAAGATGGCGTCATTACGGTTGAAGAGGGACGCGGGATCGAGATGGAGAAAGAGTATACCGAAGGTATGCAGTTCGACCGTGGCTTCATCTCTCCCTACATGGCAACCAATCCAGATAACACCGTGGCGGCCCTGAGCGATCCTTTCATCCTCGTCACCGACAAGAAGATCAGCGCCATCGCGGACATCCTGCCCATCCTGGAAAGTGTCTTACAGACTGGTCGCAAAGAACTGGTCATCATCGCCGAGGACGTGGACGGCGAAGCCCTGGCAACCCTGGTCGTCAACAAGTTGCGCGGCGCGTTCAGCGTATTGGCTATCAAGGCCCCTGGCTTTGGTGATCGCCGCGACGCCATGCTTGAGGATATCGCCATCCTGACCGGTGCCACGGTCATCACCGAGAAGACTGGCCTGAAGCTGGATAGCGCTACTTTGGATGACCTGGGCCGCGCACGCACGGTCACAGCCACCAAAGATATCACCACCATCGTCGAGGGTTCCGGTGCCTCTAACCTTATCCAGGCCCGCGTCGGACAGATCCGCGCCCTGATCAACGAGACCACCAGCGACTACGACCGCGAGAAGCTGCAAGAGCGCCTGGCGAAACTGGCCGGTGGCGTCGGCGTGATCAAAGTCGGTGCCGCAACCGAGGTCGAGATGAAAGAGAAGAAGCATCGCGTCGAAGATGCACTCTCCGCAACCCGCGCCGCCATCGAAGAGGGCATCATCCCTGGTGGTGGTTCAGCCCTGGTAAAGGCCATCAGTGCACTCGACAACGTGCACCTGAGCGGCGAAGAGGCCACCGGCGTGCACATCCTGCGCCGCGCCCTTGAAGAGCCCCTGCGCCAGATCGCCTTCAACGCCGGTCAGGATGGTTCCGTGATCGTCAATGGCGTGAAGGGCAGTCCGGCCAACTTTGGCTTCGATGTGCTCAGCAACGAGTACGTGGACATGTTCCAGGCCGGTATCATCGACCCCGTGAAGGTCACACGCTCGGCTTTGCAGAACGCCGTCAGCATCGCGAGCATGGTACTCTCGACCGATACGCTGATCAGCGATATCCCAGAGGAGCCATCCAATGCCCCCGCTGGCGCACCCGGCATGGGCGGCGGTATGGGCGGTATGGGCATGGGCGGCATGATGTAGCTGTAGCCCATCGCTACTCTGCATAACCAGCTCATAGTAAAAAAGGTGCTTCCTCCATGGAGAAGGCACCTTTTTTGTGGTTGTACGTGAACGAATATTCCTTTATACATTGGCAAGCGGGCCATTGACAACGCTTCACGATCTTCATATAATTAACTGTATGGTTAATAGTTCGTCAGAGCAACTCAATACCGTCTTTTTGGCGCTCGCTGATCCCACACGCCGGGCCATCTTAGAACGCCTGGCGCGCGGAGAGGCTTCTGGAACGGAACTGGCACGCCCTTTCTCAATCTCCGTGCCAGCGATCTCCAAACATTTACGGGTGCTAGAAAACGCTGATCTGATCCTGCACCGCAAGGACGGACGGACGCACCGGTTTCGCCTCGCTGCCCGTCCCATGAGAGAGGCTGCCGCCTGGCTTGAACACTACCGGCACTTCTGGGAAGCACAATTCGACTCCCTGGATACCTACCTGGAAGCGACTTCTGAAGAGGAGAAAGACACTATTGATCCCTCCAGCATTTGATGGAAACACGATACTGACAGTGCAGCGCACATTCCCAGCACGACGTGAACGGGTGTTCCGAGCATGGACCGAGCGAGAGGCACTGCAACACTGGTTCAGACCGAGGGGCATGAGTATGACCGTGCGTTCGCTTGAAGCGCGCGTTGGCGGGTCATTCCGTTTTGAGTTAGAGGACGGCAGTTCCGTCTTCGGCACCTACCTGCACATCGCTCCACCCGAAAAACTGGTCTTTACCTGGTCAGGCGGAGTAATAGAGGGCAGGGAAACCGTCGTCACGCTGGACTTTCTCGACCAGGGTCCGGTGACGGAAGTCGTGCTGACTCACGAACGGATTAGCACGGAAGCAATGCGTGCAATGTTTGAAGGCGGCTGGCCATCTCTGCTCGATGCGCTCACAGAGGTTCTCTCCTCCCCTCTCGACTTTTAACGCTCTGTTCAGTTGAGACTCCCAGGCGCGAGAAACAGGCAGGGCCGAAAGGTCTGGAGGCAAGGCACTCCTTGACACCGTTCCCTTTCTCCTATATACTTAACCAATGAGTTAAGTGTAGTCGCATAGCGACGTTCAAGGGAAAGGAACAACGATGCCAGCCATTGTCAAAGAACTTACCATCGCAGCGGCGCCAGAGAGCGTCTTCAACGCCCTGATCAAAGCTGACGAAATCGCTCACTGGTGGACCAACGATCTGACAGTCAAACCAGAGGTGGGTTCTCTTGCTGAATTTCGCTTTACCCGGTGGGGGGCGGGTGTCCTTCAGTTTGAGGTTGCCGAACTGGACCAGGACGAGAAAGTTCACTGGATTTCCAGGCAAGGCCCTCCGCAATGGGCTGGGACCAGTGTCACCTGGCAACTCACGCCTGTGCAGAACGGGACAACGTTGGTCTTCACGCATGATGGGTTCGCCCAGGCTGATGGGGTCTATGAATCGACACGCGGGAATTGGAACTACTTCCTGGACAGCCTGAAGTCCTACCTGGAGACGGGGAAAGGCACCCCCGGACACCCTCTCTACGTCAAGTAAGGTCGCTTTCCGTGCTTGACATGCTTCGTTCATTGGCTGAAACGCCCCGTGGGGAGCATGTCAATGGCTGAAACGCCTGATCAGAAAGGATTACCCATTGATCATGGAGAAAACACCTCTTCGTAGCCGCTCAATTGAGAAAGAACTGTTCATCAAAGCCACCCCTGAACGCGTCTTCCAGGCCCTGACAGAGAAAGCATATCTTGAACGCTGGTTTGTGAAGAAAGCCGAGGTCGATTTGCGCCCTGGGGGCGCGATCAGCTTCGATTGGGGACCGGACGTGTTCAACTTTGGCAAGGTCCTCGTTCTCGAACAGCCCCATCGCCTCAGCTATACCTGGGAAGCCCTCTCGCCAGCCGTCACCACGGTGAGCTTTGCATTGACGGCGGAAAACGATGGCACACGTCTCCATCTCATCCACACTGGCATTGGCGAAGGTGAGGACTGGGATCGCTACTACACCACCAGAAACAGCGGATGGAATGTTCATCTCAAGAATCTGACCACCTGGCTCGAAACCGGCATCTCCGAACCACATAGGCCCAGAAAAAGCCAATAACCAGAGCAAAAAAGGCTTCTCATCAGTCCAATGTATAAAGGAATGTTAATGGTTTCCGGAAACCATTAACATTCATTTATACATCCTCATATGCAC
>DATAYF010000250.1:0-6128 GCA_036272735.1 Ktedonobacteraceae bacterium
AGGAAGTTCGACTTCCTGTCTTGATTCCATGAAAATTCTCCTCAATCCCAAAGAGAATACATTCCGTTCGGTAAGTACGGACTAGCGGCGCTGACCAATGTACGCCTCGTAGGCATGAGCAAGCAGCACGCGCCTGCCAGGATCGCTCGACGCGCCATCGATGCTGAAAAAGTTATACAATTCGCTCACCAGGTTTTCAAGCGGGCCGATGTTCGGCTTCCCCTGCGCGTTCAAAAAGCCCATACGCAGCGCAATCTCGTCGTTACTCAGTCCCAGGGTAATCAAGGAGGCGCATTCTTGCTGGCGAGGAGTCAGGTGTTGACCGTGCAAGCGTTTGAGCAGGTAGTCAAGCACTTCGGAATCGACGAACGTCTCGTGCTGGTGCATCACTGTCGTGACGATACTTTCTAAATACGTGGGCTCAATATTGGGAAAGAGCGCGTAGCCGTGCAGGCCAGTAGCCTTGCCAGTACTCAGGTTGAGGCGGGGCGTACGCTTGCGTGTATACGCATGGCGAAAGACCTCGGCCGCCAGCGTCCAACTCGGATCTTGCGTATAAATGACTACATGCAGTTCTGGAGCCACCTCAAGCAGCGTGCGCCCCAGGTCGATGCCATTCTCGTCACCCAGGCGCAGATCGGAAAGGATCAGCCACCCATCGAGCGCCGAGGATCGGCCCTGGCCCGATGTTTCCACGAGTTGCATAGCATCGTCCGCGTTGCCAGCCTGTCCCATCAGCGTGAGCATGCGGGTCTCCGCGACAAACTCGCAGATGCCCCTACGCTTGATAGGGGTATCATCAATCACGATTACGGGCGTGGGAGATAGTGCTATCATGATCTTTTCACCACCTTGTTCCATGTCCTTCCAGGTGGTAGTATAGCAATATGTCGCGATTTATGCTAGAGCGAAGAAGCGGCAGAATGTGTACTTGTGAATTTACAGCAGCAGAAAGGTAATTTGTATCGTGTCTGGTGCTAACAACCCTGAATATCCACAAAAATCTCAAATTCTTGGGCAAGGTCATGGACTCAGCAATGAAGAAGGGCAGATGATTCAGCAGATGATCCGCGAGGAACAGCATTCCTCACGCGAACTGTCCATTCCCCAGGAAGACCTGGCAGGCGAAGCAACAACGCAAATGGCTCCCGACGTCGCGCAAGTCGTCGAGGCGAGCCACGTGCGCGAAATACTTGATATGTTCAATCGTGACTATCTCTATGGGCAGGGACGCTTCGACGAATATAAAAAGGGTCTCATCCTCAAATGGGGTGATGGCTACTCGCGCAAGCATATCTGGATGACCGTAGAAAACGGGAACCTGATTTTTGAGACCAGCCACGCCAAAAAGTGCGATAAGCCCTATTGTACTGGGACGCACCACGTTTTGACGCCCGATCTGTACACCAACATGGATGTCATCAATCAAGAACTGGGCGATAGTTTCCGCCGCCCCGTATATGAAACGCCGGAAGATTAGAGGGAACGTTGGTGAGTACAAGCATCGTTGCGTTGGAAAAGGACCTTTTCTTCGCGGTAAAGATTCGCGATACCCTGCGTCACCACGACATAGAGGCTAACATCGTGCGCACGCTGTCGGCGTTCGAGCAGCGCATTGCCGCGAACGATGAGAACAATGAAGGCCAGACGCGGCCTGCCCTGGCGATTGTCAACACGGCGACCGTGGGGCTGGATTGGGAAGCCGCCATCAGAGCAGCACGCGCCCAGGGGCTACCGGTGCTGGCCTTTGGTTCTCACATGGACCTGGAAGCGCGAGAAAAAGCGTTACAGGCGGGCGCACAGCAAGTGGTCGCCAACTCAAAATTTACCAGCGACATGTATGGGCTGGTATCGCGTTTTTTAGAAGAGAAGGGTGCATGAATGCAATGATGGATATTGATGGTCTCCGAGACCATCAATATCCATCATTGCATTCATGCACGTAACATAATATCGTGCATGCGTCGATACGGCATCGGCAGGAGGGACAGGCGGTAGCCGAGAGCATGCTTTTCCACGCTAGACTGCTGGTGGTGATAGGCCCAGCGTTTAGGGAGAAACTTCTGCGCCGAGAAAAACTGGCGCTGGAAGAAAAGTGGATTGCTGCGATAATGTGGTCGATGGGCAATTCGTCCGCTCATGCAAACTCCTCAATATATGTATTGCAAGCAAGACAAAAAACACAAAAGGTTCTCCTTATTAATACGCAGGAGAACCTTTTTTGCTCACCCATAGGGTGTCAGATGCGTGTGGTACTTAGTGGCCGCAGCCGCAGCTACGAGCCTCACCGCCGCCATCAGCAGTTTTGAAGGAATGACCACAACCACAGCTAGAGACTGCATTAGGGTTGTTGACCGTGAAGCCAGCGCCCATCAAGCTATCAACGTAGTCGACTTCGCTACCGTTGATATACGCGAGGCTCATGTCATCAACAAAGACCTTGAGGTCTCCTTCAGCCATGATCGTCGTATCGCCCTCTTGCTCTTCATCCAAAGTCATTCCATACTGAAGGCCGGAGCAGCCGCCTCCAGCGACGAAAATGCGCAGACCAAGACCAGGATCATTCTCTTGTTTCAGCAGTTCACGAACTTTTTCGGCCGCGGTAGGAGTCATCGTGACAATGCTTGTCTCGGTCGCCAATTGCTGGTTCTGCTCAATCATGTAATATACACCTCTTCCAAAGAGATCAAATTGTGATCCCTTGATTGTAAGATACCATAAAAAACATGTTGACGCAATCATGTTTACTGGCATTATACCCTACACAAAATGAAGCGTCAAGGCGCGAGGCGCAATGCGACATTATAAGCCAAAACGCTGTTGAACGCGAATGACGTTCGCCAGCAAGCCTGGTATGGCGGGAGCAGAGCCAAACAGCATTTCACCCTGACGCTCTTCACCCCGCGCCAGGCGCGCCATGACGTTGGTAGCCGACCAGCCTTGCGCCACAAGATGCGCTCCCAGCGCGCTTACAATTGCCGTGGAAAAGGATGTGCCCGACCAATCAGCCCAGCCAGTTGCATTTTGTTCGCCACTGGGAAAGAGCGGCGAGATGTAGAGACCACGCACGGCATCGGGCAATCCATCGGCATCCAGTAATCCATAGCTATCACCACCAAGCGTTGCCACACCAAACGGAGACGGCGGCACAGTAGCGGCATTGGCGTAGCGTGCTGGCGCAAACTGGCTGTTGACGGAGGAGACGCTGAGTGTGCTGTCATAACGTGCGGGCGCTCGTGGGGGCCGTGGAACATGTCCCTGTTGCGTGGCCGCGAACGAATCGTTGCCAGCCGAAGCAACGATACACGCGCCATTGGCGTATAAGCCTTCAAACAAGAGGCGTAGACCATCTTCGATGTGGTTGAGAAGCCGCGTCACGCCCATCAATTGCGTGGTCGGCCAGCGCCGATCATGCAGCCAGACATAGGGGAGCCGACGCATATCCGGCATAATTGTAAGACTGAGGTTTAGCACCAGGCGGCGCACAGAGCCCGTGACCAGCTCGCGTTCGAGGTCGGTGAGGGCGGCAAACAGGGCATACAGGTCGCCACCGCCATAATCATTCAGGACACGAACCAGGCGAATATGCGCGCGTGGAGCAATATCGCGAATTAAACCGGCCACGGCCAGCCCATGATCGGGCATGAGATAATAGGTCGCCTCGTTCTGGTAGTTGCGTCCCGAACTAATATCGTTGGTGAGGGGGTAACGATCATATTCGACCGCGAACGAGCCATCTTCGTTGCGCAGATCCAACGAGAGGCGTTGGAGTAGCCAGTTGCGCCGCAGTTCAGGACGTGTGGAGGCACTGCGAATACGATCAGGATGGGGCGCGGTATCGAGCACAGCCACCAGCACATCCTCAGCCCCTCTGATGTCGAGCGGAATCACCGGATCGACCAGGCGAGTGTGCCAGCCAAAACGAACGTTGCTAGCCGGGGAGGCATCCAATAAGGGGGCGGGTTGTGGCGGCACAGCGGGTCCGCTATCGGCGTAATAGAGTGGGGCTGCGGTTACCAACCAGTTTGGCATGGCCGAGACCACGCAGAGACCTCCCTGCGCTAGCCCTTCGAGGTGACCTTGCAAACAGGAAAGCGCCATCGGCACGGCATCGGGCATTTCTGGATCGCTATGGCGGGTATGAAAAAAGATCGCCAGCAGCGGCTGCTTGCGATGGAGGCCGAAAATAAACGCGCGGCGACGGATCGGAGGCATGGTAGGAGCAGCTTGCCAGCGTCCATAGGTGCCATACAATTCCAGGGACAGTTCGTGTTCTTGTAATGCCCCATTTAGCTGTGTTCGAACCTGTTCAATTAAAATATCCATGGTATCATCGGAGGGCAAGCGCGGCAAACGAACCACAACGATCATTTCACCAGGCACCCAGTAATATAGACCATCCGGCGTCCCCATGAGCTGGGCCGAGCTAAGAGACATACATCAACGTTCTCCCTCCGTGGATTGTGGCAAGATTATGCTATATATTGATGAGTATTGATGGAACCATGGTTCCATCAATACTCATCAATATATACGGCGTAGCGTGGCACACGTGCGACAGAGTGAATAGAGCTTCCTAGCGCCCTATTATAGCCGAACCAGCGCAAAGAGACAATCAGGACCTTGCGCTACTTCTCCTAGATCGTGATGGTAACCTATAGTTAAACTTCTATTCCATATGGTACGCCGCGATACAAACAACCAACTCCTCACGTTGTAGTTAGTAGAAGTAAGTACTGGCCAACCCAGGTAAAAGCATGGCGAGAAAACAGGCATCATATCGATATATATTGTTTTTTAACGTCTATTGTACCGAAGGCAATATAGAGGACTCATAAGTTAAATGTCTCTCTATTTTTCTATGCTTTAGCAACTCATGGGCATTGGTCGGGTGTTACATATGGAAAGGGGAATGAATAAATGCAGCCTACGGCACCAGAAATGTCGCCGCTGGAGAAGCAGCGCCAGCAGTTCAAGCGACATTGGGGGGCAGCCTTCACTATTTTCGGGACGCTATGCCTGATTGTGGTAATGAGCGTGTTGGTGTTGCATCCTGTGATGTTGAGCACACTGCTGATTCATCCGTTATCGGCCAACGATGCGACACCGAAGCCCAAACCCACGCCAACCCTGGCCCCCACACCCACACCAAAACCTTTTGATCCCAACGTGGGTGCTGTTTTGCCGTCACACCGCGTCGTCGCCTTTTATGCCGTGCCTGGCGCGGAGGCCACAGGTCCTGCCTACGAACTGAGTACCAGCATGCTCACACGGCTCAAAGAGCAGGGAGCAGCGTACGAAAAGCTTGATCCCAAGCATCCTGTAGATCTGGGCATTGACCTGGTCTCAAGTGTCCCGGACGGCTATCCTGGCCCTGCTGGCACCTATAGCCATCATCTCGACCCGGACACCCTTCAGCAATATGTAACGTTCTGCCAGAAAAACAAACTGCTGCTCTTTCTGGACCTGAACTTCGGCTGGGCACCGGTAATGAAGGAGGTCAACTTCTTCTTGCCCTACCTGGAGAAGTATACGTTCGTGCATATGGCAGTGGACCCAGAGTGGATGTTCCCACGCCATGACGGCATTCCCGGCTATAACTTGAGCAACGTGCACGCATCAGATTTAAACCCGATTATTGAGGCGGTCGCAAAAATTCCGATGGCCTACCATGTGCCGCGCAAGATGCTAATCATCCACCAGTATCGTCCCAGTGGCGATGGTATGAGCAATCCGCACGATGCATCGCAGGCAGAGATTGCCGATAAGCGCGACCTGATCAGCGATCCACGCGTGGATACGGTCATTCACGTGGATAGCGTGGGCGGCTATCCCGGCGACCATGGCGACAAAATACAGCAGTATAGCGAATGGGTCAAAGGCGATATGAAGAAGTACCATAACTTTAAGTATGGTGGCTTTAAGCTGTTTTACAATATCGAGGCCAAGACTAGCGTCATGACGCCCGCTGAAGTGATGGCAATGAAACCAGCGCCGATGGTCGTCACCTATGGGAATTGATCTAAAGGTGTAGGAACAGCTTGCAAAAAAATAATTGGCTCTTTCTAAAAAAATATACATAGATGACTGCTGATGGTCGCATGCGACCATCAGCAGTCATCTATGTA
>DATAYF010000251.1:0-12187 GCA_036272735.1 Ktedonobacteraceae bacterium
CGGAGAACCATGATGGGCGTATGGGACTGCCTCACAGTAAGTTGCACGCCTCTCATTTTCTCTCTAATTGCGCTCTAAGACTATGTGAAGATCGATACCTATGTTATAATGCTATAATGCACAGCAAGAAACGGTCGAGGAGCTGCTTATTGTGGATGAGAAGGAAACGGGACGACTAGAAGCGTTTAGCGATGGCGTCTTTGCCGTCGCGATAACGCTACTCGTCCTGAATGTCAAGGTTCCTGGACTCGATCTGCCCAGTAGCCAGTTGCCAATTGATTCGAATCTGTGGACGATGCTGCGCAACGAGTGGCCGATGGTGTTCGCGTATGTGACGAGCTTCTTAACTATCGGGGTGATGTGGGTGAATCATCACCGCTTGTTTGTTCACATTAAACGCATCGACTCTGTATTACTTTTTATCAACCTGCTCCTACTGCTCACTATTGTTTTCCTTCCGGTGCCCACCGCGCTGCTTGCTGAATATATCGTTCTGCCCGCCCAGCATCTCGCTGCCGTCGTTTACAGCGGCACATGTGTGCTTATTGCTTGCTTTTATAACATCCTCTGGCGCTACGCTTCTTATCATCATCGACTCCTACAAAAAGATGCAGATGCAAAGGCGGTAGATGCTATCAGCAAACAGTACCTCTTTGGGCCACTGGTGTACCTGATCGCCTTTGGTATTGCCTGGAAAAATCTGCCTGTAAGCGTTGCTTGCGTTTTCATTATCGCGCTGTTCTTTGGCTTGCCAGGTCGTATCATAAGTGTCCCATTCGCCAGAAAAACGTTGATAACGAGCACAGTCCCTTCGGCAAGTGAGCAAATAGAAGAGCTAGAGTTGTGAATATATTACCTGTACGATAGATTTGTTTTGTGCTGGAAAGATCATTGATGATGAGTGAAACAGAAACGTATGAGTCTCTTGAGTGGCATTCGGTTTTAGATGGCGTGTTGAACGTTGATCTACGTTCGACCCTGCGTAAGCTGGAGCCGCTTGGCGTGGTTGCGTACACCGATGGGGCGTGCATCAAAAATCCAGGCGGCCCTGCTGGTTGGTCGGCGTTATTATGGGCAGCTGCCGATGCCGTCAATGGGCAGGTCGCTGCCGATGCTGCTTGCGTGGAATGCAATGGTCATATCCCCAGGGCAAAAACGACGACCAATAATCGTGCCGAGATATCGGCCGTGCTGGCGGTACTCTCGCTGGCACCGCCAACGTTGCCTTTGACCATCTATAGCGATAGCGAATACACGATCAAAGTGGCTCAAGGCAAGTATCAGATGAAGGCCAACCCCGATCTGTGGGCCATCTATCGCAAGTTGCTCAGCTATCGCAAAAAGCCACCCACGTTTATCTGGGTGCAGGGGCACGCGGGCCATGCTCATAACGAGCGCGCCGACGAACTGGCTGCGCTGGGAGCCTTGAATAACGACCACGCCGCCTATGATCGCTGGCAAAACTCGCAGGCGCACGAAGCCCACAATCGTCCCCCTTCGGCTGAGTTGCTAAAACTGCGCTTGCATGCTCAGAACCTACAAACGTTGTTCGCAGCGCTGGACGAGGATAACGGACGCGTCACTGAACAAGAGCGCAAATTTGTGCACGATATGGCAAAACGCCTCGCCAAAAATAACTTTGCACCCAGCGATAAGCAGAGCAATTGGCTGCTGGGGCTGGCGCGCAAATACAACGTGTAAAGCCCCGGTTTATGAAACCGTGCCGTAAAACCCTGGGCTTCAGCCCCAGGGATAGAAGGCGCGTTCCTTATGGGGCGCGATGGGTGTGGGATAGTTGACGCGTAGCACATAATATGCTACAATGTATTACATGGACAAGCAGAAAAGACCGACGAGTATTCGTCTGAGTGAAGAGGGAAAGCGGCTGCGCAAGCTCTTAGCGAAACGATTAGGAGTGAGTGAAAGCGCCGTCCTCGAATTGGCACTGAGAAGGCTTGCAGAAATGGAGGGGATCAAACGTGAAGACGTTTAAATATCGCTTGTCTCCGACCCGCAAGCAAGCTGAAAAGCTACAATGGACCCTTCATCGATGTAGAGAATTGTACAACGCGGCCCTGCAAGAGCGCCGTGAGATGTACAAGTACACTGGCAAAGGCACGAACTACAATGCACAAGCTAATCAGTTACCTGAGATCAAAGAGATACGAGAGGAGTACAAAGATATTCATTCTCAGGTGTTGCAGAACGTGCTGAAGCGAGTTGAAGGAGCCTTCAAAGATTTCTTTAGGAGAGTGAAGAACGGTGAAACTCCTGGGTACCCACGATTTCAGGGACGTGAACGCTTTGACAGTTTTACCTATCCACAAGCAGGCTTCTCGCTTGAAGGGAATAAGCTGGTACTTTCGAAAATTGGGCATATCAAGATCAAGCTGCATCGAGAGGGACAAGGGAAGGTCAAAACGTGCACCATCAAACGAGAAGGCGAGCATTGGTTTGTCTGCCTTGCCTGTGAGGTTGAAGCTTGCCCACGACTACCCTACACTGACGAGGCCATCGGCATTGACTTGGGAGTATCCAAGCTCGCAACCCTGTCCACTGGTGATGTGATCGAGAACCCCAAGCACTATCGCAAAGCTGAGAAGAAGCTTGCAGCAGCACAGCAAGCACTAGCCAGCAAGAAGCGTGGTTCTCATCGACGAGAGATCGCCGTCAAAGTCGTGGCTCGTCTGCATCGCAAGACCCGTAACCAACGTGCTGACTACCTGCACAAGCATAGCCGCTGGCTGGTGGATACCTACGAAACCATCGTGTTTGAAGACATTGCGCCATCTAACCTGTCCAGGCGCGCAAAACCGAAACAGGACGAGGATGGCAAGTACCTTCCCAATGGGGCGAGTGCAAAGTCTGGCTTGAATAAATCGATATTAGATGCTGGTTGGCATCAATTCATCACCTTCTGTCAGTACAAAGCGGAAGATGCTGGTACTCAAGTGGTGTTGGTTGATCCCAGATATACCAGCCAGATATGCAGCGGTTGCGGCACTATCGTCAAGAAAACCCTCGACGAGCGCTGGCACTCTTGCGAGTGTGGATGCGAGCTTGACCGTGACCACAACGCTGCTATTAACATAAAAGCTCTTTGGGTGGGTAGCACCCGTCAGTTAGCGCAGGCTGGCTGAGAAGCCCCCGGCTTTAGCCGTGGGGTACTTCACGAAATGTACCTTAAGAAAGGACACCAGTGATGGCACATCCAGACCATATTCAGTTTCTCACGCCTTCGACCCTGGCTCCCACGCCTGGCTACTCTCACGCCGTGAAGGTCACTGGAGGGCAGACGATTTATCTTTCAGGTCAGATTGCCCTTGATGCATCAAACAATCTCGTCGGGAGAGGCGATTTTCGCGCACAGGCGCAGCAGGTCTTTGAAAATATCAAGACTGCACTCGCATCTGCTGGAGCTGATTTCAGCCACGTGGTGAAGTTAAATATGTACGTGGTTGATCGATCACATTTGCCTATCCTACGAGAGGTGCGCGACCTGTATGTGAATAGAGAGGCTCCTCCTGCAAGTACCCTCGTCGAGATACGAAGCCTGGTTCGAGAAGAATTCTTGCTCGAAATCGAAGCGATTGCCAGCCTTCCTGCATAGAGAAACCACAGGTTGTAGGTCCTTATTTTTCTGACCGGCTCATATGCTACAATAAAAGCGCGTGCGTTGAAACGTTCACGCGCGTTTTTTGGTTGCTGTCGCACATTTTTGTAGCGCGCAGGCCGTATGCTTTGTGCGTTACCTATGTCAAGGAAGGGACAAGAGAATTGTATCAGGATCTTACCAGGCGCTTTATGGCTCTTTTGCAGCCGCAACATACACCGGTCGGCCTCGCTTTTGTTGAGTCGGTGCCCGAAAGCATTCAGCACGTGGGGACACGAGTGCCATCCGCCTGCACGTTCTGGCGTTTAGCCGAGCAAGGTCTATTCTATAGCAATGCCGAGGATCACCAGGAGTGCCCCATTGGTATGATGACCATGGGCTTTACGATGCCCGAAACAGCACAACAACGGGCGCAATCGCTGGTGGAAACAATGGCGAATGTGCAGTATTTTTCACCTGAAGAAGTCAAGGCGCTGCCAACGGTGCAAAAACCGCATCAAAGTATCGTCTATGGTCGCCTCGATCAGCTTCCCATCGCCGCTGATGTCGTGCTGGGTATTCTCGATACGCAACAGGCTATGCTGATCGCGGAAGCGCTTGGGCAGGTAAACTGGTTACAGGGTGGGCAGAGCGCTTTTGGTCGCCCCACCTGCGGCGTCATCCCGCGCACCTTGCAGACGGACGAGCCTTCTATGAGCTTTGGTTGTGTTGGTGCGCGTACCTACGTTGGTCTGACTCCTTCCGAGATGGTCCTGACGCTGCCTGCGACGCGCTTTGCCGACCTCGTGGAGAACCTGCAAACGATTGTCTCCGCGAACCAGGCGCTGGCACCTTACCACCAACAACAGAAAGCAGCCTTTCCCGCGTAATCTATAAATAATGTATAAAGGAGTAGCAATGGTTTCCGGAAACCATTGCTACTCCTTTATACATTAAAGCTTCTTCTGATCCCGTCTTACTCGCGCGGGTGCCTGCCAGGACACGACGCTTTGTTGGAGCAGACTGGCTAGCGACTGGACAAACTCAATCTCGTTATCCCAGTAATTATGCGCCTGTAAGCCGCCTGGTAAGCTATTCTTGAGGTTATCAACGCGAATATCTGCAAGTGGTAGCGCATAACTTTGCCCCGTGTCAGGATCAAGACCCTCGAATAACCCTGTTTGTAGTGCAGTGGTTTGTGGGCTGCCACGTCGCCAACCGGCGTCTGGCACGAGCGGATCTGCCACCGGATCACGCGGATCGAGGTAGTTGTACCAGTGTTCCAGTCCCGCTAGCGTACCAATATACTCACCCCACGAGAAAAAATCGACGTATTTCCGTAATGGGCTGCCCGCTGTGATGAACACCTTTACTTTCCTGGCCGCGAATGGTGGCAGGTTGCGCAGCACGTCAAAAGCTACCACCGTGCCGTTACTATGCGCGTTGATGACGATACCGGCAACATCATCTCTGCCTGCCAGCCGCAGCAGCGCATCGTAGACGAATCCTTGTACGCGCTGGCGCATCCCATTCTCGTATACGTAGGCTGCAACATCGTCTTCTAGCTGCCTGACGACACTGAACAAACCATTTGTGGCTCCACTCAACGGTTTTTGTTGGAAACCCGGGTCTTGCCGCACGTTCAAGCTGGTCTCTGCATCTGTTGGCGCCTTTGGCGCTATGAGATGGTGCCAGAGCGCTTTGACATTGAGGAGCACGGTGCGTAAGAGGTGCAATAGCGTGGTATAGTGGCCCAGCGTGAAGGTGGTCATCACGCCCGCCGTGAGCGCCGAAGCAAGTTTTGGTCCACGATCTTCCAGTTGCGAATAGACCAGGGCAATGTGCGCAATCCGCCCCTCACCATCGCAAAGCTGTCCCGCTGCGCCCGCGCTCACGCTGGTGTGGTCATCGTTCCACTGCCCCAGGCGTCGCAGTCCCTCCTCGTGACGCTGCGAATTGGGTGGCCAGGCACTCTGGACGTAAACGGGGCTTCTGGCTTGTGGTCGCTGCGGATCGTTGCACAGCCATGTCGCGTCGAGGTACTTGCCCAGGTGCGCGTGCAGCTTGTCGGCATAGCCAGGAGTATCGGGATAACCGGGGACACCTACCAGTGGTGGCTGTTCAAAACCGATGCCATGAATGGTGACGAGACAAAGTAATGGTTCGCCCATGTGTATACTCCACTTCTTCTTCCATCCATTACTAATGCATAACCTATAGTATAATTATAACATAGAAATGCCCCAAAAGCCAGTTTTATCATATTTTATGAAGAAATGGTTTTTAGCAGTAATATGCATATTGGTAAACGTATATGGTCGCTGCGACCATATACGTTTACCAATATGGAAAAGCTATACAATGAATCATCTCGCGGAATTATATAGATAGACGCTGATGGTCCGGTCGGACCATCAGCGTCTATCTATATAATTTTACACCTCGCAAAGCATAAAAATGTCTAAAATAATTGAAACCCTTTCTGTAAATAAATGCCCATTGATGGTCCGGCTGGCCATTGGTGGCATCTATATAATATGTTTCGCAGGATCTATAGTAATTGCCGAATAAAGAAATATCGATGTATATGGCTCCTCTCATTTTTTGCTTGACAATTCTGCTTCCAATGCTGGAAGATAAAGAGGTTATTTTATGTGTGAAACAAAGCTATGGTTTGATCAAGCTTTCGCAACCAAGGGGAAAACAATGACGACAACGAAACGGCACGACACTGAGCCTACTCAGGCTGCTTCTACTAGCACTGCCGCTACCAGCGCTCATGTACGCAATCCTGGTATGCCGCTTGACCTGGACTGGGTGAGCCAGGTACAGAGTAATCGCAGCGCCATCGAACGGCGTGCCGCCACGCTAGCGACCCGCCGCACCGTCAAAAAGACCTGGCAAGCCGCCTGGTTGCTGCGCGCTGTGACCTGCATCGACCTGACGGCCCTGTCCGGCGATGATACCGTGGGCAACGTGCGCCGGTTGTGCGCCAAGGCGCGGCAACCTGTGCGGCAGGAATTGCTCACGTCGCTCGGCTTTGATGATACCCTGCACGTTGGGGCGGTCTGCGTCTACCATAATCTGATTGCAACTGCGGTTGAGGCGTTGGCAGGTTCGGGCATTCCGGTGGCGGCAGTTTCGACTGGTTTTCCAGCGGGCCAGATCTCGCACATGCAAAAATTGCAGCAGATCGAGGATTCCGTGAAGGCTGGTGCGAGCGAGATCGACATTGTTATTTCGCGTGCGCACGTGCTGACCGGCAACTGGCAGGCCCTCTACGATGAGGTGAAAGAATTTCGTATAGCCTGTGGGAAAGCGCACCTGAAGACCATCCTGGCCACGCATGAACTGGCAACGCTGCGCAACGTTGGCATGGCGAGTCTCGTATGCATGATGGCGGGGGCCGATTTCATCAAAACCTCGACCGGCAAAGAGCCAGTCAACGCTACGATACCCGTTGGCCTGGTGATGACTCGCGCCATCCGCGAGTATCACGAGCATACCGGCTACATTGTTGGGTTTAAGCCGGCCGGTGGTATTCGCACGGCTCGCTCGTCGCTCGATTGGTTGGTTCTGATCAAAGAGGAACTTGGCAACACGTGGCTCAATAATACGCTCTTCCGCATCGGCGCAAGCGGCCTGCTCTCGGACATCGAGCGCCAACTTTCGTATAGTGTGACCGGTCGCTACGCGGCGGCTTATCACAATCCACTGGTGTAGAGGTACGACGATGAATATAATGGAAATTTTCGAAAACATGGAGTATGGACCGGCTCCCGAGGCTGCTTCTTCCGCTATTGATTGGTTGCAAGAGCACGAAACGTTTGAACTATTTATACACAACCAGTGGGTAAAACCTGCCAGCAAACACTATATAGAGAGCGTCAACCCCGCGACCGGCAAAGTACTGGCGCGGGTTGCTGCTGGTAATCGTGCCGATGTCGACGCTGCGGTCGCGTCGGCACGCGCTGCGTTCGCTTCCTGGAGCAAGACGCCCGGACACGTGCGCGCCCGTTATCTCTACGCCCTGGCTCGTTTGCTTCAGAAGCACGCTCGTCTGCTGGCTGTGCTGGAAACGCTGGACAACGGCAAGACGATCCGCGAGACACGCGATATCGATATCCCGCTGGTGGCGCGGCACTTTTACTATCACGCGGGCTGGGCACAATTGATGTCCTCGGAATTGCCGGGTTACGAGCCGGTTGGCGTCGTTGGGCAGATCATTCCCTGGAACTTCCCGTTGCTCATGCTGGCCTGGAAAATTGCTCCGGCCATCGCCATGGGCAATACGGTGGTCCTAAAACCGGCCCGCTATACTCCATTGACGGCGCTCAAATTCGCTGAGATCGTGCAGGAGGCGGGCCTGCCTGCTGGTGTGATCAACATTGTCACGGGTGAAGCCTCTAAGGTGGGCACCGCGCTGGTACAGCATCCCGACGTCAACAAAATCGCCTTTACCGGCTCGACCGAGGTTGGGCGCGAGTTGCGGCGCGGCACCGCTGGCTCCGGCAAGAAGCTTTCGCTTGAATTGGGTGGCAAGTCGCCTTTTGTGGTATTCGATGATGCCGACCTGGATAGCGTGGTGGAAGGCGTGGTCGATGCGATCTGGTTCAACCAGGGACAGGTCTGTTGCGCCGGTTCGCGCCTGCTGGTGCAGGAAAATATCGCTGATCGTTTGCTGGCGAAGCTGCGCGCGCGTATGGAACACTTGCGTCTCGGTGATCCTCTGGATAAGGCTGTGGACATTGGCGCCATCGTCTCATCGACCCAGCTACAAGAGATCCAGCGCCTGGTCAAGCTCGGAGTGGAGGAAGGCGCCGCAATGTATCAGCCCGCGTGGAACTGTCCCGAGGGCGGTTATTTCTTCCCACCGACGCTGCTCACGAACGTTGCGCCCGCCGCCACGCTGGCGCAGGTAGAGATATTTGGTCCCGTGCTGGTGAGCATGACGTTCCGCACGCCAGCCGAAGCGGTGGAGCTTGCCAACAATACCCCCTACGGCCTGGCTGCTAGCGTGTGGAGCGATAATATCAACGTTGCCCTGGATATCGCGCCCAAAATCAAGGCTGGCAGCGTGTGGATCAATTGTACCAACCTGTTCGATGCGGCGTGCGGCTTTGGTGGCTATCGCGAGAGTGGCTTTGGGCGCGAGGGTGGCAAAGAAGGTTTGTACGAGTATGTACGCCCAACCTGGCAATCTGCTGCCCCTATTGCCGCCGACCCATCCCTTGATCCCGCTTCATCTGAGGCTCTCACTGATCCCGGCGACCTGCCTGCTTCACAGGTTGCGTCTGCGTCCAACGGGGCAGATGAGGACGATCTTGCTGCTAGCAGTGCTGCGACGTTCTTCCCCGCCATTGATCGCACGCCCAAGCTTTTTATCGGTGGCAAGCAGGTTCGTCCCGATTCGGGTTATAGTCAACCTGTCTATAGCCCTGGCGCGAAGCTGCTGGGGGAAGTTGGCGCGGGTAATCGCAAAGACATTCGTAACGCGGTCGAGGCGGCGCACAAGGCCAGCGCGTGGGGCAGCAGCAGCGCGCACAACCGGGCACAAATCCTCTACTACATCGCGGAAAACCTGGCGGCGCGTGAAAGCGAATTTGCTCAGCGCATCTCCCTACAGACGAACCGTTCCTATGATAAAGCACTCGTGGAGGTGCGCGCCACGCTCTCGCGCCTGTTCAGCTACGCCGCCTGGTCCGACAAGTTCGAGGGCAGCGTGCATCGTCCTCCCATACGTGGCGTCACTTTAGCCATGCGTGAGTCGATTGGTGTGATCGGTCTCGCCTGTCCCGATGCCTACCCGCTGCTTGGTTTCATCTCGCTGGTTGCGCCCGCTATTGCCATGGGTAATACCGTTGTTGCTGTGCCAGCGCCGCTGGCCCCCTTAAGCGCGACCGACCTGTATCAAGTCTTCGAGACCTCTGACCTGCCTGCTGGTGTGGTGAATATCGTCACGGGCGAGCGCGATACGCTCAGCCTGGTGCTCGCGGAGCACGATGATGTCGATGCTATGTGGTACTTCGGGTCCGCGCATGGTTCGCAAAAGGTCGAGTTCGCGTCTGCGGGCAATATGAAGCGCACGTGGGTTGATCATGCTCGCACGCGTGACTGGTTGGATGTGGTGCAGGGCGAAGGTGAGGAATTTTTGCGTGAAGCGACGCAAGTCAAAAACATCTGGGTCCCGTATGGTGTATAAGCCCGTCAAACATCCTTGATGCTCGCTGAGACCAATAATGCTGTTTCAATATTGCTTCGAGTCCAATCGCGTTGGAGGCAAACGCGTAATGTTTGTCGCATTTATCGTGTTGACAGATGCAGCGGACCGCGGATTTGAGCAAGATCGGAGAAGTTTTTTTCTTTCTCTGCCAGTAGAATAGATGTACTTGCAAATTGTAAGAAGATCTCTGCTCACCATAAGTCATGCTGAATGCAAGAGGGAGAAGAAAGAAGGAGACACCTATGAATATACCTGATCAGCACAATTTCACCACCGGCAGCGACACCTCTGTGCTGCCTGCAGTGGTCGACCGGGCCACCTGGCAGGCAGAACTGGACACGCTGCTGGTTCGGGAAAAGGCGCACACCCGCCAAGGGGATGCGATCGCGGCGGCTCGAAGACTTCTGCCGATGGTGGAGGTAGACCCCACCATCCAGCTTCTTGGCCCGCACGGACCGGTCTCGCTGCTGGAGGTCTTCGAGGGCCGACGGCAGTTGATCGTCTACTTTCACATGTGGCACACCGGTCAACCCGCCGAAGCCCAGTGCGAGGGCTGCACCTTCTTCAACGGCCAGGTTCGCGAGCTGTCCTACCTGCATTCCCGCGACGTCACCTACGCCACGTTCTGCGAAGGCCCGTACGAGGAGAGCGTCCGTTACCGCGACTTCATGGGCTGGGACGTCCCGTGGTACTCGGCGCAAGACTCCACCGACGTCCTGATCGCTGGGCGCGGGTTCGGCATGCTGGTGTGCTACCTGCGGCACGATGATCGCGTGTTCGAGACCTACTGGAACAGCGGTCGCGGCGTGGAGGTGATGGCTCCCAGCTACGGGCTGTTGGACATGACCGTGTACGGTCGGCAGGAGACCTGGGAAGACTCGCCCGCCGACTGGCCGCAACGGTGGGAAAACACCGGCGCACAATTCCGCACGGACGGACGTCCCACCGCCCAATGGTCCCGGCTTGCCGCCGGACGCTCCGACGACCTGGACACCAGTGCCGCCGCCCCACACGGCTACCAAAACGAGCCGTGACATGCGCGGGAAAGCAACGAGCTGGTGCACCGCCGAAGTTTCCCTCCAGCTCGTTGTACCCTCTTGGGTCTCCCTTTCCAGGGTTTTTGAGATAACTCGTCTTATTGAGCAAAAGAGAAATCAGCAGCAATAGCGGTTGGTCCACAAGAAAGGAAACGCCATGAGAACAGTCCAATCCTACGACGGCACTCCTATCGCGTTCGATCAGTCAGGTCAGGGACCCGCGCTTATCCTGGTGGCTGGCGCGCTGAGCACGCGTGCGGCCTGGACCTCCCTGGCGGAGCGCCTTGCTCCACACTTCAGCGTGTTCGCCTACGACCGGCGTGGCCGCGGGGAGAGTGGGGACAAAGCGCCTTATACGGTCGAGCGCGAGGTCGAAGATCTTGATGCCCTGATCAACGAGGCTGGTGGGTCGGCGTTCGTCTTTGGTCATTCCTCGGGAGCCGCTCTTGTCCTTGAAGCAGCCATAAAGCTCGGCGAGAAAGTCAAGAAACTCGCCATATATGAGGCGCCTTATAATGATGAAAGTGGGGCGCAGCGTGCATGGAGAGAATACATCCAACAACTGGCAGAGCTGTTAGCGGCGGATCGCCGAGGCGATGCTGTGGCGCTGTTTATGGGGCTTGTTGGGACGCCAGCAGAAGGAATTGAAGCCGCGCGTCATGCGCCGCTATGGTCGCAGCTTGAGGCGATAGCGCCGACGCTTGCCTATGACCACACCGCTATCATGGGCAAAGATGGCTCGGTGCCCATCGAGCGAGCAGCGCACGTACGCGTGCCGACGCTGGTCATGAATGGCGGTGCGAGCTATTCCTTTATGTATGAGACGGCGCGAACACTGAGCGAAGCGATACCCCAGGCGCAACTCCGTACACTGGAAGGTCAAAGTCACGGCCCGGCTGACGACGTTCTCGCTCCTGTGTTGCAAGAGTTCTTCCTTGGCTGAGATAGCCCCTCGCGCGCGCATTGCGAAAGCATTCATACCTGCTTTCGCAATGCGTTCAACCTTCTCCAGACGTGCCTTAGCGTGTGGCTGTGTGCCTGGGTTGATATGTACCCGCCGGATTGCGGAAGGCTATACTTAGGCGATTCCACGAGTTGATGGTAGTGACCGCCAGGGTGAGGTTTGCCAGTTCCTCATCGGTGAAGTGAGGACGAACACGTTCATAGACCTCGTCGGGAACGTGTTCGTCGGCAATCATCGTGAGCGCCTCGGTCCATTCCAAAGCTGCACGTTCGCGCTCACTGTAAATTGGTGCCTCTCTCCAGGCAGGAAGTAGATAGAGACGCTGTTCACTCTCACCGTCAGCGCGGGCATCTTTTGTGTGCATATCCAGG
>DATAYF010000252.1:0-4690 GCA_036272735.1 Ktedonobacteraceae bacterium
ATTTTGAAGGGACCTAAATGTGAATAACCACGCTTTTGCGAACGCGCAACTATACACGAGACCAACCGAGATCTGTCGCTTGATCGTGCATGCACTTATCATCAGTATAATCGGACTCACCTTGCTTACAGGCTGTACCGGTTTGGGGAATTCGACGCCGCCCACGTTAAACGGGAAACTACACATTGTGGGTTCGACCGCGCTGCAACCCCTGGTCACCAATGCAGCCAAAGCGTATCAGCAGCAACACCCGCAGGTCCATATCCAGGTTGATGGCGGAGGAAGTGTAACCGGGCTCGTGTCCGTCACCAGTCAAAAATCCGACATCGGCGACTCCGATATCTACGCGGACCCGGCCATTTATCCCGATCCCAACGTCACCGATCATATCGTCTGTGTCATTCCATTTGCCATGATTACCGGACCCGATGTCAATGTGCACAGCCTCACCAGGCAGCAGATCATCGATATCTTCTCCACCAATACCATTCGCAACTGGCAGGCAGTGGGTGGGCCCGACCTGCCCATCGTTCCGGTCGTACGCCCAAACACATCGGGAACGCGCGCGACTTTCCGCAAGTATATTTTGCAAGGGCGTGACGAAAACGGCAAACTGCTGCAAACGGACTCCTCAAAAACGGTGCTCAGCACGGTTGCCCACACGCCTGGAGCCATTGGCTACATCGCCCTCTCTGTGGTTGACCATAGCGTGAAGCAGGTTGCCATCGATGGGAAACTAGCAACGCCTGAAAATATCGCCAATGGGAGCTACAACTATTGGGGTTACGAGCACATGTACACCATGGGCGATAATAACACGCTGATCAAGGATTTCTTGAATTATATGCTGGCACCCACGACGCAGCAGCTAGCGGCACACATGGGTTACATTCCCATTGCCAAGATGAATATCACTCGTATGAGTAACGCGAACAATCGTTTGGCAGTAGCACCATTGGCACCATTGGCACCATTGGCCAGGCGCGAAAGCGAGGACATGCAGCATGAGTCGTAATATCTCCTCTTACCCACAACCTACCGCCGTATCTATACAGCCGCGCACGCCAGATGCTCCACGTATCCGTTCAACCTTCCGGCACCGGCGTAACCTGTTGTTCGACCTGCCAATTTCCAGCCGTTTAACCCTGGGGTTTATCCTGGCAGCCTTGCTCGCTACGCTTGTCACCGGAGCCATCGGCTTCCAACGAGCACAATCGCTAGGCAAGCAATCAACCTTTTATAAGGATCTGTTGACCGCGAACACCAACCTGAATACAGGTGCCAATTACCTCCAACTCATGAACAGCGAGATGCACGTTGCCTTGACCGATGCATCGGCGGCGCACCCTTCGCAGGAAACCCTGAGCACAGATAAGAAGGCGCTCGTCGGGTTAGCGGCACGCTATGACCAGATGCTCACCCACTACATCGGGCACAACCTCGTGAACCATAATAGCGACCAGGTCGCCTTGTTGAATGAAGCGGGAGAGGGCACGCTGGCACAGCAACAGGTCACGCTGGCAGGTAGTGCGCAACGTGCCTGGCAAGTCTACAAGAGCGCTCAGAGTGATCTATTGAAGGATGTTACGACGATCAATCCTGGCTCGCTTGCCGATGCCCAACATCTCGAACAATCGCAGGGTGAACCAACCAACGCCGACGCCATCAGTTCGCTTCATGACCTGATTCAACTGAACAATAGCGTAGCAAACTCTGTCGGCGAAGCGGCCACCGTCGAGGAGCAGAACCAGTTTGTGTTCACCATCATTAGCTCCATCATCACCTTCATCGGCATCGTCATTATCGGCAGTTTGATCTCGAACACGCTCGTACGCCGTCTCAAGGAGTTGCGCCGTGTGACCCAACTCGTCGAGCAAGGACGATTAGAAAAACGCGTCACCGTCGTTGGCCGTGACGAAATCGCCGATGTATCGGCATCGGTCAATGGAATGCTCGATGCCATTGTGGGGCTGATTGGGGAAACGCGTAATCAGCGTGATGCACTTACCAATGCCGCTGAACATCTCTTCAGCGACATGCGCGTGGTGAGCGCGGGAGACCTGCGCATCAACGCATCGGTAAGTAACGATCCCATCGGCATGCTTGCCAACGCCTTTAACTTTACCGTGGGCCGTTTCCGCCGCTTCGTTCTGCGCACCCAGGGAGATGCGGAACAAATTGACCTGCTCGCCCGGCGCGAGATCACACGAGCGGAAAGCCATTTGCAAGCCGTGAATAAAATCTTGCAGGGGCAAAAAGCAGCGCAAAATGTCCAGGCTGATAACCTGAGTAAGCGCACAACGTCACCTCTCAAAGGGGGCGCATCTACGACCAACAGTAAAGAGCCGTTACAAGAGTTGGCGCGCCTCAACATCGATTTTGCGACGGAGACGAGCGAATGGGCACGCAAGATGATCGCCATCGTCAACGGATTGCGCCAGGGCACCATTTCGTTCCAGCTTGAGACAGCCCACAGCAGCGGGAATCTGGACACACCAGGACTTACCGTGAATGCTGAGTCTGAAGCCAATCCCTGGCCTTCTGTCAGCCAGCTACTCAATCCGCCGCAGCTAAACCAGTGGGAGAACACGCTTCCTCCGCTGCCTGCCAGCATGGATTATGATATGTACAGGTATACGCCACCACCTCCCACGACCGGCAGTAATACACCACCATCGTTGCCGCCGCCACCACAGCAGACCCCGTTTGCTTCGTGGCGCAAGAAATCGCATTTAACTAGTTTCGACGATACGCGGCAAAATTAGTAATGAGGCCCATAAAAACGTCTAGCGAGCAAATTGCTCGCTAGACGTTTTTATGTGTAGCTGGTTCTTTGGGTGTTTCTGCCTATATCGTCGCGGACAACATGACCAGCAGTTCTTCCGCGTCGGGCAGGAAGCGCTGCATGGAAAGGACCTGGTGAACAAGCCCGGCACGGAGCGCTTCTTGAGCAGTCAGCACCCGGCCCGCTTGCAACAAGCGGCTGGCTGCTTCCTGACCGACCAGGGCGGGAAGGTAGACCGATACGGTAGTGGAAAATAGTTTGTTATCCAGTGTGGGCAATTTAAACGTGGCATCCTCGCGAGCAACCACGGTATCACAAAATAGCAGTAGTTCGCAGCCAGCATCTAAAGCACAACCCTTGACCAGCGCCACCGTTGGAATGCTCTGGGCACGCAATGTCTCAAAAGCGCTGGTGATGCGTTCGGCACTGTGTAGCGCATCGGTATGCTGCGACTCGGACTGCACCACGGCATCCAACCCAGAGCAAAAAGCGTGCTCACCCATACCGGTGAGCACGACAAGACGCGGGGAGCGCTTGAGAGCAGCACCCAATGCCTGAGCAAGCTGATCAAGCAACTCCACCGTCAAGGCATTCTGGTGATCGCAATCAATGATCAGCCAGAGCACCCGTTTATGCATGCGAACGTGAATGCCCGCCATCGAACCCTTTCTATTCCGAACAACAACGACGCTGCGTCTGCTCCTTATTCAGACTGACAACGACGCTACGCGTCTAGCCTGCGGCTCAGTCAGCCTGAATGGAAGTGCCTGGCTCACGCTCAGTTATTCGGGAAGGTAGTACTTCCTACCTTCCAGTGAAGCGTTTCTCTTTGCGCTTCTCGACATAAGCGGAAATGCCTTCCTTTGCATCCTCGCTCTGAAAACAAAGTTGCTGCAACTCGCGCTCAAGGGCCAGCGCTTCGGCAAAGGCCATTTCAGAGCCAGATTGCACGGAACGCTTGATGCGACCAACCGCCGCAGCAGCACGATTGGGCGGGCAAAACGAGCGGGCGTAGGCCATCACTTGATCCCAATACCCTTCCGCTTCATAGACATAATTCACCAGCCCTAGCTCCTGTGCCTGCTCGAAACTGATTAACTTGCCCTCCGTCATCAGCTCAATGGCCTTATTTTTGGGCAGCGCTCGCGCCAGGCGTTGTGTACCACCGGTGCCTGGCAAGACACCCAGGGTCACCTCCGGCAATCCAACCTGGCCCGCACCACGACGCGCAATGCGAATATCACACGCCAGCGCGATTTCCAGGCCACCACCGACCGTGTGCCCATTGAGGGCCGCGATCACCAGCTTGGGCGTTTGCTCAAGGCGCATCAAGGTCTCGTTGGCATGCAGGCAGAAATAATATTTATAGGAGGGGGTCACGCTATTGAGCATCGAGATATCGGCCCCAGCGCTGAAGAAGCGCTCACCTGCGCCACGAATGAGCAGGACGTGCGCCTGCTCATCGAAGCGAGCACGCAGGATAGCGTCGTCCAGTTGTAGCATCATCTCGTGGCTGTAGGTGTTCGCGGGCGCGTTGGTCAGCTCGATAATGGCGACCCCATCGCTCACGCTGTAATTCACCAGCGTACGTTCAGTCGTTGTTGTCACGGTTGTTGATCCTTTCGGGCTACATAGTCGAAACAAACGTCATCATCTTTGACGCGTTCAAAAGGGGTGTGACAGGCGTTGCAATAATATTGCGCCGTCATGAGTTGTTGGCCAAACAAGGACATACATTCGGTATCACGCGAGCCACAATAGGGGCAGGTAACCGCCTCCTTCTCAGGCCGCTTATCACTATTATATCTCATGTGCATGCTTCAATGACCTTGATTAAACAGAGCGTAGACATAGCAAAGTGTATGTTGGGGGAGGGGAAAAGTCAAGGATTAGGGGTGGTTGTGG
>DATAYF010000253.1:0-4602 GCA_036272735.1 Ktedonobacteraceae bacterium
CCCGTGTTGGAGCGCACCTCAATATTAAGCTGTTGCGGGGCAGCATGAACAAGGAGCGTTGTGGCGGGCTGAGTACGACCACGCGCAAAAGAGATGCCGGTTGAAGCGACATCGGCAATCCAAAGATCCCATAAATAAAACTCTTCCATACCGTGCACCTATCCTATCTCAAAAACAACAACCTGCATGATACATTCGTTGCCACTATTTTATATATAACGACTCGCAAAAATAGCAGGACACGTAGCTGGTCTATGCGCCCTGCTCAAAGGTTTATTGACCTTTCTTGTGTTGCTCCTCTTTATGATGCTTCAACACTGTACGAGCAGCAACTTCCTCGGCACGATCTCCATAGCGACCGCTTTTCTCCGACGATTCTTTGATGTGTTCGTACATACGCTCTTCTTTGTTACCAACACCCTTGACGGGTTTCTTTTTATTCGGCATAGGAATATCGCTCCTTTCTGCTCTGCCCATGACGCATATAGATATGCATAGGCAACTTCTACTACATGAGTGGATACGAGTAGCACCCCAAAATAGGTTCACGCGAACGGCTTTACTTGGCAACAGCGAAGCTTTATACTTAGACTGGCGTAGGGATGAGCATTTTATTACGAAAAAAGGACAGGTATGTCGCAAACAAGTAAGCAGGGTTTGATTTGCAGTAAGGGTCTGGAACCGGACGTTGTCAGGGATATTGAGCACCTGGCGGTACAATGTAATCAACATGACGACTTAGATTTGAAGCTGAATTATAATGTGCTACACGAGCGTCCAGCCGATGCAACCAATGATTTTTTGTTCTATGAGCAAGGGATACTCATTGGCTATCTAGCCATGTTTAGCTTTAACTCACAGGAAGCGGAGTTTAGCGGCATGGTGCACCCGGCACACCGACGATTCGGCATTTTTACGCAACTGCTGAACGCGGCCACAGCGGAATGCCAGCACAGAGGCATCCCACACATCCTGCTGATCGTCGAGCAGGCATCAACAAGCGGGCAGGCATTCGTCAAAACACTACAGCCCGACTATGATCACACCGAGTACAAGATGACGCTGCAAGAAGCCAGGCTCCCAGAAACATATAGCCAGGAGATAGCATTCAGGCAAGCGGGATCTGAAGACATTGCCGCCCTGAAACATATCACCGCCCAGGCATTCAATATACCTGAGCACGAAGTCGATTGGTACGCAGACAAGGTCATGGACCAGTCGAGTCGCAGCTATTACCTCGGACTTGTGAATGGTCAGCCAATTGGCAAAATTGATGTAACCCTGGGTGAGCACGAGGCATTCATTTTTGGCTTCGGGGTACTCGCGCAACAACAGGGGCGCGGCTATGGTCGCCAGATTCTGGCACGCACCATTCAAGCCATTCTCGCTACCGGTCAGCAGCATATTGCTTTAGAGGTGATGGTAGAGAACAAGCATGCGCTCTCGCTTTATCAATCGTGCGGCTTTGAAATAACCACTGGCTACGACTATTATCGCTTGACTCTTTAATATTCATATGCGCGAACGGAGCATGCCAAGATGCTAGCAGGGCAAGTATGCAAAGGATGTGGACAATTTATCTTTGGGAACGCTATAGTGGCGCTGGGGGCCGCGTGGCATCCTGAGCATTTTGTGTGTGCTGGCTGTGGCCGTCCCATTGGCACGACATCGTTCATTCCCCATGAAGGCCAACCCTATCATTCCGCCTGCTTCGCACAGTTTGTCGCGCCCCACTGCGCCTACTGTGGAAAACCACTGATCGGTGAATACGCCGTCGATTATTGGGGCACAATGTTCTGCAAAGAGCACGAGCGCGAGTATCCCAGGTGCAGCTATTGTGGGCGACTCGTGCCACCGCAACAGCAAGAACCCACACACGAGCCGGGCACCACACGCTGCCCCTTGTGCCGCGCGACCGCCATCGAGACCATCGAGGACGCCAGGCCGTGGTACGACGAGGTCAAACGCTGGATTGGCAGTCAGGGACTCGTCTATAATAATTTACCACTCAGCTTAGAGCTATGCAGCCGCGACCGTCTTGCCACACTACTGCGAGATCGCCATCTCACGCACGCCTATGGAGCAACGCTGAGCGCAAGCTACTCGTTGAACGGACAAAAGATGTATGCAGAGGTGCGCGGGGTGGCGGTCTTACGTGGATTACCAGCCGCTCTGTTTCAAGGGGTAACGGCGCACGAGCTTGGGCATGTGTGGTTGATCGTGCACGATATCAACCATTTACCAGATTGGGCGCTAGAAGGTTTCTGCGAACTGCTCGCCTACCGCTGGCATAATAGTGCGAACACCGATGAGCATCGTTACCACGCACTCGCTATCGAGCGCCGTGCCGATCCGGTATATGGCGCTGGTTTTCGTCACCTGCGCGCCATCGCCGACCGCGTTGGTTTCCCCCAACTACTTCAGACATTACAAACTAGCAAGCAGTTACCGCGCTAATAACAAATTAGAGCAACGTTTTACGTATGAGCGCAATCTTCTTCAAAACTTCTTCGCGATTTTTCGCGCTTTTAATCCATTTGGGAAGTCGGCTCGCAAATGTTCCGTTTCTGGCTCCAGTAATCATATGAGGAATTTGACCTTGACGCATAGTAGCTTGTACATATTTTTCTATGAAATCCAAATG
This sequence comes from Ktedonobacteraceae bacterium, assembly GCA_036272735.1. Taxonomy (GTDB): domain Bacteria; phylum Chloroflexota; class Ktedonobacteria; order Ktedonobacterales; family Ktedonobacteraceae; genus DATAYF01. The sequence goes on from DATAYF010000253.1 coordinate 2,645, forward strand.
CTCGGCATTATACGCCCAAAGTACCTTACCACAACAGTGAGTCTGCAACCATAGAGGTAAGCGGAAATACGAGTCGCTGTTACCACCGAAATGAACAATATTGCCTCGGCAGTATTTGCAGAGGACACACGAAGAGCATACCAATTTACGGGCCCCAAACAATCCACGTTCATTTGCATTTACGGGAATAACCTGGGCACAATGCTGGCAACGAGGGCAGCGAACTAAAATTAGATGCATAAAATCATAAAGTGTACTCCCATCATCCCTGTAGCGAGTCACCATAGCTTTTCCCTTGCGTTTACTGCCTAACAAAAGGATTTATATAGTTTCCTGCAAAGCAGGTCCCCATGAGGTAATATGATCGGGGGTAATCACGATTACCAATTGTTTTTCCAGCACCATCGTGCGGTACTGTACATAGCGTGCACGTAAGAGCTTAAGCGCGTGCGCATGCGCCTCGTCTTCAGCGCCAATCAGATCCGCCTTACCATGCACCAGCACATAGCCAAGCCGCGACCAATCATCGTCGTACTGGTCGACGAGCAACGACGCTTCATGGCGCGTCTCTATATTGTGCACGCGGCGCAGCTTGCTACCCGCGACGCGTTTAGGCTTCTCGTCCAGGGCAATGTAGAAGCGCGTACCATCAAAGGCATAGCAAACGGGAATGAGATGAGGGCTCCCATTCTCGTCTGCTGTGGCCAATCGTGCGACGCGTTGCCGTTGGGCAAATTGTGCTTCTACTTCCGTCAACGTTGTGCGTTTTGGCATAATCAACTACTTCAACATATCAAAACTAACGACCGGCTACCTCGATCTGTTCGGCAGCGGGAACGACTTGCGTTGCCAGCAGATCGAAGGGTTCCAGGTCAGCCACGTTGTGCAAACCAAAAATGGCCTGATCAACACCTATCGCGGCAAGGTTGCGCAACACGCCAATGAGCGCATCGGGCGTCATAGAATTATTGCGTCCGTCGCGGGTCAGATGCAAATGACCGAGCGTAGTTTTCTCGATCTGCTCGTACGGGCGACCAATTGATTGGCAATGATCCCGCAACACATCGAACTTATGCTCAACCTGCGCGAGGTCTGGAAACATGAAAATGTTGCAGGCATCACCATACTGCGCCACGAAACGCAGAGTTTTTCGCTCGCCGGTGCCACCAATTAAGATAGGCGGATGTGGCTTCTGCACTACTTGTGGCGAGTTCAGCGGGCGCTCAAGCTGATAGTGTTTCCCATTATATGGTTGTTCGTCGCCATTCCACATCTGGTGTGCGATTTGCAGGGTCTCTTCCAGGCGCTCGAAGCGTTCAGCAAGCGGTGGAAAAGGCACGCCCAGACCGCGATGTTCCTCTTCATTCCAGGCTGCCCCGATCCCCAAATAAGCACGTCCATGAGAGAGCACATCAAGCGTTGTCGCGGTCTTCACCAGCAGCGCAGGATATCGATAGGTCACGCCGGTGACCATCGTCCCGAGCTTAATGTGATTGGTGCGGCCCGCTGCGAAGGCCAGCGTGCTCCAACCTTCCAACATCTCGTCGGTAACCGGGCCAACGTTTGGGATCTGGAAGAAATGGTCCATGACCCACAAGCTATAAAAGCCTGCACGCTCGGCACGCTCGGCAATGGTGGCAAACGTATCGCCAAGCTGGCCCTGGTCTGCGGAAAAAGTAAAGCTAGGAACTTGTAGTCCTAATTTCATCAAAAATCCTTCTTAAAACTATGTGGAACCCCTGATGCATGTTGTGCTCCATGAAAACGATGAGAGATCGTCCTCAATCGCTACATGGTCGCCTTCCATAGTATACAAAGTGAAGTATTACAAATGCAAGGACAAAAACCTAAACGACCCCGTCAGGTAGGTCACTACCATAGATGACGAAGCCGCATCTCATGTATGGTAGCGACCTCCCTGGCGGGGTCGTCTCCCTGGCGGGGTCGTCTACCTGGCG
>DATAYF010000254.1:0-4642 GCA_036272735.1 Ktedonobacteraceae bacterium
GCATTCACCGCTGCGAGACCATTTTTCTGTGTCTTTGGATCAGAAAACGAACCATACACTGTATTATTGGTAACTACAACGTTCGATGCAGTGAAGCCTGCTACCTTCCAGATCAATTTCCCAGTGGTGGCATTGATCGCAAAAAGTTGGTTGGTATCAAAATTAGGCGCCACGTAGATAACCTTATTCACAACAACCGGAGAAACTTTCATCAGCCAGTTCTTTAAATGATAGGTCCAGGCTACTTTTCCTGTCTTCTCGTTCAATGCATACAGGGTTGCATTTGTATCTCCGTTTGCGTCTATGACCGTTGACTCACCGAAGTACACCATACCATTGGCGACCGCAGGTGAATCCGCAATATAGGTAGTGGTAGCACGACTTAAATGATAGGACCAGGCTTGCTTCCCATTCTTCGCATTTAGTGCAAAGAAGCTTCCCCAATATGTTGCAATAAACACCATCCCATTGTCGACAGCAGGTGCTGAATATTGATCGTATTGATAATTTGGCAACAATGTCGTCCACAGCTTCTTTCCATTAAGTGCATCGTAAGCTCCGACCATCCCGTCAAAACTGACAACATACACCACGCCGTTAACGGTGACGGGTGACGTGGTAATGGTGTTATCCACGTTTTGGGCCCATACAGGATGCAAGCTAGAAACATTCTTCACAGAAATGCTGTGCTCTGCCCTATTGAAGCGTGCTGGATCGCCAAAATACTGATTCCAATTTGTCCAGTGGGTTGTTGTTTTCGTGCTGATAGCTGGTGAATGGTTTTGAGCAATGCTGGCGTTTTTTGGCATAAATGAGGCGGCCTGGGCAGTAGTGCTGAAGAGGAAAGCGAGAACTACGACAAGGATGCAACAGCACATCATCCCTGACGCAAACATTTTTGGAAATCGCATACCTTCCGTACCTCCTGGTAGATGTGATTATTGGCTGAGGTAAAGGGAATAACATAGTTGTATGTAGATAAACAGATATTACGCGGGAAAGAACTACGTACTTTACACGATACCTCGCCTCTTACAAAAACACCTAATATCTCTACAATAGGGACATTTATTATACGCAAGTGAGGCTATAATAGTTTTAAAACATCCATGTATTCGATGCATGATGGCGTTAGGGCCTTTAAATGTACCTGTCTTACTTCCTCCACATGCCCCGCTCGTAATTCCGCTTGTAATGAAGTATAATGATGAACGCTTCTCTATGGATATTTACACTGTATGCATATGTTCATAGACTTACACACTTATGAAAACAGGTCAGGAGCGACAGGAAAACTGATGGTTCAACGCAAGAAGGCCGAGAAGAATGGCAACGGCGCGAATCTTGGCTTCGAAGAAAAAATGTGGTTAGCGGCCGACAAGCTGCGCGGGCACATGGACGCCGCCGAATATAAACACGTGGTGCTCGGTCTTATTTTCTTGAAATATATTTCAGATGCCTACCTTGAGAAACGCGACGAGCTACAGAACACGCTCTGGGCTGATCCCGACGACGAAAACGAGTACCTGGCCGACAGTATTTTTACTGTCCCCAGCGATGCCCTGTGGCCGAAACTTCAGGCCGAGGCCAAAAGTCCTGCCATCGGTGTCCTGATCGACTACGCGATGGAGGCTATTGAGAAGCGCAACCCATCGCTCAAAGGGGTGCTCCTTAAAGGTTATGCGCGTCCCTCCCTCGACAAAACGCGCCTGGGCGAATTAATAGACCTCGTCGGCAGCATCGGTCTAGGTGATCGCGAGAGCCGCTCAAAAGATATCCTGGGCCGCGTCTACGAGTATTTTCTGAGCAAGTTCGCCAGCGCCGAAGGGAAGAACGGTGGCGAATTCTACACGCCACAGTCCGTCGTCAAGCTGCTGGTTGAGATGATCGAGCCGTATAAGGGGCGCATTTACGACCCCTGCTGCAGCTCTGGTGGCATGTTCGTGCAATCCGAGAAGTTCGTGCAGGCGCATGGCGGTAGACTCAACGACCTCTCGATCTACGGCCAGGAGTCCAACCCGACTACGTGGCGGCTCGCCAAATTGAACCTCGCTATTCGTGGTATTGAGGCCAACCTCAGCGAAGAAAACGGCGATACGCTGCATAATGACTTTCACAAAGACCTCAAGGCCGACTATATCCTCGCCAATCCGCCCTTCAACATCAGCGATTGGGGCGGCGAACGCCTGCGCGACGACCAGCGCTGGAAATATGGCACGCCCCCGGTCGGCAACGCCAACTTTGCCTGGGTGCAGCACATCATTCATCACCTGGCCCCCAGCAGCGTTGCTGATTTCGTGCTCGCCAACGGCTCCGCAGACTGGTTAAACAGTTGAAAACCGAGGCACAATAAAAAGTGTGACACCTGGACAAGATGAGTTGTCCAGGTGTCACACTTCCTTCTTGGAACGGAACCGCCCACGTGATGCGCAACGAGATCCCAGCAAGAAGGGAAGAGGGGAGAAAATGGCGTCACAAGGACCATTCACCCTCCAGGGCTTTCGGTCTCGTGGTTAGTTCGCCTCACTGAAGCTTCCCTCTATGCCACCTGCGAACTCAATGACGACCTTTAACTTTTCACTGGACACCTCGTCATATGCTGTTTGAAAGGAGTGCACACTCGAATTGGGCAAAAAAAGGTGGCGTAATCTTCCCCCAAAGAAGTCTTAGGAAAACCTCTTGACTTTCACCCTACCTGAACGTTGTATGCTGGTGACAAGAGCTGTTCACCTCTCTGCAAATGAGCAGGATGGAAACGTTGGCTTTCTCTGACGCAAAAATGGCACCACGATCTGACGTCATAAGATGTCCTTGCGTCAGTCGTTTTTTGTCGGCTTGTGGCTGTAACGTGCTGATCGTTTGTATGAGAGAAACAAAAAAGGAGCAACCGAAATGGGAACGCTTGATGGAAAGGTCGCGATTGTGACCGGGGCCGGGCGAGGGATAGGACGTGCGATTGCGGAGGCATACCTGCAAGAAGGGGCGAAGGTTTCGATCACGGCTGCACATGGACAAACCGAACTCGATCAACTCGCCAAGCAGGAGTGGTCTGAGCGTGTGTTGGCGAAGCTCGCCGATGTGGCGAATCCAGAGGCATGTGAAGAGGTGGTGGAGCAGACCATCGGCCGCTTTGGGCACGTCGATATCCTGGTCAATAACGCCGGTCGAGGCATGAAGTCTGTCAGAGATTCTTTTGTGACGGAGCCGACTCGCTTTTGGGAAGTCGAGCCTGCAGTCTGGCGTCTGATCATGGAGACCAATGCCAACGGGCCATTCTATATGGCTCGTGCCGTGGTGACACGTTGGCTTCAGCAGCGGCACGAGGGAAGCATCATTAACGTCAGTGTGAGTTATGACACGATGAAGCGGCGCGGGTTTTCTCCCTATGGGCCGTCGAAGACGGCGCTTGAGTCCGCCTCGGCCATCTGGGCTCAGGAGCTGATCGAGGCGCATATTCGTGTCAATGTTCTGCTGCCCGGTGGCCCGACCAATACTGGTTTGCTCCCCGATGAGACGCCAGCAGATCTGCGGGCGCGTCTGCTGCAGCCGGAGATCATGCAGGCTCCGGCGGTCTTTCTCGCCTCCGACACTTCGCGAGAACTCACCGGTCGTCGCGTGATCGCGTCTGAATGGAGCGCGGAGCATCCGCAGGGCAGAGCGATTGTGGAGGGAATTGGCTAGCTCTTCCCGATGAGAGAGCACCCGCCTGCAAACTCTGGCTTTCTCTAAAGTGAGCATGTACAACAGGAAGAGATGAGATGTTAAAGATTCGCGATTTTGCCAGACTGGCCGAGGTGTCGATGAGCACCCTGCGCTACTACGACGAGATCGAACTCCTCAAGCCGATCTCTGTCGATCCTGAAACCGGCTATCGGTACTACACGATGGATCAGTTACCGCACCTGCATCGCATTCTGGCGTTCAAAGAGCTTGGACTGGGACTCACACAGATCGCCGAGCTTCTCTCCGAAGGACTTTCGCCTCAGATCTTGCAAGGGATGCTGCGGCTCAGACAGGCACAGCTGCAGCAGCAGATCCAGGCGGAACAGGAGCAACTGGAGCGCATCGAAGCACGCCTGCGCTCCCTTGAGCAAGGCAGTGGTCTGCCGACCTATGAAGTTGTGCTCAAAGCGGTCAGGCCAATCACAGGGGTCTCATTGCGCCTGAAGACGCTTGATCTGGCGTATCAGGCGCACTGGACCTCTGCCCTCGACGCCATGCTGAAGCGCTACGGGGTCACACCCATCGATCATCTGCTCGTCCTTCATGCTCACAGTGAGGACGAGTGCATCCCAGGTTCCGTGGAGATGGTCGCACCTGTTGACGGCAGAGACGCCGAGACGCTGATCACACGGAGTGAGGGACGGCTGACGCGGTGCACACTCCCAGCTATTCCTCGTATGGTCAGTACGCTCCATCATGGACATCCCGCGCTGGTGCTCTCGGCCTATCAAGCGTTGGGAACCTGGATAGAAAACAATGCCTACAGCATCGTTGGACCACGCCGCAAGATTCGTCTGCGCCGGGAAGACAATCTTGATGACGCGCTCACCGAGATCCAGTTTCCGGTCGAGAAAGTGCCATGAACTGTCGTGCGAGATGGGAAGTTGAGCAACAGGAAGGAGAGAAGAGCCGCATCTCG
>DATAYF010000255.1:0-9674 GCA_036272735.1 Ktedonobacteraceae bacterium
AGAATATCTTGCGTGAAGGGCTAGGGCATAGCCTTCAGGAGTCAACGTACACCGATGGGTGCCGCGTTTCCTGAGAAGCCCCCGGATTTATCCGTGGGGAGTTGTCACTTTACAGTCTGCTGCAAGAGCTGGTATTTTTAGAATCAATATGCCCTCCTTTGAGCATGACGAGTACCCAAAACTAACGCCCCCTTTCCCCGAAAGTTTGCTTCTTGTCGTCTGGTTATATAATCAATACAGGGACCCTACAGGTTATGTAGATGACGGTGTTGCCATAAAAATTACCAGCATTTAAGGGGGGGCTAATGATGCAGATAAGTGCTCGTAATCAGTTGCACGGCAAAGTAAAGTCGGTGAAGCTTGGTAGCGTTATGGCCGAAGTGGTGGTTGAACTTCCTGATGGGCAGGAGATTGTCTCCGCCATCACCCGCAGTTCTGCCGAATCTTTGGGCTTGGCTCAGGGCAGTGAAGTTCTGGCTATCATTAAATCAACCGAGGTCATGATCGCCAGGCAAAGCTAAAGGAATTGCTGTATTGATGCCTGTTGTTGGCATTACAGCGCCAACAACAGGCATCAATACAGCAATTCTTGAAAGCGGAAAGCCGTATTCTCTCTCTCTACTACAAAATTGACTGAGAAGGAATTTTTTATGCAAATAACTATTCCTGAGAGCTGGCATGAGCATGTAGACGACGAATTGAGCAAGCCCTATTTCCACAAGTTGGCACAGTTCGTGGATGAAGAGCGGCAGCAATATACCGTTTTCCCTCCCGAGTCCGATGTGTTTAATTCCATGCGTTACGCGCCTTACGAAAAAGTGAATGTTCTGCTACTTGGTCAAGATCCCTACCACGATAACAATCAGGCACATGGCCTCTGCTTCTCTGTGCGCCCAGGCATCAAACCGCCGCCCTCGCTCATGAATATGTTTCGAGAGTTACACGACGACGTTGGTTTTCGCATTCCCAACAATGGCTACCTCGTGCCCTGGGCTGAGCAGGGCATCTTGATGCTTAATGCGGTCCTGACTGTGCGTGCGCACGCGGCCAATTCGCATAAAAATCATGGCTGGGAGCAGTTCACCGATGCCGTGATCCGCAAAGTGAGCGAGAAAGCCGAGCCTGTGGTGTTTGTGCTGTGGGGCAACTACGCGCAGAAGAAACTTGGCCTGATCGATACCACGCGCCACATCATCGTGCAATCGGCCCATCCTTCACCGCTGTCGGCGCGCAATGGCTTCTTTGGCAGCCGTCCATTTTCCAGGATCAACGAGGCGCTACGTAGTATAGATAAGCCTGAAATTAACTGGCAATTGCCAGATCTGTAGGTAGCTGTTGGAGAGACGACGCCCGCGAGGGAGATCGCTACCATATCCGGCGAAGCCGTCCCATCGTATATGGTAGCGACCTCCCTCGCGGGCGTCGTCTCACGTGATAGAATACAGCAGGACTTTTTTCATGTTGTATTTCTGCTGATGATGAAGACAAAATTTGGGTGATAGAGAGATTTGTCGTATGACGCAAGCGCATGATCGGGCTTCGCAGAAGCCACAAGACTCGCAACCACAACCACCGTTTGTCCTGGCCCTTGATGTTGGTACCTCTTCGACGCGGGCAATGCTGTTCGATGCCGCGGGCGAGGCCGTGCCACAGGTCGTTTCTCAGCATACGTACGAACTGACCACCTCCAATGAGGGCGAGGTCTCGGTCGATCCCGAAATGTTGCTCAACGTTGTCGCGCAAACAATTGACGAGGTGCTCAAGGTCGCTGGCTCACGGGCTGCGCAGATTAAAGCTGTGGCGACCGACACTTTTTGGCATACCCTGCTCGGCGTCGATGCGAAAGGCCATCCGGTCACTCCGCTGATTACCTGGGAGGATACGCGTGCCTACAAGGCCTCCCTGGAATTGCGTTCGCAGCTTGATGAAAAGGCGGTACACGAGCGTACCGGGGCGCGTTTCCACGCGAGTTATTGGCCGGCCAAGCTGAAATGGTTGTCCGAGCAGCAGCCTGCCATCGTGAAGAAGGTTGCGACGTGGCTCTCTTTTGGCGAATATATGCATCGCCAGTTTCTTGGACGCTCGGTGTGTAGCCTTTCGATGGCTTCCGGCACCGGCATGCTGGTCACGCGTGAGCGCAAATGGGATGCTGAACTTATTCGGACGGTGGGCATTGCTCCTGAGCAACTTCCTAAACTGGGTGATGCGCGTGATAGTTTACAGGGACTCACGTTGGAGTATGCTGGTCGCTGGCCTGCTTTGCACGATGCTCCCTGGTTTCCTGCGCTTGGCGATGGTGCTACGGCCTGCATCGGCTCTGGTTCTGCTAGCAAGCAAAACTGGTCTTTGACGGTTGGTACATCCAGCGCCGTGCGTGTGGTGGTGCCAACGCAGGAGGTCGTGCCATCCGATGGCCTCTGGCTCTACTTGATCGATGCACATCGCGCTGTGCTGGGTGGCGCTTTGAGCGAGGGTGGCAATCTCTTTTCGTGGGTCAATAAGACGCTCAAGGTGACGGACCTGGCTAGCGTCGAACAGGAGGCCGTCAAAATCCCGCCGGATGGACATGGTTTAACCGTCCTGCCCTTTATCTCCGGTGAGCGCAGCCTGGGCTGGCATGCCGATGCACGTATGACGATGGCCGGTCTCTCTATTCACACGCAACCAGCCGATGTGCTGCGTGCGCTGACCGAGGCATTGGCGCTTCAACTCGCGATAGTATATGAAGAGTTAATGAAAACGCTCAAGTGGCAAGGCCAGGCTCCGCGCCTGTTGGCAAGTGGAGGGGCGCTAGTCAAATCCGATCTCCTGCGCAGCGTGATTGCCGATACGGTGGGTACGCCTGTGTATCCTTCGACGGACCACGAGGCGTCGGCACGTGGCGCGGCACTGTTGGCCCTCGAAGCGCTTGGCGTTATCGCAGACGTGGCACAGGTCGAGCCGCACCTCACCGAAGCAACGCAACCCGACACAAAGAACAAGGCCATTTATCACAAAGCCGCCCAGCGCCAACGCGAACTCTACCAGTTGCTGCTGCACGATGAATAGTACAGTATTGTCTGTTCCCTGCGCGATTGTGTAACGATTGTGTAACGATCGTACGTATTGATATCTGCTGATGGTATCCGATACGATACAAAAGTCGGTATGTATTGATGGTATGGTCAAACCGTCAGCGATTGTTGATGTATCGGCTAAAGCAAGGGAGCTATGGCTTCGGAAGCCATTAATGGCTATTTTTGTATTGCTAGTACATAGATATGTGTTGATGACTTCCGAAGCCATGCATATACCGATATGTATGGACTATATTTCCAAATACCATCGAAAAACGTGCATGTATTCGCAACACATAAAGGAGTGTTGATGGAAATAAGGCAGTATCAGCAGGAGGATCACGATGCGGTGTGGGCACTCCATAATCTGGCCTTACAGAAGACGGGAGCGCATCTTGGTAACGGTCACTGGGATGATGACCTTCATCGCATCGAGCAGGTCTATCTGAAGAACCAGGGAGAGTTTCTTGTTGGAGTCTGTGGAGATCGCATTATCGCTATGGGCGCGCTTAGAAAGACGACGCATGAGCGAGCTGAAATGAAGCGGATACGAGTGCATCCTGATTTTCAAGGGCATGGTTTTGGACAAATGATCCTTGAAGCCTTAGAAGCACGAGCCGTTACCTTAGGATATTCCGCCCTCCATTTAGATACCTCTACGCTACAGATCGCGGCTCAACACCTCTATCGAAAAAATGGATACAGACAGCTTGAAACCACGCGGATCGTCCAGGGAATTACCCTCATCTTCTTTGAAAAAAGTATCCAACCGCGTCACACCACCAAATAAGCGCTTATCATTTGGAGAAAGGTGCTCTCTTGTTCCAATGTAAAAGTTCCCAGCACGTAGCGATCAGGGCGCACTATGATGTAGCGCCGCTTGTCAGCACCGAGCCACTTTTCTACGCCTCCATCCTCATCAACGACCACTATTGGCTTGCTACTCGTTCCCGCGGTGGTGTCTTGCTCACTGGCTGGTAGGTGTGTTCCTGCTGGTACGATGTGCACAAACCGCGTGTGCAATGCCTGCCAGCGTGCTTGTTGTAATGCTTGAAAGGCATTGTTCGGTTCCTTACTGAAATGCAGAAGTGCGAAATTGTCGCCCAGCACATCATCCAGCAGCTTCGATGTGCCATCGGGGAGGCGTACACGTGGTTGCGGCAATAGCTTGCCGCTGCGTTTGCGATTGTCGCGATCATGTTTGGGCACGAGCATGCTACGTGGGTAGCGTGGCTGTGGCTTTACCTGTGCCTCGCGTAGGATGGTGTGCAAAGGGGCGATGCTATTTGCGCCACGCAAACCAAAGTCCCGTATCCACGCGATGGTGCGCGAGGTTGGCATGATTAGCTGACCGAGAAAAGTGGAGAAATACAGCATCCTGGTGACGTGTCCGCGTCGCTCCTGCTCGTAGCTTGCCAGCAGGTGTGGCGTGGCGTGGCCCTGTAGCACCAACGCCAGCTTCCAGCACAGATTGTGTGCATCTCGCAACCCGCTATTCATACCCTGACCACCAAATGGCGGCATCAGGTGTGCGGCATCGCCTAGCAGAAAAATCCGGCCGTGTGCAAACTTTGTTGCCAGCGTCGTGTAAAACGTGTAGATCGCACGTCGCGTGATCTTTGCTGTTTGTTGCTGTGCCGATATGCCCCCTGGCCTGCTCGCCAGCGCCCGTTGGATGCACGCGTGAATGGTCTCATCGCGCAACAGGTCCGCTTCGTCTTCGCCAGGTAATAGCATAAATTCCCAGCGCCTCCCCTGGTGTGGAGCAGGCACGGTCACTGCCGGGCGCGCCGGATTGCAAAAGAAGATTGCCGCATGTGCCTCTTCGTCATCCTGCTCGCAATCGACCACGAGCCAGCGCTGGGTGGCTTTTTGTGCGGACAGCCCCGGAAATCTGATGGGCTGCATGGCGATACCGAGTGCGTGACGCAGTGGACTTTTGCCACCGTCACAGGCCAGCACATAGTCACACGCGATCTGGTACATTTCGTCCTGGGCTGTGTGTACGTGCAGGTAGGCTCCGTACTCGTCTTGTTCGCAACGCTCGACGCGCTGTTGAAAGCGGACGTGAATGTGTGCGAAACGCTCGAGCCCGCTGAGCAGAACATGTTCAAATGTAGGTTGGTGGAAAGTTGAAATGAATGGATGTCCACTCGCTTGTCTTTTTGGAGCAACCTGGACGAGATAGCGTCCGCGTGAAACGTAGTGTGCCTGGATGCCAAGTAGTAACTCTTTTTCTATAGCTGACTGTAAGCCCAGAGCCTGGCAGATACGCAACCCTTCATCGTCGATGGTAATGGCTCGTGGCATGTTGCTGAGACCCGGATTGGCTTCGAGCAGCAACGTTTCGATGCCTGCTAATCCGAGCAGATTTGCTGCCGTCAGTCCCGTTGGACCGGCTCCCACGATCACCACACGTGGCTGTGGCTGTTCCATCACTTCACGCATTTCCATCCATTACACAAATTCTTTGATTGCCAGCACCACGTTTGCTCCGCCAACGGCTCGGCCTCCAATGAGCACGGCGTTGGGTCTGTGCTCGTGGTCTGCTGCGAATGCTTGCTGTGCCTGGCGCACCAGATTGACCTTGTACTCTGGATCTGTGGCTTCGCAATTGATGGTAGGCGGCACCATGTGATGCTTCAGAGCCTGGATGGCAATGATGCTATCGAGCACACCTGCTGCGGCATAGCTGTGACCTATCGTAGTGCGTGGCACGCTTACTGGCAAGCTGGCTGCTTCTTCGCCAAAGGCCAATTGCAACGCCTGTGCCTCGCCGCGATCCGAGTCAGGGACTGCGCGACCATCCAGGCTGACGTAAGCGACCTGTTCGCGTGTAATCTCGGCCTCGCTCATGGCCTGTCGCATGGCTTGTGCGTAGCGTTTCCCGTTTGCACCGGGCACGGTGAGCCCATGTGCATCGTTGGTTTGTGCATAGCCACCCAATTCAGCATAAATGGGTGCACCACGTTGGCGCGCGTGTTCGAGTTCTTCGAGAATACAGACACCCGCACCCTCGGCGACAATTAACCCGGCTGCTCGTCGGTCGAATGGTCGATAGGCGTCTGGCTGTACTCCGGTCACGTATTGTCCCTGCCGCTTGAGCACCTGAAGGATGAAGGGGTGCAGGAAGGATTCGCAGCCGCCGGTTATGAGTATATCTGCCGCCCCGCGTTTGATGGCGCGTGCGGCCATGCCAAGAGCGTCCAGTCCGCCAACCGTATCGTTGAGCGGCGTCTTACAATAGCCCTGCAAACCGTAATGGATGGCAGTATGACCTACCGTTGAAACATGCAGCCAGGCAATCGCTGTATAAGCGCTCATGGCGCGGGGGCCACGCGTGTACAGCGCTTGTAGCTGCTTGAGCACGTAGTTCATACCACCCATCGTATTGGCGATCACGGCCCCTACCCGTTGTGGTTGTTCCTGCGTGAGATCGAGTTGTGCATCGCTCAGTGCCTCCTGTACAGCTGCCAGTGCGAAATGGGTCACGCGATCCGTGCGATGAGCAAGCTTACGTTCGAGGTAATTTTCGACCGCGAAGTTGGGAATGCTGCCCGCTACCCGTATCGCCTGTTCGTCGCCCCAATTTGTGTGATCGTCAAGCGCTGTAATGCCAGAAGTACCGTTGACGGTAGCTCGCCAGAACGCGTCACTGCCGAGACCATTGGGCGCGATTGCTCCCAGTCCCGTAATGACGACGCGACGCTGTTTTTCATACCTCATGCGTGCATCCAATCTGGACGGGCTAATACCAGGACGCTATTGACGCCGCCAAAGCCACTCGAATGGGTGAGCGCCACATCGACGTTGGCTTCACGGGCTGTGTTCGGGACGTAATCGAGGTCGCAGGCGGCATCGGCCTCTTCTTGATTAATCGTGGGTGGAATAAGCTGCTCATCCAAGACCAGGGCGGTCACCAGGGCTTCGATGGCGCTCGCTGCTCCTTGCGGGTGCCCGATCAGCGATTTGGTTGCGCTAATCGGCATATGGTAAGCCTGTTCCCCGAAGACTGTTTTATAGGCCGCTGTCTCCGCAATTTCGTTGGGGCGTGTCGAACTGCCGTGCGAGTTAATATAGCCAACGTGGCGCAGCGCGATATCGGCGTCGCTGAGCACCTGGCGCAATAACGCGCTGAGCGGCGTGCCACTGGGTGGTAGGGCGGTCATGTGATAGGCGTTGCAATTTGAGGCAAAGGCCAATATTTCGGCGTAGATATGCGCGCCTCTGGCGATGGCTTGTTCGCGTTCTTCGAGCACGATTACTCCGGCTCCCTCGGCCATGACAAAGCCGTCGCGCTTGTTGTCGTAGGGTCGCGAAGCGCGTTCGGGTTCGTCGTTATAAGCAGTGCTCAATGCTCCCATCACGCAAAAGGCGTTCTGCACTCCATAACTGATGGAGGCGTCCGTTCCGCCCGCGATCATGCACTGCGCACGTCCCTCTTGAATCATCCAGAACGCTTGCCCGATGGCATCTGCTCCAGCCGAGCAGCCGGTGGCAATGGTACTACACGGCCCGTAGAACTGGTGATGGGCTGCGATACTGCTGGCCGCGCTGTGTGGTAACAACAGTTGTGCGGAGGCTTGCTCATCATCTTTCGTATAGTCGTTGAATTGTTGACACATGCGCTCGCCTGCTTCCACGCAAGCCAGCGCCAGTCCCATGTAGACGCCGGTTTGTTCGCGCGCGCTTTCGCTCAGCGGTGTACTATATGCGGCGTCTTGCAGCGCCAGGTGAGCGGCACTCAGGGCAAATTGTGTTGCGCGATCCACGTGTTGGATTTCTTGTGGAGTGAGTCCGAACTGTTGCGGCTCAAAATCTTGCACCTCGCCAGCAATGCGTGAGGGAAGATTGCTGGCATCAAAACGACTGATCGGTCGTAGTCCCGAACGTCCGTCCACGCAAGCTTGCCAGAATGCCTCTTTCCCAATGCCATTTGGAGCCACCACCCCAAGCCCCGTGATAACAACGCGGCGTAGTGATGACGACGGTACTTCGCCCATGAATGATTGCCTCCTAGCGTGGCTGTAGTGGACTGCGTTGCGCATCCTGCTCTTTCAAAAACGTTGCGATAAGCGGTGTAACTATCTCGTCTTGTGAATACATAAAGAAACGCTCTCTACCATTCACGACGTGGTACGCGACGCAATGAGGTAAGTTTGTGGCGAGCCACTGCGTTTTTTCAGCAGGTGCGAGCATATCATCCTGGCGGTTAATTAATAAAATTGGCATGTCTAGTGCTTTGACGCACTTGCGTATGTCAAACGAATGGATGGCTGGGAGCACAGAAAATTTGTAGACGTAGGGCCAGTGGCGGATTTTGTGAAACTGCTCCTCGATCAACTCACGTGTCAGCGCTGGAGCGGTGGTATTCTCTGGTGCGTGTGCGACGATGTAGTTTATGACGATGGTGCGCAAGAGCGGCGCGGGCAGGACATGCTCAATCGGGAGGCGTAGGTAGAGTTCGTGCAGGAGCCAGATCAGGGGATGTGGAGCAATGCGGTAGTCAGCTCCTTGTGCGATAATTGTCAATGAGCGGCAGCGTGGCGGGTAGCGTAGGGCAAACTCAAAAAGGATCATGGCCGCGTCACCGTGTGCCACCAGGTCAACCGTCTCCAATTTCAGGCTATCAAGTACGTTGCGCAATTCTTCGGCGCGTTCCGCTCGGCTAACTGGTGCGGTGCGGGTCTCTTGACGCCGGTACAATATGACGCGTCGTGATTGGCTAAGCGTTTGTATCTGGCGAGCATAGACGAATTCAAGATGCTCAAGAATGGGCATGAAGACGACTGGTTCGCCCGCTCCAACATCGATCAACGGCAGGTGAGTCGTGCCAACGTCGGTTTTCTGCCATAATGCCTCTAAATACGCAACATCCTTATGAAATGTGGTGGGATCAATCCAGGATCCGGTGTGTGTCGTACTCAATAATGTTCGCCTCCCCAGTGGTCGCGGTCGTCTTCTGGGTTGCACATTAGGGATAATGAAAGAGTGTGTGCAAGACCACAAAAAACACTGCTTATGCTTAGTATACGATACTCGCTCGTGAATTGATAGCCGTGCTTGTCTGGTACAATAGGGCAAATATTACCAGGAAGGAAAGTAAAAAGTGCCAACACCGAATGTATCCACGTTGCCAGCTGATTCGCCGGTGAATGCCTGGATCATAGCCTTTAACGCGCAAGATGTGCCAGCGATTGTGGCGTTGTATGCAGAAGACGCGGAGTTATTTGACTCGGGCATGCACCGTTCGCGGCGGGGACGAATGGAGATTGAAGCCTGGTTTCGCTTGCGTTTTCGCTCGATGCCAGGGAATGTCTATGCTCCCGGTGAGCCGCTACAGGTGGATGAGCAAGGCGCGGTTGTGCCCTGGACATTGTATGGACGTGGTCCCCGTCTGCTCGGACAGGGCTGGCTTTCACGACCCTTTCAGGTCGACGGTACCAGTACTTTTACCCTGCATGCTGGCAAAATATACCGCCAGTATGGTCGCTATGACCACCTGGCAGTACTCAAACAAATCCTGCCCGTCCTACGTTATTGTCCGGCCGTGGTGGCGCGCTGGATTTATAGCGTCTACTTACGCCGCCACGGTTTGTGGTAGCAGGCAGTTTTTAC
>DATAYF010000256.1:0-23488 GCA_036272735.1 Ktedonobacteraceae bacterium
AGCATGATGGCAAACCAGAGCGGCTTGAACTTGAAGCGTAAGCGCGCAAAGGCGTAGGCCACCATTGAGCAAGAGAGCACATTGCCGATCACCGCCCCCACACAGACCAGCAGCGAATTCCAGAAAAAGGTGCCAAATGGCGTGGTCAGCGCTGTCCAACCAGCAGTAAAGTTGTGTAAAGTAAATTGTTGCGGCCAGAAGCTGGGATTACTAAAAATCTGATTTTCCGGCTTGAACGACGCCCCCAGCATCCAGAGCAGCGGGTACATCATCACCACCGCGCCAACAATCAAGACGATGTGTAACAGGACTTTCGACCAGCGTACTGGCTGGCGCTCGACTTGATAGCTTCTCATGCATCACCTCTCTCGTCTTGATAGAACACCCAGAACTTGGATGAAAAGAAGGCCACGACAGTAAAAATGGCGATGACCACCAACAGCACCCAGGCCATTGCCGAGGCATAACCCATGTGGAAATAGCCGAACCCTTGCAGGTAAATGTAGAGCGTATAAAACAGGGTGGAGTCGAAGGGACCACCGTTGCCATTGCTCACGATAAAAGCGGGTGTGAACGCCTGGAAAGCGCCAATCATCTGTAGAACCAGGTTAAAGAAGATAATCGGGGTCAACAGCGGGATCGTCACCTTGAAAAATTTGCTGATTTTTCCCGCGCCATCCATGCTTGCCGCTTCGTACATTTCCTGGGGAATCTGCTTGAGGCCAGCCAGGAAGATCAACATGGGTGAGCCAAATTGCCAGATCGCCAGGATAATCAACGTCGAGAGTGCAGTATTCGGGTTTGACACCCAACTGCCCAGACCATGAATGCCAATCAGCCCCAACGCCTGGTTGATGATACCGCTTTGACCAAACACCTGCTGCCACAAAATGGCAATCGCCACGCTGCCGCCCAGCAGCGAAGGCACATAATAGATAGCACGATAAATCCCCAGCCCTCTCAAGCCGCGATTGAGCAGCATCGCCACCAGCAGGGCAAATGCCAGCTTTAAGGGCACCGAGAAAATAACATAGATTGCCGTCACTTTGATCGAATCCAGCAACCGGATATCGCCAAACATGGCACTATAATTCTGAAAACCGATCCACTGCGGAGCCGAAAGCAGATCGTAGCGAGTGAAGGATAAATAGAGCGAACCCAACATGGGGCCAAGCGTGAGGGCAATCAGGCCGACAAACCAGGGCAATAAAAAGAGATACGCTACCCAATTCTCTTTGGCTTCCATACGTGATTTCACCTTGCGACGTGGTATCTTCCCCTCTCGTGGAGAAGCTTGCACGCTTGTCTGCTGTTTGCGCGATTGTACGATGCTCATAATTACACGCCATCTCTTTCTAGCGCCTTGTCCGTCTGTTCAACAAAGGACCGGGCTGCCTCAGCAACACTCATTTTTCCAAAGCCCGCGCCCTGGGCGATCAGCGTCAGCAAATCCCCTACCTCACCAGCTCCAGGAGGATCAAGCACCAATTTGGGGCGTGATGTAGCTGCAACCTGGTTCGTCACATTGAGCTGGTCCAGGTCGGCAGGCTTTAGCGTTGGTTTGAGCAAGGCTTGCGCACGCGCTGATCCTGGGATGGCCCGCTCGATGCCCAGCGCCTTGATCGCTGCATTGTTATTGAACAGGTAGTTGATAAATTGCGTGACCTCCGAGGGATATTTTGTCGTCGCGGAGGCGCTCATCAGCATTGAAGCTTTGAGATAGTTCCCTGTATCCCGCAGCCCGGCCGTCATCGGAGGCGTGCAAAGCCCCAGCTTGTGTGTAGTGGCGGCTTGATAGGCCTGAATCTGGTTCGAGGTGGAGACATTGATGGCAGCCTTGCCCGCCACCAGCGTCGTCAGCGCCGGAGTGGACCCATTGTACTGCGTTTCCAGGTTGGTCGTGCAACAAGCTCCTGACTTGCGTAGATTATCCCAATAGCCGAACCAATCCTGCATGTCTTGTTGGCTGAATGCACGTTGCCCGGCGTTGGTAAATAATTCCTTGCCGCGCTGACGAACAAAGATTTCCAGCGCACCGATATTGCTACTAGCATCTTCCGTGCCATACACGCCAGGACCCAGCGCCTTCGAGATGCGCAACGTGTACTCTGCGAACGTGTCCCACGTCCAGTTCGGCGTCTGTGCTGGTATCGCCACGCCAGCCTGCTTGAGCAGATCGGCATCATAAAATATACCCACAAAGTTCCCACCAAAGGGGACGCCGTAGACCACACCCTCGGCCTCGCTGCCTTTGAGCAACACCTGGTTAAAATCATGCAGATCAATCGGCCCAGACGTATACTTCGATAGGTCGAGCAGCAGACCCTTTTTTACGTACTGGTCGATGTAGCGCATATCCATCTGGATAAAATCAGGTGCGCTCCCACCAGAGATCTGGGTTGCCAATTTAGGCCAGTATTGCCCAAAGCTGCTGAACCAGGTAGAGATGGTGGTATGAGGATGCTGTTGCTGGTACAGTTGAATGGCTTGAGTCGTTCGACCAGCACGAACGGAGGAGCCCCAAAACGAGAACTGTAATGGGATGACCCCACCGCTAGCCGCCGCGCCCGGTCCACTTCCACAACCAGACAGGTTCACAGCGCCGACAGTAGCAAGCAGCGCTGTGCCGAGCTTCAGGAAATCACGTCGTGTTGCGTCCATCACTGGTAACTCCTTCGTTACAAGAGAAAACAATTCCTCTTTATTGCTAAAATAATGGAATCATCTGGTGCAAGAAAAAAGAAAACATTTTCTTTTTCACAGTGTAAGCGAGTATGCTTGAGTTGTCAACCCAGACCAACACCATCACAAACAAAGCTATAGCTTCTCACTCCTTGCTCGTGAGCGGTTGCGCGTGACGCACATACCCGTTGAAGGTCATCGATAACGCCAGCAGACTCAAGGCAATCGCGCAACAGATAATGGTCATGGTCGCCCCGATACTTTGCAGCAACCAGCCGATTAATGCCAGACCTATCGGCAGACCACCAAAGGCGATCAGTCGAAACACGCTATTGACGCGGCCCTGCAAGGCATCTGGAATGAGGGCGCTACGGTAGCTGAATTGCACCACGTTGTAGACCGGACTGGCAATCAGGCTAAAGAAGCCAACCATGCCCAGCACGATCAGGTTTGGCGCCACGAGGTAGAGCGCCATGGTGATAGCCATCATCCAACACGAAGCAATAATGAGTCGCCCGAAGCTGAAACACCGCTGCAAATAGGGGGCAATAATGGCTCCGACGATGCCGCCCAGGCCACCGACGGCGAGAATAACCCCAATGATAGATGAAGATACATGCATGCTTTGAGCCAATACGATAAGGATGAGGGTGTAGCCTGAAAATATGAGATTGCATCCTCCCGTGAATAGCGCCATATAGCGAAACAAGGGGTGATGCCAGAGCCAGCACAGGCCCTCCCAGATCTCGACCCACAGCTTACGCGCTGCCACCTCGCGCTTTCCCTGGAAGTTCGCCTTGATAAACAACAGCGAGATGACCGAGGCCGCGTACGAGATAGCATCAATAATCAACAGATCGAAAAAAACATCTTGCCTTTGGAAAGAGAGGACCATAACTTCATTGTTATCCCTCTGTATCCTGGTATTGAGCCATTTAAGGGAATGTTCCATTCCAGCCTAATTGGAGTGAAATAGTGTGAGTGGTATCTTTCACGAGAGGGATGAAACGCGCAATTTTTTCTGAACTGAAGCGACCCAGCGGTCCACAGACACAGATGGCACCAACGGCATATCCATCGACTCCAAAGATTGGTGCTGCAACTGAGCACGCGCCAGGCTGACGCTCACCAAAAGATATAACCACTCCATCTCTCGTAATGCGCTCAAGGTCGCTTTCGAGATCCATACTCGAAACCTTTGTCTGCGTTGTCAACGCTGGGAGCGGTTCTGAAAAAAAACGCTGTCGTAGATCAGGTGAAGCAAAGGCCAGGACTGCCTTCCCCGATGCCCCAGCGTTTAAAGGGAAGAGACGACCAACTTCAACGGTCATCTTGATCTCCTGCAAGCTTGGAACCTGGTCAAGAAAAGCAAATGACGTTCCCACAAGTGCCACAACGACAGCCGTCTCGGCGGTTTCTTGCTGCAAATGTCTGAGTAAAGGCAGAGCGAGCTGGCGAAGGTCGAGATCGCGTAAGGCGTGAGCGCCTAGTGCTGCTGCTGCTGGTCCGAGACGGTACTTGCGCTGCTTTGTATCAAATGCGACAAAGTCCCGTGAAAGTAAGGAACGAAGGATACGGTGCACCACTGCCTTACTGATGTCGAGCCGCCGTGCAATTTCACTGACTCCAAGCGTTGCCGACCCGGTGAGAAAAAGCAAAAGGACGTCGGCTGTTCGCGTGACAGCTTCTGTGCCTTCGTCAGCAGACCGTTTTCCTTTAACTATTGTCTCCACCAACGGAACAACCATCCTTCCCTTCTGGTTTTTTGTTTCTCCTAAGGGAACGGAATATTCTTCCTTTCCTTCGAGAATATATCGTGATAGTGTCTTTGAGTATGCAATAATATTTGAAGGAAGTCAAGTGTTGACAATGATCGAGCTTTTGTTTACTATAAAATCACTACTGATACGTTCCGCGTGGAAAATGTTCTTGTTTCCCTAAGCGGAACAATGTTTACTAGGGATTCGGCGATGCCCGAAGATCCGATTGCTATGACGTTCGGGTAACGCCGTACTCAAATAGGAGCAGCCATCATGACGGAGTCGCGCTACGACATTGGGATGAAGGTTCGCAAGGAGGTCCTCGGAAGCGAGCATGTTGAGCGTACGCACGCACGCACAACCGAGTTCGATGCTGAGTTTCAGCACTTTATCACAGAGACGGCCTGGGGAGGACTTTGGGCCAGACCAGACCTGGATCGGCGGACGAGAAGTCTAGTTACAATTGCTATTCTAGCGGCGCTCGGTCGCGAAGAACTGGCCCTGCACCTACGTGCCAGCCGTAATATCGGGGTTGATCCGCACGAAATTGCAGAGGCGCTCTTCCACGTAGCTGTGTACGCGGGCGTTCCTGCGGCCAATGCTGCGTTTTCGATTGCAAAGCATGAGTTCGATCAGCTTGCAGGTGCCTCAGAAGAGACAAACGTACCAACGATCAACCAGGAGGACATATGAATCATACGACCATCGGTGATATCGTCCGCGGGGATCGAGAGGTCTTTCCCCCCTATCTCTATGAGGCCTACCAATCCACACGACGTCGTGCCCCAATGCTTCCGCTCATCACTGTGCCGCTAACCCTCTCGGAACTGACCGGCCCTGGACCAGCCATCAGTGCGATTACGCCCGAAGATGCTGACCTTACACGCAATGCAGCCACTGGCGGCGAGGCTATCGGTCAGCGCATCATTGTAACGGGCCGTGTCCTTGATGATCGTGGCACGCCAGTGCCGAACACGCTATTGGAGATCTGGCAGGCCAACGCCTCTGGCCGTTATCTGCACAGGCGGGATCAGTGGCCTGGGCCGCTCGATCCTAACTTCCTGGGCATGGGTCGCTGCTTAACCAATCAGGAGGGCATCTATCGCTTCCTGACTATTCGCCCAGGGGCCTATCCCTGGCTGAACCATCCCAATGCCTGGCGACCAGCCCATATCCACTTCTCCGTGTTCGGGCCATCGATGCTTTCGCGCCTGATCACGCAGATGTATTTTCCTGATGACCCACTGCATGCCCTCGATCCCATCTTCAATGGTACCCCAACCAAGCCAGCACGTCAGCGCCTGATTGCCACCTATGACCATAGTGTGACCGAGCCAGAGTGGGCACTTGGCTATCGCTGGGATATTATCGTATGTGGGTCGTCCGCTACCCCTTTTGAGTCGAGAGAGGAGAAGCAATGAATCCCCTCCTTTTAACCAGTTCACAAACCGTCGGGCCATTCTTCATGCCTACGCTCTTACGTGAAGATGCCCGTCGCAACATACTGACCCAGTCGGAAACGGTTGGTGAGCGCATTCGCATCGAGGGACGCGTTCTGGATGGTGATGGCGCACCAGTAGATGATGCGTTGGTCGAGATCTGGCAAGCCAATACGCATGGTCGCTACAACCATCCAGCAGATCAGGGGCCAGCCCCATTAGATCCATCTTTTTTGGGCTTTGGTCGCTCTGGCACCGAGAACGAGGGGGCTTACTGGTTCGAGACGATCAAGCCTGGTCCCGTGCCCTTTGATCAGGAGCGCTTGCAAGCACCACATATCTGTGTTACGGTGTTTTCGCGTGGTCTGCTCAATCATGTGGTGACGCGTCTGTATTTTGCGGATGAGCCAGCTAACGCTAATGATCCCGTTTTGTCATGTGTGCCTGAAAATCGGCGCGCCACGCTGCTCGCGCCACGCCAAAAAGCAGGGACAAGTGTCGTCTATCACTTTGACGTCATTTTGCAAGGTGAGGGCGAAACCACGTTTTTCAACGTCTGATCCTGCATCATAAAGCAATATCAATGATCAGTTTCTTGAGCTTAGCCTACACTGGAAAGCGAGTGACACATGTCGGAGTCGAGTGACCTCTTGTTCAGTACGTCGCGCATGTCCGCCATCTTCTCTCCCCAGGCACATATACGGGGCATGCTCGCCTTTGAGGCTGCGCTCGCCTTTGCAGAGGCGCAAGCTAGTATCATCCCGCAGGAGGCCGCAACGACAATTGCCTCCAATTGCAAAGAAGGGGTGTTTGATGCCACTGTTGTGTACCGTGAGGCGGCCCTGGCAGGCACCCCCGCGATCCCCCTGGTACGCATGCTTATAGCACATGTTGGGGATGATGCGGGGAAGTTCGTTCATTGGGGGGCCACAAGCCAGGATGTGATCGACACGGCGTTGATGCTCCAGATACGAGCTGCATTGGACCTGCTCGTGGAAGAACTGCTGGGCGTGTGTGCGGCCTGCGCCACGCTAGCCCAGCAGCATCGTCGCACGTTGATGGTTGGGCGCACGTTGCTCCAGCAAGCATTACCAATCACCTTCGGCCTCAAGGCGGCGCGTTGGCTGGCCCTGGCGGCGCGCCAGTTGCAGGCGCTACGCAGACATCGGGAGCGAACGCTGGCCGTGCAACTGGGAGGTGCTGCGGGAACGCTTGCTTCCCTTGGTGGTTCTGGCCTCCAGGTGGTAGAACGGCTTGCCGAAGAACTCGGACTGCCAGCCCCGGACATGCCCTGGCACACTGAGCGCGACCGTATTGCCGAAATCGCCGCGACCCTCGGCGTGGTCGCTGGGGCGATGGCGAAGATTGCTGGCGACGTGGCCCTGCTTGCGCAAACCGAGGTCAGCGAGGTCTCTGAGGGATCCGTGTCAGGGAAAGGAGGGTCATCTGCCATGCCACAGAAGCACAATCCCGTTGATGCAGTCGGCGCTCTCGCGTCAGCACGTTTGGCGGTTGGATTGGTGCCGGTGATCCTGACCTCGATGACGCAGGAACATGAGCGCGCCATCGGGGGATGGCAGGCGGAATGGTCCGCCATCCCCGACCTGTTTCGCTTTACGGCTGGTGCCGTCGAGCGCGTGCGGGATGCGGTTGCTGGTCTTCAGGTCGATCCTGCACGAATGAAGGCGAATCTCGACGTAACCGGCGGCTTAGTTATGGCCGAGTCGCTTACGATGGCACTTGCCCCACACGTGGGAAGACCAGAGGCGCAGCGCCTCGTCAAGGCAGTCTGTGAGCATGCTACCAGGTCGAGCACGAACGTTCGCCAGGCCACTTTGCAGGATGCGCATGTGAGTGCTATCCTCTCTCCAGATCAGATCGCTCGTGCCCTCGATCCCAGCGCGTACTTAGGGAGCACTGATGCATTCATCGATCGCGCCCTCAGAGCGTACCGCGAGGCCCAGTCGTCAGGAGGTACCGTATGAATAATGTTGTTGTCGTTGATGGAGTGCGTCTCGCCTACCGCACTGATGGACCAGAAGATGCCCCCGCACTTGTGATGGTGAACTCGCTTGGGACGAACCTGCACATGTGGGACCCCCAGATAGTACCGCTCAGCCGCCACCTGCGCATCGTTCGATACGATTGTCGTGGTCACGGTGCCTCCGATGTTCCCCCCGAACCATATACTATCGAGCAGTTTGGACTCGATCTCCTCGCGCTGCTCGATACGTTACAGATCGAACGAGCACATATCTGCGGTCTCTCGCTCGGTGGGATGGTTGCCTTATGGCTCTCTGTGAGATATCCCCAGCGGGTTTCCCGCGCGATATTCGCGAATACCGCCGCACGAATTGGTTCGGTGCCGATGTGGGAGACACGTATGGACGCGGTAAACACAGGAGGCATGGGGGCAATTCGGGATGCCTCCCTCGCACGCTTTCTCAGTGAGGAGTTTCGTGGAAAACATCCCGAGGTGGTACAAAAAATTGGTGAGATGATCGAAGCGATCAACCCACGAGGATATATGGGAGCATGCGCTGCCCTGCGCGATGCAGACCTGCACGCACTGCTTGCCGCGATCCACGTCCCATCCCTCATCATCGCTAGCACGCTTGACGAGTCCACGCCGCTGTTCCAATCGCAAGAACTCCATGCTGCCATCGCGGGAAGCGAACTCGTGATACTGCGCCAGGCTGCACATCTGTCGAACGTGGAGCAGTCCGAGGAGTTCAGTAAGGCTATGAGCACCTTTCTTGCTCACTCGTGAAATGAGCGACTGGCTTGAAGAAGTATGCAGTATGGTGCAAAGAAAGAGGTTTCCATGGTAGATAAACGTCTCTCGTTGAAAGAAGCCATTGCCGAGTATGTGCGTGATGACCTGTCGGTAGCCATTGAAGGTTTTACCGCCTTCATCTGCTTTGCTGCTAGAATGGAGGCACGGCAGCACAGCAGGCAGGGATACCGGGCAAGGGGCCGCAACTCGTGATTACCGACAAAGCGCTGTTCGATTTTGAGAATGCGGAACGTGAAATGCAACTGATCTCGCTGTACCCTGGGACGACGCTGGACGATGTCGCTGCTGAAATGGGCTGGAAGGTGCGCGTGGCCGAAGCTCTGACCGAGACGCCAGCTCCCACTGCTGATGAATTGTCCAATATGCGCAGACTACGTGCAAGCGGCACGACTTCCACGAAGGGTGCGAGTGAGCCCTGATCCCCAATGCAGCAGAGCAGAAGTCAATGCGTTGAGCGTCGAGCTTGATAAGCGGAAGGAAAGATCTATGAGACACGAAGCAGTGATCATCTCAGCCGTGAGAACGCCCTTTGGACGGTATAACGGCATTCTAAAAGATGTGCGCCCCGACGATCTGGCGGCCCTGGTCATTAGCGAAGCGGTCAAACGTGCTGGCGTCGATCCCCACGAGATCGAAGATGTCATCCTTGGCTGCGCCAACCAGGCCGGGGAAGATAACCGGAACGTGGCTCGGATGGCCGCCCTACTCGCCAATTTGCCCATTGAAGTTGGTGGACAAACCGTGAACCGACTGTGTGGTTCAAGCCTGCAAGCAGTCAACTCGGCGGCCCAGGCCATCGCTTTTGGATCGGGCGACGTGTTTGTGGCTGGTGGAGTCGAGAGCATGTCACGCGCTCCTTTTGTGATGGGGAAAGCTGAGAGCGCCTTCCCACGTGGCAATATCACCCTCCACGACACAACGCTTGGTTGGCGGTTCGTCAATCCACAGCTGGCGAAGATGTACCCACCCGATAGCATGGGGGAGACCGCAGAAAATGTGGCGAGTAAATACCAGATCAGTCGCCACGATCAAGATGCTTTCGCCTTGCGCAGCCAGCAACGTGCTGTCGCCGCTATTGAGTCGGGTCGCTTTGCCGAAGAGATTGTTGGTGTGACTGTACCACAGAAGAAATCGGAAACCATCATTATTGCTCGCGACGAGCATCCACGCCCCAATATGACGTTGGAGTCCCTCAGTAAGCTCAAACCTGCCTTTCGGGAAGGTGGTTCTGTTACTGCGGGCAACTCGTCGGGCATCAACGATGGTGCTGCGGCTATGGTGCTTACGTCTGCGGAGCGGGCACAGCAGCTAGGCATCAAGCCATGGGCACGCGTCGTCTCGACAGCAGTGGCGGGAGTAGACCCTTCATACATGGGGCTGGGGCCAATTCCAGCAAGCAAAAAGGCACTCGCACGTGCGGGACTGAGCATTGCTGATATGGACCTGGTCGAGCTGAATGAAGCCTTCGCATCACAAGCACTCCAGTGTGCGCGGGAACTGGAGATCGACATGGACAAGCTCAACGTCAACGGTGGAGCGATTGCCCTGGGGCATCCGCTGGGAGCCTCTGGCGCTCGCATCCTGGAAACGTTGCTTTACGAGTTGCGCCATCGTGGGGGCCACTATGGCCTGGCTACGATGTGCGTAGGCGTCGGCCAGGGCGTTGCTACGGTCGTCGAGATGCTCTAATCGTCAAAAGGGTATTGTCAATTCATTCCTTCATGAAAGGGCCGCCGGATACCCCTACGATTCATCTAGGGGTAAGGCGGCCCAACGTAGCTCTTCCAGAGAGTTAGGACACATGTTATAATTCGGTGTATGGATGCGCAGCACACCAAACACGTCATGTATAAACTGGCCTATCACTTTGTCTGGTGCCCCAAATACCGTAAAAATATTCTGGTGGGGAAAACTTGCTGCGTTTATCGAACAGGAAATCCGCCGCATCTGCGAAGCTAACACCTGGACGATAGGCGCGCTCAATGTGCAGGAAGATCATGTGCATCTCTTTCTCAGCGCTCCCCCGTCTGTTGCTCCCTCACAGGTTGCTCATACCTTGAAAGGGACAACCGCCCGTCGTGTTTTTCAACACTTCCCTGAGTGGTGGTCTTACCGGAACCAGCAAGCCCAACAGGAATAGTCGTGTAGCAGTGTCACCATCTAGCAGACGAGGGACGGGAACATCGCTCGTCCCTCTCGAAAGCGAACGACATGCAACAGATCATCACCGCAAAACTCAAGCTGAACACCACGCCAGAGCAGTTGCAAGCATTACGCACGACGCAACTGGCCTATCGTGATGCACTCAATGCGGTGAGTGGCTATGCTTTTGAGCACGGCAAAACCAGTAGTGTGACGACCCTACACAAAGGCATGTATGCGGAGTTGCGTGCTCGGTATCATCTTCCCTCGCAACTGGCCGGTCGCGTGGAACGACAGGTGGCGGCAACATACAAAGGACTCTGGACCAAGCTCAAGAAGAATGCCGAGCATCGCCGGGCGAAGATCACGAAAAAACGCTTGAAGGGTCTGGACAAGCCCCCCAAGTACAGTTCTCCGACGGTTCAGTATACCTATGAGCGGGATTACACCTTTCAGTGCGACATCCGGGTCAGTGTCGGAACGCTCAATGGACGCATCAGCATCCCCTACCAGGGCTATGACAAGCATACGGCCCTCATTCAACATGGAGCCACCATCGGGGACGCGAAACTCTGGTATGACCGGCAAAAGAAGACGTTCTATGTCCTCGTTTCCCTCTCCATTGACGTATCTGAGCCAACAGACGAGCAATTCACAGAAGTCGTTGGCGTGGATGTCGGCATTCGGTATCTGGCAGTGACCTCTACCGAGGTCGGCAAGGCAGGCTTTCACCCAGGCAAACGTATCAGACACAAAGCCAACCATTACGCACGATTACGCACGATTACGCACGATTACGCAAACGAGTGCCTCAAAAAGGCACTCGTGGCGCGAAACGCCGATGACAGTGCATCGAGCAGCGAGAGAGACGGTGTCCAAAGAGCTGCTGATGGTGACCGACGGCAGGTATTCCCTGTCTCCGATCAGAGTCTCCATCGCCAAGCACATCATAGCGCGTGACGAGCCCTCCCTCCACTTCATCGAGGACCACTTGTCGGCCAAACTCCACCAGCGCTCCGCCTTTGTGACGTGGAATGATGCGGGTATGCGGGTATGCGGCTCATGCAAACTGAGCACTTTTTCCTCGGAGGCCACCTTCCGGCCTTCCAGCATACGTGCCCGGCTTTGTGCCATCACACGGTGGATGAGTGGGAGCACCTGTTCTGCGCGGGAGAGCAGGCGCTGCACTTCTTTCTGGCCCGTAGCCTGCATTTGCTTCATGAGCGCATGCTCGACGTGTTCGGCCTGGTGAACCATCTGCTCCGCTGTGGTAATCAGACGATGGTACAGCTGTTGAATGCTCTTTTAATCACCACATTATGGAAGTTTCTCCATTCGGTATACCCTAAAGTTTTGTACAGTTCACGAGCACTCCAATACTTGTCCAGTACCTGTTTTCTTCTTGCAACACAACCGTTGGCTACAGGTTTAGGCGATCTCGATAGCATCTCTGCCACCATAGACATCCCACCAGCTAGTCGCGCTGACAGTCACCACGCGGTTGATCTCCTGAATATTTTGCACGCCACGCTCGGTGAGCCAGTCTGCCAGCGCCTCCTGACCTTGCCGGGCATAGACCGGGATCCCGCCCTGCCAGGTTGCGCGGCCACAGAGCACGCCCGCAAAGCGTGCACCGGCTTCGGCGGCCAGTTCCAGCATTTCGCAGAAGGTCGTGTCGGAGATCCCAGCGCTCAAATAAATCAAGGGGCGCGAGGCCACGCTGGCAGCTTCGCGCAGATATCCCAGAGCCTGCTGGCGTGTATACGCTCCCGTACCTCCAGTGAATGCGCGCGTTCCGGCCACAAAGACGGGATTGATGGGCAGTTCGACCTTGAGCACATCGACGCTATAACGCGGCTGCCCAAATTCCTCAATCACGCTTGTCACATAGGCTGGTTTTTGGCAGGCAAATTCCAACTCCTGACTATCACCCAAAGTGTAATCATAGACCAGCGGTTCCAGGAAAAAAGGCACGTCCAGTGCCACACACTCGGCTCCGACGCGCTCAACATATGCCTGCTTGCGTGCATTGATGTTCTCATTGTCACGGGGATTGTAGTACAGCAGGATTTTGATTGCGTGTGCGCCAGCCTCAACAAGGCGGCGCACGCTCCATTCCGGTAGCAGGTCGGGCAGGCGATCTCCCGCCTCGCCTGTATAGCCGGACTTCTCATAGGCCAGCATCACCGCTGCATCGGGCGCGCAACTGGCGATCGCTTCCAGACCATATTCGGGATCTAGTAGCAACGCACTGGCATAGGGCGAGAGCACGCTGGCCACCGTTGATTTGAACGCCTGCATATCGTGCGCCGTCGCCTCAGCTCCGCGCGCGTCGGCAATTGACTGCAAGAGATTCAAGCGATGATCAACCGCCAGTGCGGCAATCACGCCTCGTTCGTTGGCGCAAGCGTTCAAAGCTGCAAATTTGCCACGGCTCATTTTGACAGTCATCAATCTCTCTCCTGAATGTCAGCTAGAAAAATGTTCTGGATAGAATACGATGCTCCTCATTGCTGCGAGCAGATGGCATTGATTTCGCTAAGATGTACAGGCCGTTGTTCTTCCATCGACCGGCGCGCGGCCAGCGCCATCACCACCGGGGCGCGCCCGTCCTGTTCGCTGACTGGTACGGGCCGATCATACTGCACCGCCTCTACGAACGCGGTCATCTCTCGTACGAAGCTTTCGGTGTAGCGCTCCAGGAAAAAGTGCAACGGCAGGTCGCGACGCACGCACTGGCCATCGCTGATGATGGCCGTGTTGGGATAAATATTGTCGGTGCTGATCGCCCCGGCGCTACCCAGCAGTTCTACACGCTGGTCGTAGCCGTAAGCGGCGCGACGGCTGTTATCGATCGTCGCGATGACGCCGCTGGCGAAGCGCAACATCACCACCGCCGTATCTACATCGCCAGCCTCGCCGATTGCCGGATCGCTCATCACTCCGGCCAGGGTAAAGACTTCCTCGACTTCGTCTCCGATCAAGAAGCGGGCCATATCGAAGTCGTGGATCATCATATCGAGGAAGAGTCCTCCGGAGACGCGGATATACCCGATGGGTGGCGGGGCCGGGTCACGGCTGGTGATGTGCAGCAGATGTGGGCGGCCAATCTCCGCCCGCTCTACCACCTGGCGTACACGACGATAGTTGGCGTCGAAGCGACGATTGAAGCCGATCTGTAGTTTTAAATTTCGTCCGACGCGCGCCTGTTCGACTGCCGTGATTGCCCGGTCGATCGAGAGCAGATCAAGAGCGATTGGCTTCTCGCAAAAAATATGCTTGCCCATCTGCGCAGCCTCTTCGATAATGCGTGCATGCGTATCGGTCGATGAACAGATGACGACCGCCTGAATATCGATATTCTCCAGAATCTCCACATAATTACGCGTGAAATAGGGAATGGCGTAGCGCTCCGCGCAGGTGCGCGCAGCCTCTTCGTTCGCGTCAGCCACCATCAGCAGGCGGGCAGAGGGAATGCGTGTAACGAGGTGTTCGGCATGCAGTGAGCCAATACGCCCGGCTCCGATCAGGCCGATCTTCAATAGATTTACTGGCACAAGGTTTCTCCTCTCCCTTCGCTTAGCTTAGAATCCGATCGTCTTGAGATAGTTCCGATTGCGCTGCGCACTTTCTTTGGGGCTCCCCATTCCAGGCAGAACATCTTGCTCCACGACGATCCAGCCATGATAATCCTGTTCGTCCAGCCATGTTCTGATCGTTGCAAAAGGGACGTTTCCCTGGCCCAGTTCACAAAAAACTCCATCATGCACGGAGGTAAAATAATCCTGGCCTTCAGCCCGCGCCCGCGCGGCTATCTGGGGATGGCAGTCTTTGAAATGCACGTGCCAGATACGTTTGCCAAAGCGCTTCAGTCCCTCCAGCACGCGCTGGCTGTCCATGCTATTTGTCCCGTAGAGATAATGGCCGGTATCGAAAACCAGTCCCAGCAGAGTCGGATCGGTCAGTTCTAGCAGGCGAGTGATCTCCTGCGGCGTCTCGACGTACCCGGCGCAATGATGGTGGAAGGCAGTTCGCAAGCCGGTCTCGTCGTGAACAACGCGCGCGATATTCTCGGCGCCGCGCGCGAAGGTCGTCCACTGAGCCGAGTTCAGCCCCTGCTCAGGCGTGATACGCCCGGCGTTTTGTGTGCGCTCCGGCACAGTCCCGTTGGCGTCGGCGAGAATCAGCAAGGGCGGCTGATCGTCCGGATTGGCTACGGCAGCAAGCAAGCAGGCGACCTTGAGGGCTTCTGCCTCGCCGCTGCTGTGAGCTTCTGGATGTGCCAGCGCCACCGGGACAAACGCTCCTACCATTGTTAGCTCACGCCGTTCCAGTTCTGAGCGCAGTTGGGCGGGCTCGGTTGGCATAAAGCCCCAATCGCCCAACTCTGTGCCGACGTAGCCGGTGTCGAGCAGCTCATTGAGCATCTGTTCGTAGCCGATGCTCACGCCCGCCAACCCTTCAAATTCGAGCGCTCCCCATGAGCAGGGGGCGTTTGCAACACGAATCATCATCTTTTTTTGCCTATCCATTCTAGAATTTGCGCGACCACTCGCGAGGCCAGCGTTCGACGACAACTTTCTTTGTTGAGCAATTGTCCGTCTTGTAGCATGTGACATATTCACCATCTAGCGCAAGATCAGGAGACCTATTGTGTAAGAGATAGAGCGTTCCTCATGCTGGTTGAGCAGAGGAACATTGGTTCCCATTACACAACAGGTCTTGGGATTCTGCACTAGCGGGCAATTTAACCGTAAACACTTACAGGAAATAGCGCTCTTTCTGGCGTTCCTTAGTCCAGCGTGTGCGGGCGGCTTGCACGGTAGACATCTCGCTGACTTCCGCAATCGGCACATCCCACCAGCTTTCATAGTCTGGCACACCGAGATAGCGATCGTTCTGGATATAGATGACCGTGGTGTGATCGATTTTTTGCGCGTCCTCAAGCGCGGCCACAAAATCGGCGCGTGTCTGGCATTCGATGACGTGTGCGCCCAGGCTGCGCGCATTGGCGGCCAGGTCAACTGGCAGTGTGTGAATCTCGGCGCCTGGTGCATCGCCTGGAAGGATGTCGTTGTCAGGATAGACGTAGCGTGTCCCAAAACCCTCTTGACCCAGTGAGCGACTGAGGCTACCGATACTCTTGAAGCCATGATTGTCGAGCAGGATGATGATCAACTTATAGTTTTCCTGAATAGAGGTAACAATTTCGCTATTCATCATCAGATAGGAGCCATCGCCCACCATGACATAAACATTGCGCTCGGGCGCGGCCATCTTGATGCCCAGGCCCCCGGCAATCTCGTAGCCCATGCAGCTATAGCCGTATTCGAGGTGATAATTCTTGACGTGGCGGGCCCGCCAGAGCTTGTGCAGGTCGCCAGGCAGGCTCCCGGCGGCACAGACCATGATCGCATCGGGCGAACTCAGTTCGTTCACCGCGCCGATCAGTTCGCTCTGGCTCGGCAGTGGCTCGTTGCGGATTGCATACAGGCGCTCGACTTCAGCATCCCATTCGGTGTGCAGTTGCGTGGCCTGGGCGAGATAATCCGGAGCAACAGTGTAGCCATCCAGCAGTGTCAACAACTCTTCCAGCGTTTCGCGCGCATCGCCGACCAATGGGCAGGCCGCGTGCTTGAACGCATCAAATTCGGCAACGTTGATGTTGATAAAGCGGACGTCAGGGTGCTGAAAGGCGGTTTTGGAGGCCGTCGTGAAATCGCTGTAGCGTGTGCCAATGCCAATCACCAGGTCGGCCTCGCGGGCGACACGGTTAGCAGCGAAGGTGCCGGTAGCGCCGATGGAGCTGAGATTCAGCGGGTCATTATAGCGCAAACTACCCTTGCCGGCCATCGTTTCACCCACTGGGATGCCCGTCTGTTCGACAAAGCGGCGAAGCAGATCGCTGGCCTCCGAATAGATCACGCCGCCGCCGGCGACGATTAACGGGCGCTTGCTGGCGCGAATCCATGCGGCGGCTCGTTGCAGGGCATGACGATCGGCTCGTGAGCGCGGGATGTGCCAGGTTCGGGGCTGGAAAAATTCAGTTGGGTAAGCATATGCTTCGGTCTGCACATCCTGGGGTAGTGCGAGCGTGACCGCGCCGGTCTCAGACGGGCTAGTCAGCACTCGCATGGCTTCCGGCAGCGAGGTCAGGAGTTGTTCTGGGCGGCTGATGCGGTCCCAGTGGCGGCTAACCGGTTTAAAACTGTCATTGACCGAGATGTCCTGCGAGTGCCCAGACTCAAGCTGTTGCAACACTGGAGCGACATTGCGGCGCGCGAAGATGTCGCCGGGTAGCAGCAGAACTGGCAGGCGATTGATTGTAGCCAGCGCAGCACCCGTGAGCATGTTGGTCGCACCGGGACCGATCGAGGAGGTGCAGGCAAAGGTTCGCAGCCGGTTTCTGGTTTTGGCATAGGCCACAGCACTATGCACCATCGCCTGCTCATTGCGCGATTGGTAATAGCGAAAATCGGGCATCTGTTGCAGCGCCTGGCCAATACCGGAGACGTTGCCGTGCCCGAAGATGCCAAAGCAACCGGCAAAGAAGGGTTGTGCTATGCCATCGCGTTCCACATACTGATTTTTAAGAAAGGCAATGATGGCCTGAGCCATCGTCAGCGTTGACAGTTTGCTCATAGCATTCTTCCTAACTGGATGAGACTAAAACCCACCGTGCTTCTGAATAAATGTCATCACCTCATCATAGGTGGGCATAAAGTTGGCGCAGCCGTGCTGAGTGACCAGGATCGCGCCACAGGCGTTTGCCAGGCGCACTGTTTTGTACCAGTCCCAGCCGTTGACGAAGCCGTACAACACACCAGCCGCGAAGCCGTCGCCCGCGCCCAGAATGTTTTTGACCTCTACCGGAAAGCCGGGCACCACCTGCGGTTCAGCAATGATGCTATCGGAGATCATGTGTATCAGCGAGCTGTCGGCTCCACGTTTTTGAATGAGTAGGCGCGGCCCTAAATTCAACATGGCGTGAATGGCGGTTCGGCTATCGCCACTAACCCGTGCATCCGAGACCTGGGAGTGAGTCAGGTTGATCTGGCTGCTATCCGTGAGCATCACAGCGTTGATCTCGTCTTCGGTGCCGATCACCACGTCGATCAGGCGCAGGGCTGACCGCAGGATGATGCCGAAGGCACGCGGATCGTGCCACTGATCGGGACGGAAATCAATATCGAGCATGACGGTGACGCCAGCTTGCTGCGCCAGTTCCGCCGCAAAAAGGGTAGCGCTTCGGCTGGGTTCTTTGCTCAGGCCGGTGCCGCTGATCAGCAGGACACGAGCCTCGGCGATTGGTGTTACCAGTACGTCATCGATGGTGAGGGCGACGTCAGCGCAATTTTCGCGGTAATAGGTCAGGGGAAAGCGATCCGGCGGCTCGATGCCAAGCACAACTGCGCTTGAGCGTAGTCCTGGTTTGTGGAGAATAAACTGCGTATCAACGCCTTCGCGTTTGAGGAAATGCAGGATAAAATCCCCGACCTGGTCGTCTCCCACTGCCGTAAGTAGCGCAACGTTCAGGCCCAATCGGCGCGTGCCCACGCTGATGTTGGTTGGGCAGCCGCCGACGTAGGCGGCAAAGCTGCTGATCTCTACAAAAGGTGCTCCAACGTCGTTAGAATAAAGATCAATTGAAGAGCGGCCCATTGTAATCACATCGAATTTTTTGTGCGTTTCCATGATTGCCTCTCTCGTCTATCCTTTGCGCTCTATGTCATAGACCGGTATGCGCGAATCGTGTCCTTTATAGCCTGTTTTGACCCAGACGTAACGCGGATCTTCACTATTGGCCAGCGATTGAGCGCTGCCGGCCAGGGCGTTGAGGTAGTAGGTGGTATAGCCGGGAGGTGATGCGACCGGATGATAGCCTTCAGGCACCAGCACGGCATCATTTTCGCCGGCGAGCAGGATTGCATCGATGGGTTTGCCAGCACGATGCAGAGGAGACTCAGGATCCGTATAGATACGCTGAAAAGCGTATCCCTCGGGGCGGCTGAGTTTGTAAAAATAGATCTCCTCAAGATCGGCTTCGATGACGCTGCCAACGCTGTCTGTCTTATGGACATCATGTTTGTGTGGCGGATAGCTCGACCAGTTGCCACCAGGCGTATAAACTTCGACGATGATCAGATGACGGCAGGGGAAGCCGGGTGGGATGATACTGTTGATCTGGCGGGTAGCGTTATCACCGCCCCGGATCTCGATCGAGACGTCAGCGGGCGTCACCAGGCGCGGCTCGTGATCTTGATCGGTGCGCACCCAGACGACAACATATTCGCAGGAGGTCTCCGCATGGATGCTGAAGGATGTACGGCGTGGCAGATACAGTGCGTGCGGGAGACCGCTAAAGACACTTTCGCGTTCGCCGATGTGCGACCATTGGCCGCGATTCGACTCGACACGTATGCGACCGCTCAGAAGCACCAGCGCCATCTCGTGTTCACCAGTGGCAGATGCCCACGAACTGAGCTCCGGCAGACGGCGAGCCTGAAAATGGAGATAATCCCAGCCGGCCAACTCTGGCGTGACCTCGGTAATCACGGCGGCATCGCTCGCACCGCCAGGATGAACAATCAAATTGCCGGTATTATACTGACGCATACATTAAATCCTTTCTGTGCATATACATATGACTATACAGACAAGGGCGCGGTGCTGGTACGTAACACGAGCGTAGGGCATAGGGTATGGTTTACTCCGGAACGGTTTTGCAACAGGTCCAGTATTACCTGAGTTGCCAGGCGCCCCAGCTCTACGCGCGGCTGATGAATGGTGGTCAACGGTGGCGTGACGCAGCTGGCAATAGTAATGTCGTCAAAACCAATGATGCTCAAGTCCTGTGGCACGTCAATGCCCCTTGCACGGCAGGACGCCAGCATACCGATCGCAGTCATATCGTTGTAGCAAAAGACTGCTGTAACGCCAGCCTCAAGCAATTGCGAGAGTCCATTCTGTCCGGCGCTGATGTCCTCTTCTTGCGAAGCCTCATTGCCTGGAGAGGTCACAACCCATGATGGCGACGGCTCTATGCCAGCCGCTCGAAGGGCATTATGATAGCCCTGATGCCGTTGGAGATTTGAGGCTGGGCGGCTGTTGCTACCGAGATAGCCGATAGCGCGATGTCCTAGTTGCACCAGATGGTCAACAGCAATCTGAGCGCCCTGGCAGTCATCAACCGAAATCCAATGGAGCAGGTTGCCCTGTCCCTCAACCCGACTGTTAATGAGCACGGTAGGGATGTGGGTGTGGCGCAGGCGACAGCTGTAATTGTCGGAGATACGCGAAGAAGCGACGAGGATGCCATCGACGCGTCGGCGATGAAAGGTTTCGATGATATCCAGCGTCTGTTCGGGATCATTGTAGGATGCGCTGAGCAGCACACTGAAGTCGGAAGCTCGTGCCACCTCTTCTACGCCCTTGACGACATCACCGAAGAACGGATCGGCAATCGAGGTAACAACCAGGCCTATAGTGCTTGTCTGCTTCGTTTGCAGGCTCTGCGCGATCGCGTTGGGCGTGTAGCCCATGTCGCCGGCCAGCAGCTGGATGCGCTCGCGCGTCTCACTGCTAATTAATGGACTTTCGCGTAGCGCACGCGAAACTGTGGTGTGAGAGACTCCGGCGATGCGTGCGATATCAGCGATAGAAACCTCATGTCGGCACAACCGTTTTGCTCCCCCCGCTGGCACCAATGCCAGCTCACACTGTCAATGCACACGTGTGCAAAGCATCGTTAAAAAAGCTCGATTTGAGCCGTATGCAGAAGAAAAATAGAAAATACTACATTTGCATAGTATAAATGCCGGGCCTTCCATTGTCAAGAAAATTTTAGTTGAATGTTCTTGCAACGGAAGCTCCGCACGCTTTTTTCTGTGAGAAACTTTATTGCTCAGTGCTTGGCCAGCAATACAGACATCAACGTGATTATTACCGGTGGCATTCTGCGTCACTCAGAACTTTCCATGATTGGGTACATCGTCGAGCAAACGTTGAAAGAACTCCATGCCGACAAAGTCATTGTGTCGATGCGAGCCGTGAGCGTGGATGAGGGACTGACCAACGATAACCTGTTAGAGACAATGACAGATCGACAAATCATCCAACTTGCCCACGAGGTGATCCTGGTAGCCGATCATAGCAAGTTCGGCAAAGTTTCAACAGCGGTCGTTGCGCCCATCACTGCCGTGCATAAGATTGTGACGGACACTCAAACCCCGCAGGAAACTATTCAGAGTTTGCGTGCAATGGGTATCACCGTAATTCAAGCGTGAAGCGCGCTCACTACCGCTGAGCGCGTTGCTCAAAAACATGCTTACGAGCAACATTGAGCGCGGTCGCAATCGCCCCCATTAGGATAACATCATTCCCAAGCGCACTGGCAACGAGACGCGGACGAAACGGCGTTATTTCGCGTAAATATTGCTCAATTGGCTCACGTAGCAAATCGAGATTGCGACCGATACCTCCCCCAAGTACGATCATAGAGGGATCGAGCATCGCAGAGATACTCGCAACAGCAAGCGCAAGCTGTTCGCCCTCATATTCCACAACTGTGTGCGCAATCTCATCACCATTACGAGCCGCCGCAAAGATGCCTTCCGCAGTCAGCGGGGGCGACATGCCGAGACGTAAGGCGGCATCTACAACTCCATCAGCAGATGCCGCAACCTCCAGGATACCCCGATAGGTTGCACTGGTCTCACCTGATATATGAGCTCCATGCGGGGACCTGAGTGGCAGAAAACTTATTTCACCCCCGGAACCATGCGCGCCACGATAGAGTGATCCATTGATGATAATGCCCAGACCAACTCCGGTACCAACAGTGAGGAAAGCAAAGTTCTCAACATCGGTGCCAACACCAAACATATGCTCACCCACAGCGGCTAAATTCGCATCGTTATCGATCGTGAAACTGGAACTTAACTCTTCATGCAACAACGCTATCAGACCGCTCTTGCCCCACTCGGGCAGATTCGAGGCAAACAGGAAACGCTTTTCGTCCAGATTATAGACACCCGGTGTACCAATCACGGTATGGATAACATGTGACCAGGTAAAACCAGCTTCAGCGACAACGGTATGTGCAAGGTCGGTAACAACAGCCACCAGGGCCTCCGCACTCTGCGCCTGATTCAGAATTTCGCTGCGCGCCACAATCGAGCCCGCCAGATCCGCCGCGGCGACACGTACCCAGCGCCGACCAACATCCAATCCCACAACATAGCCAGCTGTAGGATCGGTATCATAAAGCACGGCTTGTCGGCCACCACGCTCAGAACTCACCTGACCGATTGCACGCACCAGGCCAGCATCTTCCAGATGTGCCAGTGCCTGTGATACAGTTGGTTTCGATAGACCTGTTTCACGCGCCAACTGCGCTCGTGAGCGGGGTCCAATTTGCCACAAATGTTCTAACAGGGCATGCTCGTTCATTGAGCGCAACATCTGAGGCGTCCCCGGCTGATTCTGGTTGTCATATTCGGTTGTTTCCCGCATGATCGTGATGATCCCAGCCCTTTCCATACACTTTCTTGTATCATTCCTCACATCGCTGGCGACTCCGCACTCAAATTTTGCGGACCACCGGAGAATGACATCCCCCATTATACTTGACAGTGAAAAGTTCGTAAAGTATGTTAACAATATTAGTTAAGAAAGTTTCCTAACTAAAAAATTAGAGGAAGAAACATGGCACAAACACAAGAAAAGCAGCGTGGTCATCTTCGTAAAAATGCGATCAATGTGGTAGGTGCAGTTGCCCTATCGATGGCATTTATGGGACCAGCGACCAGTGCCTTCTTCAACACAGCCCCGGTGGCAGGTGCAGCGGGCTATGCGTTACCGTTTGCTCTCATTCTTGCCTTGATTGTGGCGCTGCTCGTCGCGTCAGCGATTGGCGCGTTCGCGCAGAAGATCGCTACGGCAGGTTTTGCTTATACGTTCAACACGTATGGCTTTGGCAAGAAGGGTGGTTTTCTTTCTGGTTGGATCCTTATTTTCGCCTATGCGATGGTGGGCCCGATGCTTTTGTCTGGCATTGGAGCACTTACTCAGGCATTCGTACAATCGGCGACTGGTGTTGATGTCCCCTGGTGGATATTCACCAATGGCCGTACGCACCTGGGCTCCGCGCGGGCGGACGCCGATTCTGCGCGTCAAACTGACGCGGGATCATCTCTCGGCTATCAGTGGCATCACGCTCGATGGGCGATTGTTCCTTCAGATCCGCAAGGCGAGCTATGATGCCACTGCAGTGGTAGGTTTCCTGCGAGTGCTCTTGCGCAAGATTTCTGGCCCGATTCTACTCATCTGGGACGGCTCGCCGATCCACCGGGCGAAGGAGATAAAATCCTACCGTTTCTCAGAAAACTTGCCACGCGGCCAAGCGCTTTTAGCAAGGTGCCTCTCTCGCATAATGTGGCGCAACATTGAAAGGGACTCTTTTCCGTTCTGCACTTCTTTTCTTCGCCAGATTCAGCAGATCATTTGTCAAGATATTTGGGAAAAACGCCAGCATACGCCTAATGAAAAGGGTGTGATCTCACCGAAATCCTTGCCCTCTGCACGTTTTCTTTCGCAGAATGATAGCAGTCGCAACAAGGAAGAAACACTGTGGTGACAACTCCCCACGGCTAAAGCCGGGGGCTTCT
>DATAYF010000257.1:0-8147 GCA_036272735.1 Ktedonobacteraceae bacterium
CCTGGCATAATCTTCCCGATATTATAGCCATCAAATATGTCCATAACGTTGGCCTAGTCATGTCTGTCTGGCAAGCAAAGAAGCTCAAAGCCAGCAATAAAGTTGATATTCATGTGATTCGTGAATTGGCTGATACCTGTATTCAGCACAATGCTACCAAAGGGGTGATTGTTACCACTACCACACTTACTCAAGACGCACTGAAACGCGTCGAACAAGATCGTTACTTGCTCCACAAAGTGGATGGCAATGATCTTCTCACGTGGATACGAAAAGGAGAACGAGGATAGCAACTGAAAAAAATTTATGAGGAATATAAAGTTCCACTCTAATGGCTTGCCAATATCCCATTGAGAAAAAGGACTGGCAACGATCCGACCCTAGTCCGCCTCATGTGGCTTGATTGGTGAGTGAAGTGGGCATTGAAGAACTGCGAACATGCAGGCATCTCTCATTGGTAAAGAAAGGATAATAGATGGACGTATACCAAAATTTGGCGCAATACTTCGATTGCCTGTACATCACTGTACAGGCTACTTGTGTGAACGCTGCTCCGCTAGTCGGCATGACGCCGGAGGTATTGGCGTTATACGTGTATGGTCAATTGCAAGAGGAAATCAATGGAGGCGTACTGGGTCGTGATTGGGTTGTGGCGACCTGGGCAGAGACGAAAGAGCGAATAATGCAAGCCGCGTCGTGATTAGCGCGGCTCCTCTTAAGAAAATAGCACGTCAGATGAAGGGACACGCACCAGCTTGTTAATTGCTGTCCTTTTTTGTCCCTTTTGAGCTCAAGAAGGATGGCTTTTGTTTATTATTATTTGTCCTTCTTTGTACAATTTACGAGGGTATTCTCCTTGATGAGTACAGATCTTGATGTGTTTTGTGTACTCTAGCAGAGAAGGCTCCATGTCTTTTTCTTTCCCCTCCTTTTCTCCTACCGCGCCAGGAAGCGCGGCCATGTCATGGGGAGTGTTCCTTACCCAATCACCTGCATCGCATGCTGAAGAAAACCCAGAACGCGGCTGCGATACTCCGCGTGGCTCTCAAAATCATCTTCATCGCGCAGACCTTCTCCGCCGATCACCGCGATCTGCTGTTGCAGCGTCCGTAAACAACGGACCGCCAGGCGTGGTGCGAAGTCGGAGAACAAGAGATTGTGACGCTCCAGATAGCGCTCAACGATGCCCGCCCGATCCAATGGGTACCAGCTATAGATCCAGTACATCGCCATGCCGACATGCGGGTCCTCAAAACACGCTCCCGTAAAATCAATGAACCCCGTCAAGCCGACGCCTTCAAACAGGAAATTCCCTTGATTGTAGTCTCCGCTTGAAAAAGCTAGCGGGGTCTGAAGCGCCGCCACAACGGGGGTTAAGCGTTCTACCGCCTGAACAAAGATCGCTTCGGTGAACCACGGACCGCCACCCGCAACGATCGCCTGGAGTTCCATGTGCAAGGTCCGTTGTGGCAAGCGTTCAGCCAGACCATCCTGTTTGAGCGGTTCAGCCAACAGATGCAGGCGCTCAACCCCTTCCAGTACAAGGTGCAGCGCATGATCGATCTCTTTCGCCGTCGCATCCCAGGACCAGCCGAGCAAATCCTGGCCGGGTAGGACATTCAAGAGCATCATCAAGCCCGCCTCCGGTTGCGTGGGATCGAGCACCGGACCCGCCAGGATGGTCGGTACAGGTAGGCCATGCTTAGCAAGAGATGGCAGAACTTTCGCCTCGCGTTCCACACCTCCAGGCGTATAGTCCATGCGCAGAATAACCACCTGTTCTTCACCATCTGGAAGAGCTACCCGCACCCAGACAGGGCATGGCAACCGCACCGTCCGATGAAACCGCGCCGACACAATACG
Organism: Ktedonobacteraceae bacterium; assembly: GCA_036272735.1. Lineage (GTDB taxonomy): Bacteria > Chloroflexota > Ktedonobacteria > Ktedonobacterales > Ktedonobacteraceae > DATAYF01. The sequence continues at coordinate 1,864 of DATAYF010000257.1, forward strand.
GGTCCCTCGCGAGTAGATCGAGAGAACAAAGGCTTCCTGAAAAGCCGAGAGGGGCCGCGTCATATCGCCAGGCGGCTTCCATAAGAGATTTCTGTCGGGATGCGCGGGAATGCGGGCCCTCGGGTCATCTGGGGCTTGCTCCATTGTATGATTGCTCCGCTTCCTTCATGAAACATATGCGATCATGATACCTTAAGCGCGGCTATTTTGCCAGGCCACTTCACTACGGCATTGACTACCTGCTCATCTCTTAAGTTCACGCCTATGGGTACTACCCTCCTTGAGATGGCATCCTCCTTAATCCTCTTGGACATAAAAAGGCGAGAAGCGATCTGATCTCACATGCCTCTAGCTTTCTTAAATGTGTTAGAGGTGGGGGAGAGTCGAACTCCGCAATGGCGTATTTTGAGGTGGCTTGTAATCTGCCTCGACTGGCTTCTCTGGCTATTTTAGGTTTTTATTTTGTCAAATCTTGTCTCGCTTTTATAACGTGCGTCAAACGGTTTTGCTCCCAAATGTGAGTGTGGAGAAAGGCAATCCTACTCTAATAGCTTGCTAGTTATCTAAGTGTCGAGAGCCGGACACGTACCAGCTTGTTTGTAGGTAGCCTCTATAGTCCTTCGTCGCGCTTTAGAGACCGCTTTGTGTTTTTGGGCGTTGCCCTATGATCCCTTGCATCTTTTGCCAGCTAAGGGATGGCTTTTCTTTTTCTTTGATATCGATGCCTTCTTCGACTCATGGCCTCGTCGTCAGGGCAGCTGGCGTGTATTGTATGACAACAGTGCGCTGACAGCCCTCCAACGGGTTGCCATTCCAGAGACGATAGCCAAGCGCCGCCACTATCGTCCGAGTGCTGTGGCCTATTCCACGGAGATCACGTTGCCAGATTATAGCCAGTATGATTCCATCTCTCTTGCGCGACTAGGGTTGTCAGAATTGCTCACCGAGGAAGAAGAGCGGTCCTACTATGAGGTACAAGCCCAGCTTGCAGGAACGGCTGGAACGAAATACCATATTCCTCTTCACCGCCTTCTGGGACACCCCGATGTCGTTCAATGGGATATGCACCGCGATCTTGAAGGCACACCAACCGACTGGCAGCTCCTGTTCCAGATGGATAGCGACGATGTTCCGGAAACCGAGTGGGGAGATACCGGACGGATTTACTGCTGGATTCGTACACGCGACCTGGCAAAGAGAGATTTCAGTGGGGTCGAGTTGATTTTACAATCGACCTAAGTAAGCTAAGGCTATTTTTGATACCTGTCTGTCAATGCTTGTAGTGATTAGAGCTTTCTCGAATTGCTCAGTTCTATCTTAAGTTGGTCTCAAAACTGTCTTGACAATGGGGGAGGCTTTAGCCAAACGTCGAGAAGTCTTGAATGACCTGGCTACGGGAATGCTGGCGACTGGTCCCCAACAGGCGGTAAAGCAGTTCCTTGAATATTGGCTTGAGGATGTATACAAGTTATCTGCTCGGTTAACGACCTATAGGAATTGTCGCATACTCGTTTATAAACATATTATCCCTGAACTTGGACATATTAAATTACAGAATTTGACGGTCCAGCGTGTTCAGTCTTTCTATGCAAAGAAGCTAAAGGACGGTACTACTGCAAGCAGGGTAAAAAACATCCATGCTACTCTGCACACTGCTCTAGAGTATGCCAGACGTATCAGGCTTGTCTCGATGAATGTGTGTAATGACGTACAACTACCTGGGCGAGAGAAGCCTAACCGCCAATTTTTGACGCCTGAGCAGGCTCAATTGCTTTTACGGAAGGTGCAAGGTCATCCTCTAGAAGGGATAGTAATTCTGGCTCTTGCAACTGGCATGCGTGAAGGTGAAGTACTCGGTCTTCGATGGTCAGACGTTGATCTCGATTTAGGAATACTTCGCGTTAATCGCACAGTGACCTATGTTACAGGTCATGGATGTGTCGAGGGTGAACCGAAAACGGGGACGAGCAAGCGCGGCGTTATGCTGCCACTAATGTTTGTAGATGTGTTGAAACGGCATCGATTGAATCAGCTAGAAAAGCGTATAGCAGCTGGTGCTGCCTGGGTGGATCGTGATCTTGTATTCCCTGGCGATCATGGTGATTTTTTGATCTCTGATACCCTTTTAAGGCGTTTCCATCGGCTTTTAGAGCAGATAGGCTTACCTCGTATACGATTTCATGATCTGCGACATAGTGCAGCTACGTTGTTACTCAGTATGGGTGTTCAGATGAAAGTGATACAGGAGCTTTTAGGACATAGCAGCATTAATATCACAGCTGACATCTATTCTCATGTGCTACCACCGACACATAGAGAGGCGATAGATAAGATGGGTAATTTTTTGGATCGGACTCTTAGCTAACTTGCTGCTCTTTGAGAAGCAGATTACGCCATACGAATCATCCTATAGCGTGAGGCCGCCCCTCAGACTGATCCAGACAATGTGGTTTAAACACTCGTAAGGTCGGATGGGCGAAAATGCTCACCTCCTTACCTGAGAAGCGGCATCATTGAGAATGGTTAGAGAAGCTGACGCGTCAGCCATGCCTCGATCGCCGGCTTGTGCTCGTTGTAGTGCCCAAACGTATCACCCTCGGCGGTCGTCCAGAGCGCGTTTCCTTCCATCCAGGCAAAGCGCCCTGGATCAAACAGATCTCCCTCGCCAAGTGCCTCAGTTGCTGCCAGAAGCTGCTGATAGGAAGCATGAAAATCCTGTTTGACCTCCGCCAGTGGGCGCGAGCGGTTCGCAGCAAAGGTTGTATTATTGAACTGATCTATCTCCTCATCTGTTTTGATCGAGGGTGTGAGTTGCGGCTGTTGATTGTGCTGGGCGGCCTCAAAGATCTGAGCAGCGCGCCCTTGCCAGGTTGCCAGATGAGCCAGAATATCTTTGAGCGACCAGTCGCCGCTCACGCCCGACTCGGTCAACTGCGCTTCGCTGAGCGGGGCGAGTAATGCTTCAAATGCCGTATAGCTATGCTCCATCATTTCGAGCAGTTCAGCTTTATTCGTTGGGGTAGACATAAGGAATCCCTTTCAGGTAACGCGAAATACTTGGGAAAGAGATGGAGGCAAGCTTGCCTCTCGTTGACGTTTAGATGACCGCTGACAAAAGCTCCTATCTTGCAGAAGACGATCTCATCGAGACAGTTCCGATCAGCAAACAAAGGAAACATACTTAACGTCAATGTTATATATAACTTATTTTATTTAGAAAAGTAACATACGTCTTTGTTTAACTGATGTCAACTCTGATGTCAAAATGATTTGTGGAGGTATCATAAAAGATGTGGCTTAAGGTTTGAAACGGTTCGGAGTAGTGTATCAAAGGAGATATCAGCACTACACCTTCTAGTATAGGCGTTGTTTGCGGCTTTGTCTACACCCCTTGTGTTGGGTGCCTTGAGCGTGGAATGGCATATTTTTGTCCATTGATGCGCAATGAAGAGTAGTGAAATGTACCGTGACTGCTGTCAAAATTTGGCCTTTTTCACCTTTTTCTATGGTCTTAATGGCTTTGCTGTAGCCAGTATACTATTGAGAAAAAAAGGAGCTTCAAACTGCTTCTAGTGTAGTTGAGAGTTACTTCTTTGCACGGCAAAGAGTCAAGAACAAACCTCGTACTGGCTTGTTTTGGGATGTCCTCTGTGGTCCTTCATTGCGCTCTAGAGGCCACTTTGTGTTTTTGGGTATTGGTCTATTTCCTTTGTTGTTTGCCTGGGTTGCTGTAGTTAATTAACTTTATCCCTCGTCAAGGTCGGAAGATTTGAACTTCCCAGCAGGCTTTTTCAGCCCTGCTTTCGGGTCGAATGATGGGCTTGTTGAGTACGAATAGCTCAAAATTTGTCTCTTGTTGTCTAAATAGAACGGTGAAATCCTTGCGGGAAACGTGGTGGAATGAAGGATGGATGGATGAGCCGTGTGCGTTTCCTCGAAAGAGAGAGAACAGCGTTCATGGATCGTGATCTGGGTACTGGATCATTCCGATCGCCCTCGAGATTGAGCGAGCCAGATGGTCCGTCCACCAGCCGTTGGGTCTTCGACCGTATGCGCGAGCAGAGCAAACCCAGATTGGTCGAGCAACTGCCGATATTCTTCGGGATCAAGGCTCGCATGATAGAGCGGTTCTCCCTGATAGTTGCCCAGGCTTTCCCCCTGCTGTGGACCTGTATTGAACAGGAGAAAAGCGCCAGGGACGGTGTGAGCGGCGAACACCGTGAACATGGTCCGTTGGCGATCAGGAGTGAGGTGGAAAAAGCTGTCCCAACTGAGAAGCCCATCAAAGCGCTGAGGAAGTGCGAGTGCTTGCATCTCTGCCAGGATCCACTCGTGCTCTGGCATGCGCTGGCGGCACAGGGTGATGAGCGTTGGAGAAGTATCCACACCAGTCACACGCAGTCCCTGTTGGACAAGATGAAACGCGACGGGCATTCCTGACCCGCATCCCAGGTCAAGGACCCTGGCTCCTGGGGTGAGACAGGCGATGAACCGATCATGCCAGCTCTTGTCATTCCATCTTCCACGACTGCGGTCAGTATCCCATGCCAGAGCGTGTCGTTCGTAGATCTGGGGAATCTGCTCAGCGTGATGATGTGTCATGATCTCTGCATCCTCCGAAGGACCTTACGCGGCTAACCCGGCCACCGAACGAACGATATCAAGGCGAGCTGTGAGATCCTGGAAAAACATGGTCACAGCCTCAAGAAGCCGATCAATGGTCTGGAAAAAGGCATTCTGCGTGACTTTGCGCCGCAAATGTTTCCAGAATCGCTCAACAGGATTACGTTGAGGCGAATAGGTTGGCAAAGTAACCAGTTCAATCTGATCGGGATGAGTTGCGAATAAAGCAAGAACAGGTTTGGCAAAATGAATGCGATAGGTATCGACCACCACAGACATTTTGCGCCCGGCAACGGCCCCATCGGGAGATGGTTCAAGCACCTGAGAAAGGACCAAGCGGAACAAGGCGTTATCTTTCTGTTCGCTGGTGGCCCAATACAGCTTGCTACTCACCCAATGAATGAGCCCTGCCCCATAGCGTTTCTGATTTTTGCGCGGCGTTTCGATTTTGCGCTGGTGCCCACGCTTGCACCAATACTGCGTGATCGTGGGCAAGAGAGCAAGGTCAATCTCATCTTCATAATAGAGATCGATTTCTCCCCTCTCTGCCTGCCGTTGCAACTCTTCGATTCTGGTCCGTTTGCTGTCATATTCTGGATCAGGACTGGCTACGGTCAAAACGGGCCGAAGCAGTTCATAGCCATGAGCGGGGCCGCGTAGTGACGAATGCGACTCTCGTCTAAAGACAGCCCCGTCTCTTGTGCCAGGTATGCAGCCGGGCATCGGAGCCGTCCAGTTCGAGAAAGCACAGCCCAGAGTTCGAGGGTCTTGCTCGATGATCGAGAGCAGCCGCTTCAAGTAATCGGGCGTGATCTTGGGCGGACGGCCACCTTTTGGGCCGGGCAACAGACACGCCATTCGACGCTGATTAAACTCATGGATGCAGCGAGCAACGGTGTCTTCGCTGTAGAACGTTATCTGGGCGATCTGCGGCACGCTCATGGGCTTAGCCGACAGCAAAATGATCTGACAGCGTGTCTTGATCGCGGCATCAGGAGTGCGATGGTAGAGTTCTTGCAACACCTGGTGCTCTTCTGCCGACAACTCTTGCACGTAGACTTCACTGGGTCTGGCTATGGCAGCACCTCTCTGTTCATCGTTTTGAGCTTCCATTCTACACCATTTCCCGCAGGGGTTTCACCGGTTTATTTAGCAAAAATGATGAGAAATGATCGGTTTCTCTCCCAATTTCCTGTCTAATCTAATAGCTTTGCCATATAGTAGTAAAAGAAACCTCGCCACGACATGCTGGGTCTTCTGACATTTTGATGATTACTATCCGCTTGTTGACTTTTGAGCCTGTATCAGGTAGCCTGAGAGGCGGATAGAGAATTTTTGGAAAACTCCCAAAATCCACCTCAGAAGTACCCGTTCCCCAATCATCAAAAGTGCGTTAGACCCGACATGCTTGACACATACCTGACCTATCTATTGGACCAAAACCACCCTTGATAGAGAGGTGGTAAATGGCGCGAATAATGGATCTATCTCACTTTTGGTGATAAGGTCTTCAATTGCTTACTAGAAGTCAGAAATCTGAGCACAAAAATCGGGAGAGCATAACAAAATAAGCTCATCAATCACCAAAAGTGAGACGGGCCCATGTTTGACCCAAAGTACCAACTGGCTATATGTAGTAGGTGCCCTCAAGCATTCTGGCA
>DATAYF010000258.1:0-7546 GCA_036272735.1 Ktedonobacteraceae bacterium
CTTTGACACACTATCATAAGCACGTCTTGCAGATAATCCGTATCCCGTCGGTTCCGTCGAAACTCCCCCAGTGGAACACACTGGACATACCGACACCATTGAGTGTCGGTATTTTTTATGCCTGTTTCTGTCGCTTGACTCATCGCCGCAGAGATTCGGGGTGGATCCCGAATCTCCGAGCAGTCTCTCTCAACGAGACACCTTCTTCCAACAGGAGAAAGGCATTCTCCCGTTGTTCGGGGGGTATTGTCAACTGAACCAGAAAAATGAAGAGTATTGCTGAGATATGGTGAGGAAAGATGCTCATGGGTCATGGAAAATGGGGATGCCTCTAGGTATGCGACTTGTTTTGCTCCAGTCACTTCAGTCCATGTTTGAAATCGGTCCTGGAAAAGGATACGATAACCCCTAGCAGTCAAACGGTGACGTCGCGGTTGGAAATGCCCAGCAATGGCGCGATCAGCAGAGAGAAAGCCTTGGGCCTGTGCGGGCTGATGCGGAACCGCCGCATCTTCTTTTCACGCAGCCGCATGGGTTGGTGGGAGTTTTCCGCTCGATGGTTGAGCACGCGAGTGCTGGCGATGCTCCCCACCAGGCAGGATCTCACGTTTCGCTGCTTCATACCGCTTCATTTTATCCGTGATGATCACACGCGGGACGTACTGGAGTCCATACGCGCAGCTTCCGAAAGAAGCGTTTCGCCGCGTGTTTGTTGCGTCGGCTGTGGACCAGGATATCGAGGACGTTGCCATCCTGGTCCACAACCCTCCAGCGGTAGTGCGTTTTCCCATTGATTTTGAGGTATACGAGATAGTGGTGCCACTTGTCTCCCGTTTTCGGGCGACGATGCTTCAGCTCATTGGCGTACGTCTGGCTAAATTTCAAACACCACTGCCTGACGGTTTCGCAGGTCAGTCAACACGACCCCACGCTCTGCCATCATCTCTTCGACATCACGGAAACTCAAGGAAAAGCGGAAATACAACCAGATGCAGTGGCTAATAATCTCAGCCGGAAAGCGAAAGCCTTTGTAGAGAGGGGCAGATGCCTGTTTTTTCATGGCTATTCGTCTACCAGAACGTTTAGCTACTCAGCAAGTTGACAATACCTGAATCTCTTCCATGCTTCTCTCCCGACTTGACAGAAGAGGGACTAGATAGGAAATACGGGTATGTATTCATCGTCTTTTCATAAATAGGCCTTATACTGATGATTAGCTGTAACCTTGGATGCACTGATATGATTGTCAATTGATACTTACTGCTCTTTTTAAAAGAAAGCCCAACTTTAGAAGAGAAACAACACTTTTATGGAGAAACAAAAACATATTTTTATGGCATGAGGAGCGGAATGTTACGGAATTTACATACTATCGAAATCGCCGAGGGGGCATTATTGGCTGATATTGCGGTGGTCTTTCGCTTTATTGCCCTAGTTTTGCCGGCAGGTTCCGCCTTTTTTTCGATATTCAATTTTATCATTTTTGCTGTATTAGTATTGCGACGTGGAATGTATGTGGCGTCAATGGGGATGTGTGTGGCGGTTTTTCTGGCAGGCATCGTGATGGGACCGCAAGCTCTGATTTTTCTCTTACTTGAGGGCTTCGGTGGTATCTTTCTGGGTGTAACGATGAAACATCAGTGGCGTCATGGTCCGTTGCTACTACTGGGTATTCTCGCGGGAGCTCTGACGTTGTATATACTCGTGATGCTCTTGACGTTATTCACCGGTCTCTCCATCCATGATTTGTTGTCTAGTGTTCAACAACTGCTGAATGCATTTATCTCGCTTTTTGGGCAGATAGCATCTCGTCTTGGACATGGTCCATTCTGGCAACAGCACATCTATCCATATGTGAATGGTTTTGTCAGCTGGGGTTTTACGAACTGGGTGTACACCTTGTATCCTGCGCTTTGCGTGGTCCTCTGTCCAATTGTAACAGCAATCTATATGGTGACAAATACATTCATGCGTCGGCTGGGCCACGATGTACGGCCGTTTCCAGGCAATACGTTTCGTCGCTGGTCGCATCGCATATGGTACCGCTGGTTGAAATTTCGCGTACAAAGGAGAATGGAGAAAAAAGGATGGCGCAAAACAGCATAGGTCTCACACCTCTTCTCGATATACAGCAGGTAACCTATTCGTATCCACTGCAAAAAACGCGTGCAGAGGAGGGAACAACGCCTTCTCCTGTATTACGTAATGTCAGTTTACAGATCCAGCAAGGAGAATATGTCGCGTTGCTGGGGCATAATGGGAGCGGCAAGTCGACTCTGGCACGCCTCTGTAATGCTCTTTTGTTGCCTGATACTGGTCGAGTGTTCGTGAATGGCCAGGATACCAGAGATAGCACAAAGCAACAGTCTATTCGCCATCAGATTGGTATGGTTTTTCAAAATCCAGATAATCAAATCATCGCGACTGTGGTGGAGGATGATGTGGCATGGAGTCTGGCGTTGCAAGGATTTCCAATCGGGATGATTCACGAGCGCGTCGATGCAGCCTTAGCGGCGGTGGGTATTGAGCATTTACGCCATATGCCACCACATCAGCTCTCGGGTGGTCAACGGCAACGCCTGGCAATCGCTAGTATCCTTGCGTTGCGACCGAATTGCATCATTGCAGACGAGGCCACATCCATGCTGGATCCCTTTTCACGACAAGAAATGGTCACTTTATTGTCTCACCTGCATCAAGAATTTGGCATCACGATTATCCATGTCACCCACTTGTTAGAAGAGGTAGTATTGGCACAACGTGTCGTAATAATGGAGCAAGGGCAGATTGTCCAGGAGGGAACACCTGCAAAGATCTTGCGTGACCTTGAACGTTTGCAAGCACTCAAGCTGATTATTCCTGATACCTTCACATTAGCAGCACGTTTGCGTGCCACTGGCTTTGCACTTTCCAGCGAGGCCGTGACAATCGATGCGATTGAAAAGGGGCTTATTGGTGCAGAATCCAATTATTAAAGTTGAACATCTCTCCTATCACTATGAGATGAGTCAACAGCCTAAGAAGGCATTAGACGACATAACTTTAGAGATCGCCCGCGGAAGCTGTACCGCCATTATTGGTTTTAATGGGTCTGGCAAGTCAACGCTTGTGCAGCACTTTAATGGCTTATTACGTCCGACCGAAGGATCTATCCTGGTTGATGGCATTAATGTCGGAGATCGGCGGATCGATTTGCGTGCACTTCGACAACGCGTCGGGATGCTCTTTCAATATCCTGAATCGCAACTTTTTGAGCAAACGGTGTTTGCTGATGTGGCTTTTGGGCCACGACGTATGCATATGGGACGGCGTGAGGTACGCACCCGTGTTCAGTCGGCCCTTGATAGTGTTGGTTTACCACATCAACACTATAGCTCCCGCTCTCCGTTTGAATTAAGTGGTGGACAGCGGCGACGAGTTGCGTTGGCAGGCATTATCGCCATGTCGCCAACGATACTGATACTGGACGAACCGACCATTGGACTGGACAGGGAAGGACGTGCAGAATTTTATATGCACCTCCAACGCCTCCAACGAGAACGAGGCGTCACAGTGATCATTGTTTCGCATGATATGTCTGAAGTGGCGAAGCTGGCCAATTGGGTGTGCGTGTTGTATCAAGGTCAGCTCATGATGCAGGGGACGCCACGAGATATCTTTATGCAAGATGATCGGCTACGCGAGTGGGGATTGGCTGTTCCCCCTTTACAGGATTTGCTCTCTCATGTACGCAGGCGCGGTATACCTGCCCCCCTGGATCTACTGACGGTGGATGAAGTCTTTGCCTATCTGCAGGAGCAGAAACACTTCTTCCGACTTGTAGATCAGCAGGATATGCCAAAATCTCCAGAGATCGCCCGGCCAGGAATGGCTCCTGATGGAACGTCCGTTTCCTCTGAAATGTATCTCAATGAACAAGATGCTCCTACTGAACGTATGATCGCACTATCATCGGCTCGATCTCGATCAGCTCTGAGGCAACATCCATATCATGAGCGTGATCTTGAGAAAACGCTCAAGCGCCCTGTCGTGCGTGTGCAGTCGAGACAACGGACTGCTCCTCATGGCTCCTCTGGTTCTCCATCACCACTGCATGCACACACAGTGGAACATCTTCCCTCTTCACCAGATGATGAGAGATAAGGCATTTGAATCATTGATGCATGGCTATCAGGCGTACTGTATCGAGAATAGTGAGCAGGGAGACTGAAGAATTTCCTATGCTCTAAAAGAGAGAAATGTGAGTGGAATTAGGATGATAAAAAATATTCCTCTGGGTATCTTCTATCCAGGTGTGAGTATCATGCATCGTTTACAGGCCAGGACAAAATTATTTTTAGTGGTATGGCTGGTCATTATTCTGGTGATTGCGAACCAGCGGCAATGGCATTTCGCACCCTATATTGTGACATTTGTCCTGGTGATGAGCGGTATTATGGTATCTGGCCTCTCATTGCGAGAATTGTGGCACAGAATCAAGTTTCTGGTCATTGTTATGTTTGCCAGTGCCTTGTTCTCACTTTTTGGCAGCACGCAGCAGAGCCGGATTGTGTTGAGGATAGGACCGCTCTTCCCTGACTATGGCCCTGTACTCATATGTGTGCTACTTGTTGGGAGTGTTAGCCTCTGCCTCCTGCTGACAGGATTGCTACCAGGATTACGTCAGATCTGGCGATATCGGATCATGAAATGGTTGCGCTTCGTATTCATACTGATCGTGATTATTACTGTACTATTTCTTGGTTTGACGCTGGGCACTGCGCCCAATCAGCCGCTAGTTCTTGGTCCTTTTTTGATTACCGAACACAGTGTCTGGATTTTGATGACAAGCTTTACCGTCTTTGTTGTCCTGTACCTATCCTCACTGTTACTCACGATGACGACCCTGCCCATTGCTCTTGTGGAAGCAATGATCATCCTGCTCTCACCGTTGCGGCGTTGGAAATGGCCGGTCGACGATTTTGCGCTGATGCTGCTGCTTGCATTACGTTTTATTCCGACCCTTCTCAATGAAGCTGAGCAATTGATGAATGCGCAGACTGCAAGGGGAGCTGATACTACACATGGGACATGGCAAGAACGCTTCCAGAGTATGTCGATGTTCTTTCTTCCGCTTCTCCACAGTTCACTACGGCGTGCTTCTGAACTGGCGACTGCGCTGGATGCCCGTGGATATCAGAGCGATGAAAAGCGTACCTTGTTGCACGAGACAACGCTAAAAGGAATCGATTATTGTGTGCTATGCCTGGTTGTCACAGCAACAACTGGAGCATTATTTTTCTGAGTATATGCTCTAGATTATCTTTGCCAGGCAATGTGTAACAAATAGCAAAAAACAGTAAAAATATTTCAATTGAATAAGTCATTAGCAAAGCAGGTACAACCACACTAAGTGGTGAAGAGCTCGAAAAAAGGACGAGAAATGAGCTCAAAATAGGCAACCTCCACCAGTTCATGTGGTTCTACCAGACGCATCATACATCTCCTTCTGAGGTTTCTTGCATAGGACGCTCTTATAAAGGTAGTATACAGATTAGAGCGCGCTCGAAGTCAAGAAGGGGTAAGCGCATCCAAACCTGAAAATGGTACGCGAGGGTTTGGGTGCGCTGACCCCTCTATTAAGCATGTTCGTCCGCTGGCACAAACGTCTGGACGACTTCATACATGCCCGGCTCAAACCTGGCTATAGTGAGTGCCTCTTGAAGATATGGAAGCGGGGCCGGGTCCTGGCGCATTGCTTGATAATCCTCGGCACTACGCCACTGAGCATACATCGTGACCTTTGTCCCGTCGATGCTTCGATGGAGACTCGCCGAAACAAAACCAGGCGCGTGGCGTACAGAGACTTCTGTTGCGCGGGTAAGTAACTCAACAAGCCGTTGCTGATTTGCGGGATCCACGGTGAATACATTGATCAATGTAACTAGGTTGTTCTTTGCAGATATTTGGATCATGGGATTCACTCCTTTGCAATACGTGCGTAAGCTATTTCTTCTCTCCAGACGGATTCGATGGCAGTCCTGGATGGAGAAACGCGTTTGCGCTGTTGTCGAAATCAGTGGATAAACTGAGTCCTAACCAGCGCTCCGTCTCATCGAGTTTTGCCTGATCGACACTCCGCGCGATCTGAATCGCGTCTGTGCCCAGCAGCAATCGTAGTGGTGGCTGCTCCTCATCCACAATGCTCAGTATCGCCTGAGCGCCTTTGTCTGGATCACCCGGCTCACTGCCAGCCCGGTTGTGATAATCGATGAAGGCCTGAATAGTGCTCTGATAATCCTCGCCCGGTTGCGTGTAAGACATAGAGGAACCGGCCCAATCGGTGCGGAAACCACCTGGCTCAATCAAGGTCACTTTGATACCAAGTGGTGTAATCTCTCGCAACAGGACTTCAGAGAAGCCCTCAATCGCCCATTTTGAGGTCTGATAAGGGCCCAGTCCTGCAGTACCCGAACGGCCTCCAATCGAGGAAATCTGGAGAAAGTGGCCGGATCGTTGCTTACGCAGAATTGGGAGCGCAGCTCGCGTCACGTTAATCACACCCCAGAGATTTGTCTCTATCTGAGCGTGCCAGTCTTCCTCGCTGAGCTCCTCGATAGATCCCACATTCGCGTATCCAGCGTTATTGACCACAATATCAAGCCTGCCAAAAGCCTCAACGGCAGTCGCCACTGCCGCACGAGCCTGCTCCGGACGAGTGACATCCAGGGCGATGGCACGCACCTGCTCCCTATATTTTTCTACCAGGTCTCCCAATTGTTCAGGTTTACGTGCTGTGGCAACCAACTGATCTCCATTGGCCAATACAGCTTTGGCAAGACTGCGTCCCAGCCCCCGTGAGCTTCCCGTAATCAACCAAACTTTAGACATGTATGTATCCTTTCTTAAACCATCCGTGGAGAAACGAATGATTGTTTTAACTTGTATCAGGAAGTATTTTAGCTCTGAGGAATGATTGGAACCAGGAGTGTAGTTATCATATGTGTGAAAGTAACCGGCTAGAGAGGAGTGTGGCAAACCGTTGTGTCATGGCCTCTTATGCAACCTGGTGTAAAGCACACGGCGATGAACTCAAAAAAGCCACCGGTCTGGCACAATCGCTCGCGGCACACGGGTTAGAAATTGCTGTGAACGGCCTCTGAGGTGTAGAGAAACGAAAATGCACGTTTAGGAGAAAATGACCTTAGCAGAAGTCGAACTTCTGGGTTTTAGAGAGCATTAGCAGAAATAAAACAGGTAAATTGGTTGGGTTTATTTGAACATTTACCCATATCCTGGCACTCCTGGTCTACGGTATGCTGTAAATCCCAAAATTCAGTGGCTCATGCTCAGGTTTGGTGGTGGCCAGCTTATCGGCATGGGTTCCCGAAGATTCGTGCTCACGAGATAAGCGAGAATGACTCATCAACTCACAGATTCACCCAACCTGGGCAATGAGCCAGTTTAATGTTGGGATTTACACATGGTAAAGCACATATTCCCTTTTTGGTGTACTCTTGCAATGAAGAGATTATTTGTGACAATAAAAATATGGCACGCTGGACAG
>DATAYF010000259.1:0-8413 GCA_036272735.1 Ktedonobacteraceae bacterium
TCGCCAGCTGCACGAAGTAGCGATAGCCCAGGGCGTCAGCCCCCTGCGCTCGTGGGCTGCTGGCTTTGCGCTGGACCAGGCGGGCGTATTTGATACGCTGGTCCAGGCCATATTTGATCACGGGATCGTTCCAGTCGATGCGGGCAGACAGCTGGTCGTGCTGCCAGATGAGGAAGCCCTGGTGGCCTTCTTCCGGAGGCTGGAGCACAAAGCGCAGCCCCGTATCATTGCGCTTGTTTTCCAGGCTTTCCAGGCCGCGTCCCCGGCTCTTGAAGCGCACGCGGCGAGCCTTCCCCAGGCAGACCCGATTGAGCGCCCGGTATGCTCGGGTCGCCAGGGTTTGGGCCAGCACCGCGTCCAGGTGCTCCGCCAGCCAGGACACACGTGCAGTTTTGGCGTAGGCGTGGAACGCATATTCGGAGAAGCCTGACTGTTGGCGCACCGCCGCGAAGGCGGCTTGTCGCTCCTACTTGTGGGAACGAGGGATGGCGCGAGCAGCTTGCCAGGCTGGATCGGCCCGCATGCGACGGAGCCGTTTTTGCCCTTCGGAAAGGAGCGCATTGTAGAGTTGTCTGCCGGCTTCCAGGTGGGCACGCAGGCGTTTGGCCTGCCCTTCGTCGACGACCAGAGGCAATGCGAGCAGAAAGGTCGTGGTCTGCTGGCTTTGCTTGCCGGTCTCCTGCCTGGGAGTGGTATGCTTCGTGCGCTTGGGGTGCTGCCGTGCCATCCGCCTGCCTTTCTGATTGAGGAACATCTGTTCTAATCATAGCGAATCGAGGAGCACGTGTCAAGCGTTGCCCTCGATTTCAAGCGATCCAGGGCCTCCTGCCCCTCCCACACAAGGAACGGCGCTTCATCCCCCCGGTTGAAACACGGGGGCTTTCGCGCTCGGCCCTTTGTAACCATACCATCATTATCCTCCCGATAAAGAGGCTCGTTGCTTCATTTCACTTCACCACAACGTGTATGCAACCAGCCTCTGTCTATCTCACCTCACCCACCCACTCACTCGTGCCTCCATCACAATACTTCTATCAACAATGAAGTATATCAACTTATTATATAATGCAATATAAAAATCAGCAGATAGCTCGATAAAAGGTTAAGGACTTACTACAACCATTATTCATTTTTAACGCATTCTCTATTTGTTCTTCACCCATAATTGATGCGAGCAGTATATACTGCTCGTGTAGTCATAGTAAGCCCGAAAATTCGAATGGAAAGCACGGTTCACGAACTGTTCTCTTTTGCGTATCCTGATTTTTTTCGGGATACGTATGACAGAGAACCGTTGCGCTCGTCGCGGTAGTGAAGTGTTGGTATGGATGTGTTCGTAAACCATAGGCATACTACCTCGTGCTCGATCCCGTGATGATGAAGTGTATGGGTGTGTGGAGGACAAAGGTCGGGCGTGATTGTGTCTGCTTACTGTGACATGAATGGCACGATAGGCGTGTGAATATTCTACTTTACATGTTGGGTTGATGGGAAGTTGTGGAGGACAAAGGTTTCCACGAAGGAAGCCTTTGAAGTAGATTGGTTTGCGTTGCCAGGGAAGTAGGGGGAATGCGGGGGACGTTTGTGAGAGAGCATCGTGCCGTTCTTTTGTTCGACAAAAAGACACAGGTGGTAGCTGTGGTTGTGGGGTAGGTACACCTCCTCTTCTGGCACTGGGGTTCGCCGATTTCTATATCGGCACTTCAGTGCCGCGATATACTCCTTGCATTCATATGAGAAAGATGTCAGCCTCATCCATATACGTGAAGAGGAAACGTGGAGACATCTTTCTAGACACGAAAGTGTCGTTTATGAATGTATAAGAGTAATAGAGGTTATCCATTTCTACTGGGAAGATTGTGTGGTGAGCAGGATGGGTGGTGACAGTAGAACTTGCCATATACCCAAACAGTATTTGAGTTGCGTCAGCCAGGCCGCGTGGCCTGCTGATACGCAGCGTTCTATTGCAACGAGCAGAGCCGCTCAAAGACGCAGAGCGGTGCTTATACATACGTGCTGGCTGGTCAACAACCATATCACCGTGCGCTTGCACGCGCGCTATCAGCACGCCCGCTGGCTATTGCGCCGCTACACGATACCCTCTTTGCTCACAGGTGGCCTTATGCTCTCTATCTATGTGTTTTATCACTGGTCCACATGGTTATTGCTGCTGCTGATTTGTGCAGTGATGAGCAGCATTACTTGCCGCCGACTCCTCGATACCGCACGCCTTGCGAAGGTCCAAACGCGGCCATTAGCAACCACGGCATTCGCACAGGAACAGGAAGACGTATCTCTCAAGGCACAAACACCACAGGCACAAACACTCGGCGATTTTCCTGCTACACCCATGCCTGCTACTCCACTCATTCGCGTGCTAGACACTATCGACCTCTCAAGCAGCGGTGTCCAACATTTTATTCGCTCTACCGCTGATTACAAGCCCGCGGCCAAACATCCAACCTCAACACCGATGCCAGAAGAACAGGCGCATCACGATAGGATGCTATGACCTTAGGGTAATACCGTTGACTCCTTTTTTCTGTCCAACTATGATAGCACTAGCACATGCCCCTTTATTGTTTAACGCACGTTAAGAAAGCAGCAGACGGATTTATCATGAGCAACCAGCAGCTTCAGAAGGTCAAAGTGAAACGCTTAGCCCATGTCGGTTTATGGACAAATGACGCGCTCTCCCTGGCCCGCTTCTACCGCCATACTCTGGGTTTCGATCTCTATCTCTACAACATCAACGCAGAGAGCACCGATGCGGACGGCGATATCGATGATGCCTCGATTTTTCTCAGACTCAATTCCGAGCATTACAGCCTCGGTCTCTTCAACGATACCCGACCCACGCTGCCCCCTGGACGCAAAGCGCCTCCCCGTTCTCAGCTTCATCACCTCTCGTTCGAGGTGGATACCGATGCCGAGATGGCCGCGCTCGCCGCTCGTTTGAATATGTCCGGTATCGAGGTTGTGCTAGAAACGCGCGACGGCGATCCCGATATGGGTGATACCCTTTGGTGTTGCGATCCCGATGGGAATCGCGTAGAAATCTCTGTTGCTGCTGACGACTTGTTGAATCGCTCATCCATTGCCAAACAGCATGCTCTATTCCAGCCTACTCGTGTGCAACACGTTGCGCTGCACACGTCGCATTTGGAAGCAATGGTGGAGTTTTATACCGAGGCGCTCGGCTTCGATATCTCTGACTGGCTGCTACGCGAATGCGCCTGGCTACGGTGCGGCAACGATCATCATACTATCATACTTTCAGAAGGTAAATTCGGAGTTGACCACGTCGGTTACACCATTATGGATGGTACAGAACTGTTACGTTGGGCCGATCACCTCGGTCGGCAGCAGACACCTCTGCTCTGGGGTCCAGGGCGTCATGGCGCGGGCAACGATCTCTTCCTACGTTTCGCCGATCCCGAGGGGATGCAGATCGAACTTTCAGCAGAGATCCAACAATACTACGACCATGATGTGACTGCCGCGCCACGACTCTGGCACACCCGCACCACGGCTCTCAACCTATGGGGCATACTCCCTCCCTGGAAGCCCGAAGAATAAGCTTGGCAGTGGTTGAGATGCTGGTGGCTACCTACCCGCACCAGCATCTCAATCATTGCAAGTTGATACGTAAAACATTACCGGCGCACTACAGAGCTTTAGCGGCGAACACCACGACGTAGCTAAAGTTAGTGCCATCTACCTGGTAGGCATAGCACCCCGGACTCTTTAAACGCGTATAAGTCACCCACGTAGACCAACCTTGCCCAGGCTGCCCACCCTTGAGCGTGAGCGTTTCGAGCATCGGCTCCGTCCCCGTAGCATTTGTCGGTACCTCAGTCACACCACCATTGAACTGTACTGGGTTCGCACCATCGATCTGCCGACCACGAATGAGCACTGTTCCGGTATACGAGTGTGCGATTTCCCAGGTCTCACGCATCCCACCCCAATCGTTGGTATCGCCATTGAACGGTGGCGCACTATACAGGGACATCCCATTGGTGGTACCGCTCACCACGTACGCCGGGCCGCTCCCATACGCGGCTTTGTAGTCCGGCGACACATTCGTCTTCGCCGACGTCACCGGACAGCTATTACCTGGTTGCACGGTCGGCAACTGCAACTGTCTCTGCTTCAGCGGTGGTAGTGGTGTATGCGTTGCCACTACCGTTCCTCCACTTGTCGCCGCCTGGCCTGTTGGTGCAGATGAACCTGCACCAAAGGGACTGGCACAACTGACCAGAAACAAAAACAGAAACGCACACAACCCCGTACTGACCCGGTACCACCAGGAGCGCTTCCTGGTTGTTCTACGGTTTGTCATGACAATGTCTCCTTTCCACACCCCGCTCTACAAGCCAAAGTCGAAGAAATTACCATCCAGGTTAGGAGCGTACACCTGCCCGCTGGCAATCGAGACACCACTATAAAACATCGAGCCCGCGGACCCATCGGTATACTCAAACAGCACATTGCCTGTCGCCATGCTCAACGCGTCGAATTTCGAGCCCTGCGTCGCTATTACCGCACCTGGAAATCCTGCCAGTGGACCAAGCACCGGACCGCTTGTCAAGCAGCGACGCCACTTGTAGCCACCGTTTACCGGGTTGATCGCATCTACGCTGCCCTTACAGCCCACACCGTTGATGGTGGCATGCCCACCCGCCACGTAGACCGTCGAGCCATCCCAAACGGCCGGGGCTATCGCGCCACCATCGCACTGCGGGCAATTACCCGAGTCGGCAATAAACACGTGGCGTATCGGGCCGAGGCTGATGCGATCCTGGTAAAAGATGTAGAATTGCCCATCTTTTGCCGAGATGCCAACGTAGTGCTCATTTGTGCCGTTGTAGTTGAAATTCATCAAGGTTGGTGCTGAACCGAATTCGATATCGGTCCCTTGCACCTCCTCTGATGGTATATGCCAGGCCCCCATAAGCGACATCGTAGCTGTGTTCAGTTCGATCACTCCCGCCGAGTTATTGCCTGGGGCGTTACACGACCGATACGTTCCGGTCGCAACATACAACTTGGTGCCATCGGGACTGATGGTCGGCGTGCCCCAGATACCGCCACCAAGACAGCCGTCAGGTACGATATTGTAGGCGCTTTGAATTGCGCCCGTGTTCGCATTCAACTTGAAAAGTTTGCCCTGCGTCAAGGGACAATCGCCAAAGGAAGCCAGACCAACATAAATGCTACCATTGGATAGCGCTGCCGAGCCCCATAGAAAGTTCTGCGGTGCCGGTCCCAGCGCCGTTTTCCACATGACCTGCCCTGTAGTCGCATTCAGCGCATAGTAGTCCGCCTGCCCATCTCCACCACCAGTATTGCCACCACCACCGACAAAGACGGCGGACGTGGTCCCAACGTTCCCGATAACCGCCGTGCCGCCAATCGCAACGGTTGGTGGCAAACAACCTTGCGCGTAGTTCTGACCAATCGAGGTATTCCACAACTGGATACCAGAGGTGGTCGTGGCATGCATGTAACCATCCCACGACCCCCAATAGATCGCATTGTTCGCCTCGACCGGCTGCATCGACATACCCACATTTCCACGCGCCAACCACTTCATCTTCAAGCGTCCCACATTGCCAGCGTTGAGGGTGGTCTCGCCAGTATTGTCGCCCGAACGCTCATTATCAAAGGTGTACGTCGGCCAGCTTGAGGTCTGTGCCACTTCCTGAAAATTCTGCGTCGTGATCGCGAAGATATGCATGTTGCTATTGGTAGGCAAGGTGACACTCTTAATAGCCTTGCCACTTTGCAGGTCGATCTTCGCGTAAAAAAGGTAGTTTTCCAGGTAATTTCGTCCATTGTTCCTGACCGAGTTACGATATGGCAGCGCGACCGCAATGCCACTACCAGGCACGATCTGCCCCTTTCCGGCAAACAATACCCAATCGCTGAATGCCAGGGTCGCCTGTTGCGCTGTGCCATCGCTATAGGTAATGGTTGCCTGTCCGGTCTGATTACCATTGGCGGCGGAACCCAGAAATGCCAGCGACGAGCCACCTGATATCACCGGAATGACCTGCCCCGCCGCCTGCCAATTATCGTTCATCCCAGTTCCCACGGCCGGCCACTGGAAATTTGCCCCCTTGACGTTGACGTTACTACCAGGCTTAAAACCGGCCGCCATCAACGCCTGGTTAGAATAACTATAGCCGCCACCATCAAAGTTCGCGTTGGCTAAGTTCGTGTCATTGCTGATGCCCTCATTGTTAAAAGCTGGTGGTGCTGCGGCTCCTAGAGCGGCGGCGAAGACGTGTAACTGTCCCGGCGTGGTCGTCGTTGGCAAGGTGACACTCTTGAGCGTCTTGCCGTCCGGCACGTTCACACCGGTGTAGAATATATAGGTGCTGATATTCTGCCGGTAGCCTCGCGCCATGTTACGATAAGGCGTGGAGACGGCGACGCTCGTGTTTGCCAGTGGTTGAGCCTTGCCACCAAGCAGCGTCCAATCGCTAAACGCGAGTGGAAATGACTGCTGCGTACCATCACTGAAGTTCATACGCGCCGTTCCCGAAGCGCTACCATTGGCCGAAGCTCCAAGCAGACCTAACACCGGGCCATTGCCAGAAACGGGAATTTCTTGTCCGTCCGCCAGCCAGTTATCCATACGGCCACCGCTAACGGTCGGCCACTGGAAGGTCGCACCTTTGACTTTGACGTTGCTACCCGAAGCAAAACCCGCCGCCGTCAGGGCATCGTTGGAGTAACTGGCACCTTGCCCGTCGAAATCCCCACTCCCTAGGTTGTTGCCCAGACTGATCCCTTCATTGTTCAATCCAGTCGTATTAATAGCATTGGTAGAGACCGCGAAGACGTGCATCTGCCCCCCGGTTGTCGTCGTAGGCAGCATAAGGCTCTGGATCGTCCTGCTTGCTTGCAACGCCACGCTCGTGAAAAACACATAGGTAGAAGTATTCTGCCCCCCCCCGAGTATATTGCGGTAGGGCAGGGTAGCAACGATGCGATTGCTCGCCAGCATGCGCAGCTTTCCACCACCAAGCGTCCAATCGCTCAATGACAAGGTAAATGCCTGCGTTGTGCCATCACTGTATTTGATGATGGCCGCTCCTGTCGCCGAGCCATTGGCCGAAGCTCCGAGCAATGCCAAAACCGAACCTTTTGACTGCACCGGCACCACCTGACCACTGGCCTGCCAGTTATCACGCGTGCCCGCCGCTACTACGGGCCACTGGAAACTGAACCCATCGGCGTTGATCGTTGATCCACTCGTAAAGCCAGCATTCGCGAGCGCAGTCGCCGAGTAGCTGGCACCCTGCCCATCAAAATTGCCATTTCTCGTTTGCGTATTCGCGCTAATGCCTTCATTATTGAAATTGTTCGCAGCCTGCGTCGTGTCGGCAGTGCCAATAAAGATCGACAAAACGATAACCACTGAGCTTATGAGAGCAATAACACCAAATAGCCCTCGCTTCTGCTTCAGCAAGACGGCCTCCTTCCGCTCGAAAGCGCGCCCATGTATTTTATTAGCATTACATCTACATAGGCATAAGTGTGTATTATTCTATTCTCTGATGCGCCAGCAATACTTCCGCCAACCCAATACCCCTCATTTTAAAAGCACTTCACTAAAGACAGAAAATCAAATGTTATTATCTATATACCTATAATGCATCCAAACCTAAAAACGTCGCAATAAAATCAGGTAATAAATCAAGATATAGGTGCATAGGAGGGTGGAGCATCTGCTGCACGGCTTCCCCAATTCGTTGGCTGATTACCTAACGTGAAATCTAAAGTCGCTCCATTCTTGCTGCTCATGCACTGGTTGCGCCAGCAATCCCATTAGCAGCCTTTGCCTGAGCAGGGCGGCAATGACCACACCCAGCGCTAAAGCCAGCAGTGCAGATCGATACAGCCGTGAATATCGCTTCAAAGGTATTTCCTCTTTTACATTTCATTGGCAGATTGAAGATAGCAGGTTTATCACCATATGTCAACGTTTTGACTCAACAATTTGCCAGCAATCCCAAAAATCGAGTATCACCAACCTAAATCGAGTAATATAGAGTTTCATTGACGTACGTACAGATATGTGCTACAACGTACATGGAAATACCTCTGGATCAAGGTTTTTAGTGATTTAGAAAGCAAAGGAGCAAATCTAACATGTCAAAGGCGATTTCTAATACTGGTAACGTCCCGCAAAATGGCACGGGTGCAAATGTGGCTGGCACGAAAGCCAGTAAAGGCGGTCTTGAAGGCGTCGTAGCCGCCACGACAGCCATCAGCAAGGTCGACGGCCTGGCGGGGCACCTCATTTATCGCGGCTATGATATCCACGAGCTGGCGCGCACGACCACCTTCGAGGAGGTGATCCACCTGTTATGGTTTGGTCATCTTCCCAACCAACAAG
>DATAYF010000260.1:0-21012 GCA_036272735.1 Ktedonobacteraceae bacterium
TTTGCTGCGCGAAGGCCTTGAGGTCGGGGTCGCTGCCGTTGGCGATCTCGTACTGGTAGAGCGCAGCGTTGGCCCTTTGATAGTTCACTTGGCCGCTCACATAATCTGCGTCGAATGTCTGACCCGTCTCATGCTGGAGGGCCGATATCATTGTCGCGTACGCGGCTTTCAGCAGCGTCGGCGGGGGGACCGGAGCTTTGCGCTGCAAAATCGCCTCCAGGGCATTATTCACCGCGATATGCGAGCTCACCATGAGTTGCGCATAGGAGCGAATGGCCTCGGTGCCACCCTTCGTCTGAGCAAGCCGGCCGGCGTCGACTTGGAACGGAGTACCGAGCGAAGTCTGGGTAACGAAGTAGGTATCGGTTGGCCCGAGCTGGGCTTCTCTTGTGTTCGTCGCGGGAGCTTGTGCATAGGCAATGCCAGCAATGCTGGCAAAGATGGCGACCATTGCGAACAAAAGAATTCCTCCAAGGAACGCTATTACTCTCATAGAGACCGTCTCCTTCATTTGTGTTTTTCTTGTCTGCTCTACCGGTACGTTGTTGAGTGATAAGCTGTCTGAAATGCATATCCAAGTTCAAGCTAGAGAGAGGTGGGTCTGATATGGCTAGTGTTTCCAGGTAGGTGGCTCCAGAAGCTTATACAACTGAACAGACTGAACATGTGAAATGACTTCTCAAGCCAAGCAAATACATTCTACAGCGATGTTCGGCCATCTTAAGCCTGGGACAGAAAACTCTCTCCAAAAGTATAATTTCGTCCTGTTCTTTCCAAACTTGAGGATTCAATCTTTCTGATCACTGCTGTAGCGTCCGAATTAAGAGAAAAATAGAGCCATTAAGAAGTAAAAACCTTAATGGCTATTCGTGCTGGTCTGGCTTCTGTGCTTTTGTGAGGATTTGTTGTGTTTAGAGGAAGGAGGTTTGTGTAGTGAGTGTTTGAGTGCTATACTACGGAGGTACATCTTCTGCATTCGTGTCAAGTGCTTGCAAAGGCGAACAAAGGCAAAATCGATGTATACACAGGTGTTTTCACTCATCTTACTCGTATTGGGGCCACTCGGCATTATCATTCTGTTACTCCTAACCACTTATATATTGCGGTATTACCAGGGAAGCAACATGGGGAGCTTCCGCTGGCACCTGAAAAATGCCCGTCTCAAAGACCTATCGGCGCTTGCCACGCTCTTTTGTTTCGCCATGGCGGCCAGTTACGCCGTGCTGCAAGAAAGTTGGAGCATTCTCTATGTCATCCTGGCAGTAAAAGTAGGCACGTGGTGGTTGCGTTTTGTGATGAGCGAAAGGTCTTAATGCAAGGCTACGCACAAAGGACGGATCACCATATGAGCGAGCTTCCCTGGTATCAGAGCTTCTTCAACGAAGACTACGTGCGCATCTATGCTCCATTTCTCCCAGCCGGTCGCACAGCGCAAGAAGTGGCGGGCATCATCGACCTGCTGAAACCTCCTTCCGATGCACAGATACTCGACCTCTGTTGTGGCTACGGCCGACACGCCATTCCTTTAGCCCAGCAGGGATATACGCTCACGGGTCTGGATCTCAGCGACACACTGCTGCACATGGCGCAGGTGACGGCCGAAGAACAGGGGGTCAACGTACGCTGGGTGCACAGCGATATGCGAGCCGTGCCGTTCGAGAACGAATTCGACGCCATCATCAATATTTTTACCTCGTTTGGCTATTTGCGTGATGAAGCAGAGGACCTTCAGGTTTTACGCCAGGTGCACAAAGCCCTCAAACCAGGCGGCCGCTTCTTGCTGGAAACCGTCTATCAACCACGGGTACTGCGCGCCTTCTCGCCATACGGCATCCTGCGTTATGAGGATGGTCTGATGGTCCTGGAAGAGCGCCACATCGACCTGCGCGCAAGTCGCAACGAGGTGCATATCACCATGCTCAGTCCTGATGGAAAACGCACAGAGCATCACCAATCCATGCGCATCTACACCCTCAGCGAATTAGAGCGCATGCTCACCACAGCCGGGCTACAATTACAGGCATACTACGGAGATTTGAGCGGCAATGCCCTCACCCTCGATAGCCGCCTGGCCCTCGTCAGCCAGAAGATGGGCTTGAACACTACCCCTCTGGTTAAAAATGCAGAAATACGCTATAATTGGCCTGAACCACCACGGTAAATCATCGCTAGAAACCGGGTGGTGCTCATACGCGAGCTGACTCATTCAATTTTATTCCATCATAAGGAAGGTAATAGAACCGTGGCGTGGTGTAAATTTTTTATTCCTAAAATAGCTTCACCGCATGTGAAGCCAGATGATCCTGAACTGAACGAGCAGATTATGTACGCCAAGTGCGTCAAGGGGCACGTGCTGAAGGACGCCAATGATTGGCTACTGTGCGAAAACCTCCCCTCGCCAGGTTCAACTTGCTGGCAAGAGGGCGGAGACACACTCTTCTCGTTGACCGCACGCAAACGCAGCAAGCAGAGCGAAGA
This sequence comes from Ktedonobacteraceae bacterium, assembly GCA_036272735.1. Classification (GTDB taxonomy): domain Bacteria; phylum Chloroflexota; class Ktedonobacteria; order Ktedonobacterales; family Ktedonobacteraceae; genus DATAYF01. Next base: position 2,479 of record DATAYF010000260.1, read on the forward strand.
AGCAACACAGCAGTCAGAAGCGAGCAATGGCACGAAGGATACTGCCTCGGTCCGTACGAGCAAAGCCTGAGGCAGCATGCGCAAAAAGGCTACAACCTCATCACCTATCGAAATCCAGTTCGCGCCCGAAGTCATAACCCGTGTGCACTCTCTGCTGTTAACGTGGTACGCAGCGGAACAGCGCAACTTGCCCTGGCGCGCCACCAGCGATCCATACGCCATCCTGGTCTCAGAGATGATGCTGCAACAGACGCAGGTAGATCGTGTATTGCCGAAATACGCGCAGTTTTTGCAGGCATTTCCTACCCTGTCCGATCTGGCTACAGCGCCAACCGCCGAAGTTATTTCGGCCTGGGTACCTCTGGGCTACAACAGGCGCGCGGTGAGCTTGCAGAGCATTGCACGCCAGGTTGTCGCCAACTATCAAGGGCGCATACCAGACACGATTCCCGACCTTTTACAATTAAAAGGCATTGGTCGCTACACGGCGGGAGCTATAGCCTGCTTCGCATACCATAAACAGGTGGCGACGGTCGATACAAACATTCGTCGTGTCCTCCATCGTGTATTTCTTGGCTTAGAACATCCTGAACCCAAAGCCAACGATGCCCAGATGCTCCTGCTTGCCGAGGAAGTACTGCCAGCCGAGCAAGCCTACCCATGGAACCAGGCATTGATGGATCTGGGAGCAACCATTTGTACTAGTGGGGACCCGCAATGCATCAACTGCCCATTGCAGGACGTTTGTACAGCTTATACAGATATGACGTATTATAGCCTCTTCCCTTCTGGCGCGGTCCTACGGCAATTGCGGAAGGTGGCGGAGAAAAAGTCTGGCTATCAGTCCCAACCATTCACCAGCACAAATCGCTATTTTCGCGGCCGCATCGTCGACTATTTACGATCTTTACCAGCCGACGAGCGCATTCCATTGGCAACGCTGGGACCCACTATCAAAGCAGAGTATAACGAGGAGCATGATCTGGCCTGGCTCCAAACGCTTGTGAGTGGGCTAGCCAAAGATGGGTTACTGGATTATACAGAGGATGGAGTGAGACTTCCATAGAAAATCATAATTTATCGGTCTCGTGTATACTTGATGATGACCATAGCGTCAGTATTCAAGAGCGAGGCACACGGAGGAACCTGACATTGCAACTCACCAGTTTACAAGATATTACGCGTAAATACCGTCACATCTTCCTCGCACCACACTTCGATGACGTGGTCTTTGCTTGTGGAGGCACCCTTGGCGTACAGGTAAGCAGCGGCTTGCGCCCGTTAGTCATTACCGTTTTCGGCGGTGTACCACCAACGAATATGACGCTCCCTCACTACGCCCTACAAACACACCAGGAAATGGGCTTCTCCGACTCCCAGGGTCCATCAGCACCCATGGAGGCTCGTAGAAGAGAAGACGCGGCCGCGGCCGATTACCTGGAAGTAGATTATCTTTGGCTCGACTACCTGGACGCCAGCTATCGGGGAAACTATAGCAGTATCGAAGCCATTATGGGCGGCGAGGTCCATCCCAGCGACCAGAATATTGAAAAGCAGTTGTCGCAGGACCTCTTGAACATCAAAGACCAGTTACCGGATGTCGTCTGGTATGCCCCATTGGGAGCAGGCCGCCACGTGGATCATCAGATCGTGAGTTCCGCTGCGGACCATCTTGTCCAGCAGGGTTCTAAGGTCTACTATTACGAAGATTTCCCATATGTTTTCAGGCAGAAAGGCGCGCTGGATGCTCGCTTACAAGAAATAGGGGCGAACCTGGAACCACATTTGGTAGAAGTATCGGAGTTTCTGCCCGCACGCGTCACCGCTTCAGAGATGTACGCCTCGCAAATTGCTCGGAACTTTCCTGGCAAAGACGCCATCCAAACCGCGATGCACAGTTATACTCACAATATTCGTCCCATAGAGACGGTATGCCTGGAACGTTACTGGAAAGCAAGGTAAATCAAGCAAGCAGAGACTGTGACCTGACAATGGAGTAGTGACGCACACTTGCACATTGGGAGTGGTAGGAGACGATGATGGGGATAGAAGGGACGACACTTGGGCGTTATGAACTGCGTCGTTGTGTTGCACGTGGAGGCATGTCTGAGGTGTATCTGGGATATGACCGCCACGTGCGCAGAAGAGTCGCAATCAAGGTATTGTATGGCAGCGACGAACCATTTGTCCGTCGTTTTGAGCGCGAGGCGCTGGCAGTAGGCACGCTCTCACACGATCATATTCTGCCGCTCTACGATTTTGGGGAACAACGCCCATGGTACTATCTTGTTATGCCCTACGTAGAAGGTGGGACGCTACGGGACTACTTGCTCAGAAAAGAACAGCTTTCCCTGGAAGTGGCGGGCAAGGTGCTCGAACAAATAGCCTCCGCCCTGCAACATGCTCACGATCATGGCGTCGTCCATCGCGACGTGAAACCCTCTAACATCTTGCTACGTCCCGATGGGCACGTCTACCTTGTCGATTTTGGCCTGGCAAAAGCGAAAATGGAGGCCGATTCTCATGCCAAGGTCGGCATGGTCGGGACACCAGAGTATATGGCCCCAGAGCAGACTAATGGCGTAAATGACTATCGCAGCGACATTTATTCGCTCGGCATCATCCTCTACCAGATGCTTACCGGACGCGTCCCCTTCATGGCCGACTCGCCTGTAACCGTCTCGCTGAAACACATTTACGCCCAACCACGTTTGCCCAGCCTGCTCAATGGTGATATTCCACCTGACATTGAAAAGGTCATGCTCAAAGCCCTGGCCAAAAATCCCAACGAACGCTACCAGGAAGCCAGGGCCTTTGCTATAGACTATAAGAAGGCCCTGGTAGAAATTTTGATTCACAAACGTGGCGGGCTCCCGTCGACCGATCAACTGCAAGACACCGTCACGGAAGGACTGGTGGAAGAGCCAACCAGGCCGTTCGTTTTTCTACCGGAGGTGTTTCTTCCCCCCATTGTTACTCCACGCAATCCGCTGGCACGAGAGCTGCCATCCATGCCATCGATACCACGCACCGCCCCCACACCGCAACGCGTACACCAGACGTTGCTGACGATGTTATGCCTCGCCTTGCTTGGTTCTTCCATTCTGCTTGGGTTACTCTGGCAAGACAACGCCACCCAAAATGCCCAACTTCTGCAAACAAGTAATGGCACCGCACTCTTCTGGCACACAGCGACGGCGCTCGCGCAGCAACAGGCCGCGCTGGCCGCCCAGGCTCGCGTACAGGCGACAGCAGGCGTGACGACGGCGGTTGGCGCGGGCAGCGTGCTCTACGAAAATGCCCTCACCTATCCCGGCGGTGGCTGGATTAACGATGGTAAACAGTGTTTCTTTACACCCCAGGGCTACCACGTCTACACCAGTCTGCGCCATACCACGGCCTGGTGCTACCTCAACCAGAGACGCTTTACAAACACGGTACTCACCGCACAAGCACAGTTGCTACGCGGCGACATGTATGGTATCGTTTTCCGTCTTGACTCGACCGCAAAGGCATTCTACGTGTTTGAATTAAACTATCTCGGCGAATATCGTTTCATACGGGCCGAGGGGGATAATCCGCTAAACTGGCTGACCTTGATCGACTGGACGCCCTCGGACGCCATCAAAGGCGGCTACGGCGTCACGAATACACTGCTCGTGATGGCGAATGCATCCAGCTTTCGCTTCTATGTGAACAAACAACTAATCAGGCCAGCCATCGCCGACCCGGCATATGCGACAGGATTGGTGGGATTTCTGGTCGGTGGAGACGACTATGGCGGCACGGAGGCGACGTTTAACAATTTATGGATATTTCAAAGGTAGTTTCACAATAAGATACGCTGAAAGGTTGTGTATACGTATGCATACAAGCGACCGACCAGAATCAGGCCAGCATGTTAGCTATCTTGCCCTGGGGTCAAATATCGGTGACCGACTCGCGTATTTAGCGCAGGCGCTGAAACAACTCGCCACGGTGATGATCGTCGAGCAAGTGTCCTCGGTCTATGAAACGGAACCGGTGGGCTACATCGATCAAGCTCGCTTTCTCAATCTCGTGTGTCGCGGCACCACATGGCTCACCCCCCAGGAGCTTTTACGCTTCAGCAAAGACACCGAACAGCGCATTGGGCGTACACCAACGGTGCGCAACGGACCGCGCATCATCGATATCGACCTGCTCTATTATGATGCACTGCCCGTGCAAGAGGAGCAGTTGATTATTCCCCATCCACGAATAGCCGAGCGCGCATTCGTACTGGTTCCATTCGTAGAAATTGCGCCGCAGTTTGTTGATCCAACGACCGGCAAGACCGCGCGCGAGATGCTGGCAACCATCAAAGCAACTGGCGTTGTAAAATTCGCTGCCCCTTTGCCGGTCTAATCGCATCACAATTCATGTGAGGCGACCAGAAAAGCCTTGCCCCAAATGTCTAAGAGGGATGACAGGAAACACGTCATATGCTAGAATAGCAATAGCCAGGAAGTGTTATTCATAGAACCTGTTCACCTTGTTTGGTACATTGTAGGTAGATAGATAGAACAGGATTAGTATAGGGAGTGATTAGTGATTGTGGAGGGAGTTCAAGTAGATACTGATCAAATAGCAAGAGCTGCGGTAGATATCGCATCTGATAAAAAAGCATTCGACATCCTTTTGCTCGATGTCAACGACGTGACCACCATTGCCGACTACTTTCTGATCTGTAGTGGTAGTAATGCACGCCAGATTCAGGCTATCGCCGAGGCTATTGACGAAGAACTAGGGAAGCAGGGGGCCCATTTGCTCTACCGCGAAGGCGTAGCAGATAGCGGCTGGTTACTCCTAGATTTTGGGGACGTTATTGTACATATATTCAGTTCCAAAGAGCGTGAGTACTACCAGATCGAGCGCCTCTGGAGTAAAGCCAAAACAGTCGTGTTTTTGCAATAACAAAAACAGAAAAGGTGGCGACGATGACATTTTTTCGTAACCATATGTTCATCGAAGGTATCGCGTTGGGGGGTCTTTGTGGCATTATCATTGGCTCCATTATTGCCTTTACAATTGGCGAAAGCAGTGTAGAAGCATTACGCCGCACAATGAGCGACAAATTCCCAGGCAAACGCCAGGTGCCATTCCAGTATCTCTCTCAGTAGCTCCTTGTTCAAGCGGGAGTATTGCTGGCTTTACCATATAGGACATTACATAATAACACAACAGCTAACAACCAAATAGTGCATGGTCACGTTCGCGTGAGGTTGGTTTGTAGGGTTTTTCGTGCAGTGAAAGTAGCAGGTGGTCAAGTGCGGTTCCTTGTGGTGGCATCTGTCTTGTTTAGCAGTGTTATCCTCCTCGTTATGGGCGTGACCATTTATCCTCATGCCCAGGCCGCCAATGTCTCTGGTGTCCCCACCCCCACTCCTCCCCATTGTGCCCCATCGGTTCCGGCACCAGTTGCAGGCCCCTTTGGACCAGCCCCCACAACTTCGGGCACGCTTTTCATCAATGAGGTTCTATCGAATCCGCATGCACAATGGAATTGCGACAGCACAAGCAATTCGCAAGCATGGATCGAAATATACAACGCACAAAATCAGCCTATTGGTCTTTATGCATCCCACGCATTTATTCAGGCAATCCCCAGTAACGTTTTCTACTATTTGCCTTTCGGATCGCGCATCGCGGCCCACGGTTTCCTGGTGGTGTTTCCAACGGGCCAGAACATCTTCCCACCTAATGGCGCGTCTGGAGAGCTACACTTGCTGGTAAATAGCACAATGCTCGATGACGTGGCCTATCCAGCATTATCCGCCGACCAATCGTACGCACGCATACCAGATGGTAGCAACAACAAACAAGTGACCAACACCCCAACCATCGGGGCCAGCAACAATCTTCCACAACCAACGCCAACGCCGACGGCGAAACCAATACCACCCGGCCACAAGATCGGCACGACCACAACCAGCGGCACAGGTCGAGGATACGGCTACGCTGGCACAGGCCAGGGTTATAGTAGTAGTGGAGCCTCCCTGCGTGGCGGGCCCACGCCACGCAACTATGGGAAGCAACCAGCCTGGTCGCAATTACAGCTACCGGGCCAAACGCTAGCGGCCAGCACCGCAACCACCCCAGTAGCTACATCATCGTCACCAGGGGTACTGGCTCCTCCAACCCACGGACTTACCGCACTGCAAAAAATCATGCTCACCATCGCCGCCATTATTCTCGCTGGCGCACCGCTTTGGGGTGGGAAATTATTCCTGATAGATAGGAGAATCATAAAGAACAAAAGCAGTGATTGACGTAGGGCGTTTCATGCATCATTGTTCCAATTGGGTGAGCGCATTGGTGTTATATACTAGAACAGCACCACTTTTCGTGAGAGGATGGATCTGGGAGGATCGTGAATACAACCAGGCAGCTAATCGTCACGGCGCAACCTGAATTTGCGCAGGTAGCCGTCACTGAACTTCAACAGCTAGAACCACAAGTCGAACAATGCGCGGAACTTGCGCCGGGAATCGTACTGTGCGCCGTACCACACGCAGAGCAATTTATGCAGCGAGCAGCCAGGCAACACCCACTTTTCGTGCGCCATCTCGCTCCGGTACAAACCAGTCTCCCATTGGACAATAGCGAACAGGATATTGGAGCGATAGCCGCCGCGCTTGCCGCTTTGCCAACTTTTGGGCTACTAGAAAGAGGTATTCATTTCTCTGTGCAGTCGCGTCTCATCTCAACTGACAAAAGCCAGGGCAAACGGCCCTATAGCAGTGGGCAGATCAACCAGGCACTCGCCGCAGCGATTGTCGATGAGACCAAAGCCAACGAGTCGATCAAAAAGCCACAAATAGTCGTCTCCATCCTCTGCACATCCGATACCGGCTACCTGGGCATCTCGCCCGTAGAGGACAATTTGAGTAGCTGGCCGGGAGGAGCACGCCAATTTGCACAAACAGCCGAGCAGATTAGCCGGGCCGAGTTCAAACTGCTAGAGGCGCTCGATGTCTTTGGCGTATCCTTGCCCTCAGAGGGTCGTGCGCTCGACCTGGGAGCGGCACCGGGTGGTTGGACGCGTTTGTTGCTAGAGGCAGGCATGTCAGTTGTTGCCGTGGATCCAGCCAGGCTCGATCCACGACTAGCTGGTAGGAAGCACTTGGAGCATTATCAAGGCTACGCGGAAGACTACATAGAGGCGGCGGTGCGTAAGGGACAGCACTACGACGTGATTGTCAACGATATGCGCATGGACGCCCGCGAAGCAGCACGCTTGCTTGCGAGGGCGGCGCGCAGTCTCAAAAAAGAGGGCTTTATGATAAGCGTGCTGAAGTTGCCGCACGCCACACAAGTCATCGATCCACTGAAAACGCTCAAGGAGGCATTGAACATCCTCAGTCAGCAATACACTTTTGTGCAAACGCAGCAGCTCTTCCACAATCGGCAGGAAGTGACGCTGGTTGCGGCACACCCCCGCCAGGCACGGAGGTAACTATTTTTTCTTCTCATCATTCATGGAGGCACTTATGTCTAGTATATCCGATACCACGCCTATGATCACGACGCAAATTACTCCGCCCCAGGAGGGTCCGCTACGCCGCCATACCCATACGTATGATCTCATGCGGCAATGCATCCATTGTGGCTTCTGCTTGCCAACCTGCCCGACGTATGCAGTGTTGGGCATCGAGATGGATTCCCCTCGTGGACGTATTTACCAGATGCAGGCCGTCGCCGAGGGACGGCTTGAGCTTTCGCAGGAGTTCGTCGAGCACATGAATTGTTGCGTTGGTTGCCGGGCCTGCGAGACCGCTTGCCCTTCGGGAGTACAATTCGGCAAGCTGATAGAGGCAGCCCGCGAGCAGATCCAGCTCCCCCCCACAACGGAACAGGCAGACGTTGAACCACAGGCAGCGGCCGCCCGCGAACAGCGTCCCATCGCGGCACAATGGCTGCGGCAATTTTTCTTCAATGTCATGCTGCCATCGCGGCTCGTGCTCTCGCTCGTTTTTGCCGGACTCAAGCTCTACCAGCGCACGGGACTACAAGCCCTGGTGCACGCTAGCGGATTGCTCGACCTGGCAAACAACCTGCCGACGCCCTTCCAGGGACAGCTAAAAACGCCAGAGCAACTTATGGATGGTGCCAAAGGCGACCTGGTACCGCATCGTCTGCCTGAATTCACGCCCGCAATTGGCCCCCGGCGCTACCGCGTCGGCTTCGTGAGTGGCTGCATCATGGATCAACTCTTCCACGACGTGAACGAAGCGACCATTCGCGTTTTGACGGCGAACGGCTGCGAAGTGGTTACGCCGCCACAACAAAGCTGCTGTGGGGCTTTGCATATCCATGGTGGGGAAGCAGAACATGGCAGAGCACTGGCACGACAAAATATCGATACATTCGAGCAATACAATTGTGATTTCATTGTCATCAATTCGGCGGGCTGCGGCTCGACGGTAAAAGAATATGGACACCTCTTGCGCGACGATCCAGCCTACGCGCAGGGTGCGCAGGCATTTAGCGAGAAGGTCAAAGACATCAGCGAAATCCTGGCGAGCATCGAACTCAACCCACGCATGGGCAGGGTCGAACGTACGGTAGCCTACCACGATGCCTGCCACCTGCTGCACGGCCAAAAAATCAAGCAGCAGCCACGCCAACTACTCAATGCCATACCAGGGCTGACACTGGTCGAACTCAAAGAGGCGGATTGGTGTTGTGGCAGCGCAGGCGTGTACAATCTCACCAACCAGGATATGGCAAACCAACTGCTGGAACGCAAAATGAACAACGTCGCCGCCACGGGAGCCAGCGTTATCGTGACCGGCAACCCCGGCTGTATGATGCAAATTGCCATGGGCATGCGCGAACGCGGCCTGCCAATGGAGGTCAAACACCCGGTCGAACTCCTCGACGAAGCCTACCGAATAGGCGGCCTCTACGCGCTGCCAACGCGCAACAAACAGGCAAACCAGAAGCGCCAACAATCCCTATTGCTCGGCATAGGCGCTGGCATCGCCGTAAGCCTGTTCTTGTTGCTGCGAGGAAAACGCCATAACGATTAACAAGGTGGTGGTGGGCATGGATGGTTGCAAGAGAATTTGCAACCATCCATGCCCACCATGTGGGAGAGGCGTATTACTTGCCCTCTAAGCAGAGGTTTTCCCACAATCGTGGCAACATTTTCCCATGGTCAGCAATTAATGCTGGCACCCCATGCGGTAATGGCGCCCAAAAGAATTCGAAGGTAATCGGTAAGTGCTTCGGTTCTTCAGAAGGGTACCGCTCTTCGTGCCGCCACATTGCAGGAGGATTTCCTTGATAGCGAAGGTGATAGAAGAAGCGATGATGGATCTCGTTTTTGCCAAAATCCGACATATCGCGCTCTTGTTCGCCTAAAAATCCATCCAAGAAAAGATCTGTCAAATCCGTTTCTTCGAATGCCTCCCTTAGAACAGCTTTCTCCAATGGTTCGCCCACTTCCACGGTTCCCGCTGGAACCTGGATGCCCGCTTCTGGTACAAAAGGGTGACGGAAGACGAGCAAGTGACGATCATGCGTAATGTAGGCAAAAACTTTGCGTTTGACCGGTTTTACCATTAAGAAGTCCTATCTACATATGTATTACCAATTGTTCAACCATTCAGCTTACCCGTACGTGATACATAGAGTAAGTACAGTTTAGCACTGTTCGTTCGAGCGTAGACGAGCACGCTGTATTATTTGCACATCATTTGAAAGGGAAGCATATGGCAATGCTCAATAATTCAACAAACGTTGTTCCGTTCTCGCAGCAGCGTACGATTGACGCCGCGAACGCAGTCAACCAGAAGGCGTTCTGCATAGGTATCGTAGCCGGTCTGCGCTCCATGATGCCACTGGCCCTGCTTGCATGGAGCAAGGAGCGATCGGCAGAAACGCCTGCCACGTTTGGCAATATGTCTACACTACAACGATTAGCAGGACTGGCGGCCGTTGGAGAGATCATCGCCGATAAACTGCCCGCAGCACCCAGTCGCCTGGCAAGTGGGCCATTCGTGGGTCGCCTGGCAATGGGAGCCATCGCGGGTGCCATCATCAGCCGACGCTACAACCAACCAGCAATTCCGGGAGCAGTAAAAGGCGCGATAGGAGCAGGGTTTGGAGCCATCGCCGGGTATAGCGTGCGTATGTTGTTGGCGCAAACCATCCTCTCCGACATACCGATAGCCATCGTAGAGGATGGGATCGCGCTCAGCTTAGGACTTCAAGCCGTCAAAAAGAGCGACGAGCTTTGACTTACTCCCAGCGCCTGAAGGGCTGAGGATTCTCAGTGTCACCACTGAGCGTTCCTGTTTCAACGGTGCTAGTCTGTGACACTTTCGAGTCAGCAGGTCTTAGAGTACCTCCGCAGGCATTGAGTGCCGTGAGTCCCACGGACAACACCTTCTTGGCAGCATTGATGTCTCGGTCGTGGAACGTTCCACAGTTAGGGCAAGCCCACGACCGGATATCAAGCGGTAACTCTTCTAGGACATGCAGGCACGCACTACACGTCTTGCTCGATGGATACCAGCGGTCAATTCTCACAACAGTACGTCCATACCACTCGGCTTTGTATTCGAGTTGCTTCACAAATTCGGACCAACCCACATCGCTGATGGCTTTCGCTAAGCAATGATTTTTCAGCATGCCTTTGACGTTAAGCGTCTCCAAACAGATCACGCGGATTTTCGCGTATCAGTTTGGTAGATGCTTTGTGCTGAAAATCACGGCGCGCATCAGCAATATGAGCGTGCCACTGTGCCACCTTGATGCGGGCCTTATTGCGGGCCTTATTGCGGTTCTTAGAACCTTTTTTCTTTCTAGCTTGTTTGCGTTGGGCTTTGGCTAGATTCTTCTCATCACGTGCATAATATTTGGGGTTCTCAAGAACTTTGCCATCAGAGGTGATGAGAAACGATTCTGAGACTCCCTGCGGCGAAAAGCCGAGGGGTTCTCCCGTCGTTCCAACGCTTCCTCATCTTGCGACGAGGCTCTTGTCGGAGACCGAGAGCATTTCAAGCCGACCAACTCGAACGGGAGAGGACATGACCGTGAGGAGTGCCAGAAGGCCTCCTCTTCCGTTGGTTGCTACTCTTCGTTGCGGCTTGCGCCCGCCTCCAGGCGACACCAACGAAGAGAAGAGAGAGGTTCTCCTGCCATGAGTCTTTTCACCTTACGGACTTACGGACTTACGGAGCCTTGTTAGAACAAACGTACCATACATGGCTATTCCTGTCAAGTGTTTTCTCCGCCTGCCGGCGGCGCGGCTTCCATCCCCATGCATGAATGCAGGGGCCTTCCGCCGCGAATGGTAAGCCCAGATCAACGCCCACCATCTTCTCGATCAGAGGCAGCGTCGCTATGGTTTCTTCCATCAGGATACTGATGAAGTAACGTCCTGCTCGATCTTTGGTGACGGTCACACTGGAGGGTTGTGCACCTTCTGGAAGAGGACGAGACCACACGATAGGCAGTGGCTCTTTCTACCTGGCAAGGGTGAGGCTCTGCCCATCCCAAGTAAAGGCATTATTGGTGTAGGTCGCACTTTGCTCTTTGTGCTTCTTTTTGAACACGGGATAGTCAGCACGCCGGGCTATGAAGTTCTGGTACGCAGTATCCAGGCAGTATCCAGGCAGTATCCAGGTGACGCAGGGCTTGTTGGAGGGGGACGCTAGAGACTTCTCTGAGCCACGCGGTTCCCTCTGTTTTTTTGAGAACGGTGATCGCAGCAGACAGGTCGCTGGTGGAAAACTTGATGCCACGGTCGAAGTAGGCCCGTTTGCGGGTTGAGAGCGCCCAATTGTAAATGAAGCGACAACGCCCGAAGGTCTGAGCAAGATTGTGCTGTTGCGCTTCTGTTGGGTAGAGTCTGAACTTATAGGCCCGTTTGGTCACGTACCTACTTCCCTTTCTGGCTTTCGACATAGCGTTTGACGGTCTCAATGGTCACACCACCTGTGGTTCTCACCCTGTGGTTCTCACATAGTAGGAATTAGTCCATAAGCTCGGCAATTTGCGCGGTAACTCTGGGAACTCCTGCCGTAATTGATGAGCGGTAGCTCCCTTGATGAACTTCACACCAGCACTTTCCATCGACATTTAGGACATCACACCACATGGTAGTGGCAATTAAAAACAATATTCGTGTTGGTCTTGATTACTGTATCCATGCTCAGATTATGACAGAAAGCACGAACTAGTGCAAGAGGTAACTATTCCTCTTAACCGCTGCCCCAACTAAGGAACGCCCCCTGTATCCCTCTGTCTGAAGGACAAGGGCTTTACGGGGCGGTTATGATAAGGTACCGCGTCACGTCTCGCGTAGAGCACCTAAACGACGTAGCGCTGGCCAGATTAGTGCCACGCACACAACCACAATAATCGTGCCGATCCCACCACCGACAACGGATAAGGTAGGACCCAATAGCTGCGCCGTCAGGCCTGACTCAAAGCCCCCAAGCTCGTTGGAAGCGCTCACGAACAGGCCATTGATGGCGGCAACCCGTCCACGCATGGCATCTGGCGTGCGTGTGAGCGTCAATGTGCTGCGGATCACCACACTGAAGTTGTCCAATCCGCCCAGCAGGAATAACATGACGAGCGAAAGCCAGAACGAACGGGATAGGCCAAACACGATGGTCGCGATGCCAAAGCCGCATACAGCGAACAGTAAGGTGCGGCCCGCGTGCTTGAACGGCGGCTGGTGAGCCAGGTACACAGCGACCAGCACGGCACCAACAGAGGGGGCAGCGCGTAACCAGCCCAGACCTTCTGGGCCAACCTTGAGAATATCACGCGCAAAAATCGGGAGCAACGTTGTAGCGCCGCCGAAGAGTACCGCGAACAGGTCGAGCGTAATCGCCGCCAGAAGAACCTGCGTGTGGCGCAAAAAGCCGATACCTTCGCCAAGCGATTTCATGGTCGTCGTCTTCTTAGGTTTACCCTCTGGCAACGCTTTTTGCACTGGTCTCACGCGCAGAGGTATAAGCAAGATGGCAAAGAGTAAAGCGGCGACGGCATTGATGATATAGACCCAGGTCGCGCTGCCAAATACCGCGATCACGCCACCACCCAGGGCCGGTCCCAGTACCGCCGCTAACTGCCACGAGCTACTACTCCACGTCGCCGCGTTCTCATACGCCTCATCGGGAACTGCGTACGTCGGCAACGTATCGGCGGCGGGAGTGTTGAAGGCCATCGCCACGCCTATCAACGTCAGGCAGGCGTAGATCAACACCAGCGATCCATGCAGATACGATAACAGCGCCAGGCCAAGCGAGCAACACGCCAGCACAGTCGCGGTGATAATTACAATAACCTTTCGATTACGGTGATCGGCGACATGACCGGCGATCAACGAAAGCACGATGACGGGCAGGACCTGCGCCAGACCCACACCACCCAGAACCAGAGCGGACCCCGTGCGATCATACAATTCCCAACCAATCGCTATATTCACCATCTGCTCACCAATGGCAGCAATAAATGTGCCGATGAGCAGGAAACGATAGCTGCGAAAACGCAAAGCTTGATACGGGTCGTGGGATGGGGCAGCAAGTATAGCCGCATCCTGCAATGGAAGGGAGGCCACATCTACAGATGATGGCGTGTCCCGATTGGTGTTCTTCACACCATCTCCCTGGTCAGTCTCCATAAACCTTCCTGGTTGCCTTTATTTTATCCTATTGTCTAGTATGGGGCCGGGCCTCATACTAGACAATAGGATAAAATAAAGGCACAGCATGTACCTGCATGCTCAATATATTTACCATTGTACGGCGACACGCTGGCCGGTCTCCGCGCTCTCAATAGCAGCAAAGACCATTGCCAGGCTCTTACTATTGTCGGACGCGCTGGTTTCCGGCTGCCTGCCGGTGCTTACGCACTCGATAAAGTCATGAATAAGGCCAGCATGCCCACCAATCGCGTCCTGTGGTTGAAGTGCGGGTAGAGTAACATCACGGTAGGTGGAAATAAAGCCACCTGTTTCCGCCACAGCTTGAGCCTGGAAATTATCGGTCCCATCCCATTTCACGCTGCCATTTTGCGCCACAATACGCCAATCGCTCTCCCAGGTCGTAGCCAGGCCATTAGCGCACCAGCTACCACGATAGGTATAGACAATGCCATTCGTCATTTCAAAAACAGCAATCGCGGAGGCATCGCGATCATACCAGGAACCCACGGGGTTCCATTCTTTGCAGTAGACAGCGACGGGATCAGCACCCGTCAGCAAGCGTGCGGCATCGAACGTATGGATCGCCATATCGAGCAGCAACACGTGCGGCATGTGGTCACGGAAGCCACCAAAATGCGCGCCGATATAAAAGTCGCAGTTCACGGTGGTAATCGGGCCAAGCTCTTGAGAAGCCAGCAACGAGCGCAGGCGACGAATGTTGGCATCGTAGCGGCGATTTTGGATGACCGCGAATAACTTGCCCGCCTGCTGAGCCGCATCGATCATCTCGCGCGCCTGCGCAATCGAGCTTGCCAGCGGCTTCTCACTTAAGACGTGGCACCCATGTTTGAGGGCGGTCATAGTAATAGCATAGTGCGCTTCAGGGATGGTACAGTTAAACACGATATCGGGCGTAGTCTGCCCCAGAACAGTAACCAGGTCTGTACCGATCACAGCATCGACGAGTGCGTAATCGTTTGCTCGTTTGCTGGCAGCCTCCTCAACGATATCCACCAGGCCCACCACCTCCACATCCAAGCGCGTTTTTACGGCATCCAACCAGGCTCCACTCATACCACCACAACCGGCAAGCACGATCCTTAGAGGCATATTCGACATGCACAACACCTTTTCTTCATTGATTGGTGTGCACGTGTCCCGGACACATACACACCAATCAATACATATACTCCATTTCAGGCTATAGGAATTTCTTGTTCCACACTTTCAACAAACCGCATTCCTTGTTGGAGAGGAGGAGAGAGGCACATTTACACAAGGACGGCATTGACAGATATTAGTAAAATGGCACATTTGTTCGCATGAAACAAACCATCACAGCCAAGCTCAAACTGCAGACCGCTCCCACCCAGTTCGCGGCCTTGCGAGAGACCCAACTGGCCTATCGTGATGCCTTGAACCAGCGCGCGTCGCTACAGCTTTGCACATGCCAAGACCAGCAATCAGCGCGCCTTGCAGCAGGCGTGCTACGATGACAGCCGTCTGCTGTTTGGCTTGCCTGCCCAGATGGCCTGTAATGTCCCCCGAAAGGCTGGGAGCTACCTATAAAACCCTCTAGACCAAAGCCAGACACAATGCCGATGCCCGCAAAGCTGGCTGGACCAGGAAACGCTACAAGGGACTCGATCAGCCACCCAGGTACGTCTCGCCGACCTTGACCTACCACTACCAGCGCGACTATTCCTTCAAGAAAGAGCAGCAGGTCAGCATCCTCACCCTGCAGGGAGGAGTCATCCTTCCTTTCCATGGCTACGAGAAGCATGTGGCCCTCATTCAGCACAGAGCGACCATCGGGGCTGCCAAGCTCTGGTATGACAAGCCACGTAAACAGTGCTACTTGCTGGTTTCCCTTGAGCTGGAGGTGGCTGATCCAACGCCCGAGACCCATCCCCAGGTCGTTGGCGTGGACGTTGGTCAGCGCTACCTGGCCGTGACGGCCACCATCACGGGACAAACCTCTTTTTTCCCTGGCAAACAGGTCCGCGCCAAGGCGGATCACTCTACACGTCTGAGAAAGCGGTTGCAAAAGAAAGGCACTCGTTCCGCCACGCGACGCCTGCTCGCCATCAGCGCAGGAGAGAGACGGCTGAAACAAGACCGCAACCATCTGATCAGTCGGCGCATCATAGACCAGCATCCGCACAGCATCATCGACTTGGAAGATTTGACACACATCCGCGAACGCACGAAACGCAGAAAAGGCAAAAAGGCGAGCAAGAAGCAACGCAACGCCAACAGGCATGCTTCGAAATGGGCATTCGCTGAGTTGCACGGCTACATTGCCTACAAAGCCACGATGGCCGGGAGTCTGACAGTGAAAGTGGACGCCCACTATAGCAGCCAGACTGGCCCGATGTGCGGCTATACCGATCCTTCCAATCGTCCCAACAAGGGACTCTCGTTTGTGTGCCAGCGTTGTCACTATACGCTCCATGCCGATTTGGTCGGCGCGAGAAATGTAACGATGCGAACGCTGCTCACCCGGCAAGACTGGATGAGCACGGGGACCTTGTCGGTGTCCCCTGATGTGTCGTGCGAGGAAGCCAAAGCACTACGGCAGCAACGCTATAGTGAGTTGCGGTGGAGCACAGACACAAGCCCCCGCCTTCAGGCGTGGGGTGACTGACCAGAATATGTTAGAAAAATGTATAGCACATTATTTCGCCGTCCAACCACCATCGATGACCAGGGCCGAACCGGTGACGAAGGCAGCCTCGTCGGAGGCCAGGTAGAGCGCGGCGCTGGCGATTTCATCGGGACGCCCCATGCGCCCCAGCGGCTGGCGCGCATGCAATTGCTGGCGCACCTCGTCCTTCGTATCGGGGAAGCTGCGCTCAAGGTACCCCTCGACAAATGGTGTATGTACAGTGCCAGGGCAGATAGCATTGGCACGAATGCCTTGGCCCACAAAGTCCATGGCTATTGAGCGTGTCATGCTAATTACCGCTCCTTTGCTGGCCCCGTATGGGAAGCGACGATCAATGCCAATCAGGCCCGCCACCGAGGCCATGTTGACCAACACACCGCCCTTTGGCTCTTGCGCAACCATTTGTGAAACAGCATATTTGGAGCACAAAAACACGCCACGCATATTCACGGACATCAAGCGCTCCCAATCCTCAAGCGAGGTTTCCAGCACCGAGCCGACATGACTCACGCCCGCGTTATTAACAAGAATATCGATGCGCTGATGTTGCTGGACCAGCGCGGCGAACGTCGTGCGTACCTGCTCTTCGCTCGCAACATCAAGCTGGAGCGCCTGCGCCTTGCCGTCCTGTGACGCAATCGTTGCCACCGTGCTTTCAGCAGCATCGAGGCGGATATCCGCAACCACAACCATAGCTCCTTGCTTAGCATACAGCAAAGCGATTTCTTTCCCAATACCAGATCCCGCGCCGGTGACAATCGCAACTTTATTATCAAGCCTGAACATGGAAATATGCTCCCCTTTGAGTATTGAACAACAAACAACAGAAAAATATAAGTAGCCCAACAGCACTTTATCCCATAAGTGTAGCATAAATCCCTGACGCATGAGTGCGAGATGACGACATATTTCGTCTGGCACCTTGCTTCTCACAAAAAGGCTGTGTACTATTGGGGAGAGTGATAACTGTGCAGAAGAAAGGATATGTTATGAAATCAGCATTGATCGTTTGGGGTGGTTGGGAAGGCCACGAGCCGGAGCAATGTGCGAACCTCTTCGCGCCTTTTTTGCGTGAGCGGGGCTACGAGGTAGAGGTTTCCGCCACACTAGACGCCTATTTAGATGAGGCAAAGATGCACGCGCTCGACCTGGTCGTGCCGATCTGGACGATGGGTACGATTACTGCCGAGCAGGAAAAAGGCTTGCTCACGGCGGTGCAAAGCGGCGTTGGCATTGCTGGCTGGCACGGTGGCATGGGTGACGCATTTCGCAACAATCCCGATTATCAATTCATGGTTGGTGGTCAATGGGTGGCTCATCCGGGCAACATCATCGATTATACGGTACAGATTACCCGACCCGATGATCCTATCACCGCGGGCATTCAGGATTTCCGTATGCATTCTGAGCAATATTATCTGCATGTTGATCCGCAAAACGAGGTATTAGCCACCACCACATTCAACGGCGACTACGCTCCCTGGATCGCGGGCAGCGTCATGCCGGTGGTCTGGAAAAAGCATTGGGGCCAGGGCCGCGTCTTCTATTCCTCATTAGGGCACGTCCGCAGCGATTTTAACGTGCCAGAAGCGCTGGAAATTATGAAGCGCGGCATGCTCTGGGCCAGCCGCTAGAGGAACGCAGCCTGCACTATATTGATAAGTGCCTACTGAGTCGCGGACTCAGTAGGCACTTATCAATATAGTGCAGAGAGTTTGTTAGCAAGGCTGTTGCCTGCTGATGGTGTTTTTTAGGTCTTTTCGATAGGGAAAAGTTTAGCTGGTTGCGCTTGTATAGCGGCGCAGACCAGCGTTCCATACCAGTTGGACAACCACTACAGCCGCAAATCCCACAACTACTCCAAGTAGAGGCAACAATAGACCAATGCGACCTGTTAGCACGCTTGTGGGGAAGGTAGCGAGAAAGGCGAAGGGTAGAACGTAGGTCAGAAAAAAGCGCAGCGGCTGGCGATAGATCTCAACCGGGTAGCGTCCGAACTGCCAAAAAGCTGAATATAACACATCTAGTTCGATAGATGGCACCCAGAGGGAAATGCAGGCAACCAGGACTCGCGAAGCCCAGGCAATGACCATACCCACCACCATCAGTACCAGCCAACCCAGCACTCCCCATAACGAGGGTAGCGCACCCAAATCATCCAGACCAAGGCCCACCA
>DATAYF010000261.1:0-12400 GCA_036272735.1 Ktedonobacteraceae bacterium
TGTGTTTTCCATTCCGTAGTTCTCCTGAGAGGCTGGCTGGTCTGACTTCTTCTTTTCGCGCCGAAGGAGCGCCTCTTAGTGTTAAATATACACTATTACGAGTAGAAATGCCACCCTGGAGCAGCCGGTTATTGCCAGATGGGCTGCGCTGGTACGCGCTCAATACGCCATGGCCAAAGACGCACGTAGAATTTGGAGGCGTGAAGAAGACACCAGCTTGCTTTTTTCTCCTATTCTATTGCACAGTGATCTCTGCCCATACGTACTAGAAGCATCTTATAAGGAGGCAAGCTATTTTTATGACTTTCGCCACGTGGTGGCGGGGAGATTCCTTACCTACTCTCCCGCCTCTCCCGACATTCTCCGCTCATTTTTCGACGGATACACAGTTGATCGCACGTCTTTCCAATCATTCCCCGCAAGCCATCGTTGCCCGTTTTCAGATGGGGAATCGGCTCTATCTCGCTTTCATGGGCGAGGTTCCGGTTGCCTATGGATGGGCGGCGACGCAACAAGGAAGCATTTCGGCTCTTCAGTTGTCTTTCGCTATTCCCAGAGGGAATAGCTATCTGTATAATTTTCTGACCGTTCCAGAGTGGCGTGGTCGTGGCATCTATCCTCATCTGCTCCAGGCCATCATCCATCAGGAACCGCTTGTTCATCGCTTTTGGATTGGATACCTGCCCGACAATGAAGCATCTGGTCGTGGTATCAGGAAAGCAGGCTTTCACGTGGTGAGCGATCTCGTTGTCTCTGGAGATCGCGTCTCTGGTATCACTCTTTTCGAGTCGAGTGAACGTGCCCAAGCCAGTGCCGATTTCTTCCATCTCCCCGTGATAGCTGGAACGTAAAAGGGCCGGAGAAGGCGAGTCACGGCACCGAGCGCCTGGCGCACAAGCACTGCAACAAAGCTACTTCTCCAGTGAAAGGTTCGGGGAGCACGTCGCAGATTAGATGCGCTGGTTGTTCTTTTCCCCTGACTCTCTGATAAGGAAAATGGAGAAAGCCAAAAAACGAAATATAATGCACTCAGAACAG
The DNA here is from genome assembly GCA_036272735.1 of Ktedonobacteraceae bacterium. GTDB lineage: Bacteria > Chloroflexota > Ktedonobacteria > Ktedonobacterales > Ktedonobacteraceae > DATAYF01. Next base: position 1,039 of record DATAYF010000261.1, read on the forward strand.
GCGAAAAAGCTAGCGAACCAGCTTGAGAAGCCAAACGAATAAATAGACTTATCTCATATAATACTTGCAAACATTGACGCAATTATAACACATTTGGCGTATTTATGGAGAAATTCTGCCAGTAAACGTTGAATGGTGTGTTTCCACTAGCCATACTCCTATAGGGATCGCAATCTCTCTGCACATCGGAGCGGAAATTTTATGTATAAGGTGTCAATTTCCATCATCGAACAGCAGGAAGAAGTATCAGAGGCCGATCTACAGAAGTAAAAGAAGTATTACGCACATATGAGCCACAAGTCTGGCAGAAAATCCTACCGCAAAGCTCTTTTCGCGTTATAATGTTTCTATACCTATGTATGCACATTGATAATAATGCTCCCTTGCTCATAAAAGGGTAGTAATCTGATTGGAGACATTTCTATGATCGTGCAACCCCGTTTAGCTTCCACGATACTATTGCTACGCGACCGCGCCACGCCTGCTCCCAATCTCGAAGTATTTATGGTGCGTCGCGCCGTGCAAAGCGAGTTCGTGCCTGATGTGTATGTATTTCCCGGTGGCTCCGCCTCACAGGATGATCGCGACGCCGAAACGACTCCCGGCCTCTGTGCACCGGTTGCAACTAGCGCCGCTGATCCAGAGGGCCGCACCGCCCTGGGTACGGGTGCACGCGCTGCCGCCATTCGTGAAGTATTTGAGGAAGCAAACGTATTGCTGGCATATCAAGATGGCTCGATGCTGGCTGTTACCGAGGCCACGGAAGCCCGTTTTAGCGCGTACCGCCAGGCATTCAATCAACGTCAAGGCTCGCTGGTCACGCTCACGCACGACGAAAATTTGACGTTAGCAACCGATCAACTGGCATATTTTGCCCACTGGATTACCCCTATTGGTATGCCCAAACGCTATGATACCCATTTCTTCCTGGCATCGGCACCAATCGCGCAAGAAGCGCTTTACGATCAGCTTGAGACCAGCGATGGCATGTGGGTGACGCCGGTGGAGGCGCTGGAACGCTTCAACGCGGGAACGTTCCCGCTGGCCTTCCCGACCCATCGCCAGTTGCGCGACCTCTCGGCCTATCGTACGACACGCGAGGCACTGGCCGCTGCCGCCGTTAACTATGTGCCTACCAAACGATCAATTATCAAGGATATCGATGGCGTGCCCCACATTATGCTGCTGGAAGATCCAGAACATCCCTGGAGCACGCAACCGTTGTAACAAAAGATTTGAGGTGTTTCCATGCCATCACCATATACGCTGCTGCTGGCCCCCAATGCTTCACTGATGACGGGAAGTGGCACCAACACGATTGTACTCGGTGCAGACCCACATGGGGCACTGGTGATCGATCCTGGCGATGCCGCGCCCGCGCACCTGGCTGCCATCGTTGAGGAGGGCGTTAAACGGGGAGGGTTGCGTCGTGTGCTCATCACACATAACCACCCCGACCACAGCAGCGGTGCCGCCGAGCTACGTGAGCGCTTGCACATTCCTATCGCTGCCTTTAGCTACACTGGCACACCTTTTGCTGACGAAGAAATTGCCGACGGTAGCAGCTTCGCCATCGCTGACGATACGTTGCGCGCCCTGCACACACCCGGCCATCGCTTCGATCATCTCTGCTTCCTGCTCGAACGCCAACATTTACTTTTTGCCGGTGACCTGCTTGCTGGTAGTGGGACCGTCGTAATCTCGCCGCCCGAAGGCGACCTGTTTGACTATCTCGCCTCCCTGCGACGCCTGCAAAACCTGGATATTACCACGATGATCCCCGCTCACGGCCCTATCATCGCAGACCCACAGGCTAGGCTTGCCGAGTATGTCGCGCATCGCCTGCAACGCGAGCAGCAGGTCCTCGCGGCGCTGCACGATCTGCCACCCGGCAGCACCGTTGCAGCGCTCGTCGAACGTATTTATGCCGAGGTTGACCCCGCGCTACACACCGTGGCCGCCCATTCTGTCACCGCTCACCTGCTCAAGCTAGAGCGCGAGGGCCGTGTCCAGCGAGACGGAGAAGGTTGGCGTATTATCGCTTAAGCAAAATGCCCAGCATGCTCACCGCCGTTACGCCGAGGCAAAACCAGCCTGGTACTATCTCGTGCGCGTTCGTGAGCATGATGCCACCAACCATCGAGGCAACGCCAATCAACGCCAGCGCGACCTGGGTGGCACTGCTGCTCACTGGTATTTCGACAGCGGTGTTATTGCCTGCGCGTCGACCGCGTCGCCGTGCGCCACGCCCGCGCCCAAATTGCAGCGGCGCGACCTTGACCTCTACCTGTCCGGTCTCGATCTTGCTCAGGACGTCCTCAAGCGAACGTGGTAATGATAAGAGGACGCGTCCGGTCTCAAGCAGTTGCGAAAGCAGTTCTTGTACGGTCTTGCCGATGTTGTCAGCGTCCAGGCCCAGGAATTTGCGCGCGTAGGGGGTCGCTACCTCGATAAAGTTGAAATTTGGTGCCAGGCCGGTTGCCACGCCAACCAGCGTACCAATGGCGCGACCGGTAAAGGCAAATTGCGCCGGGATCTGGAATGGCTGCCCGTAGAGCAGACTCTCGATCTCGCGCCCCACTTCGGGGATGTCCAGGTGGCTCACTTCGCCCAACGTCATGCCATAATATTGCTCCATCATCAGCCCAACGCCGCGTTCGATGGCTGGCATATTCGCTCCTTCGCCGATAAAGCCCAGTTTCGTCAGCGCACCCACCAGCCCCTTTGTGTCGCGCATCACAAAGCCCAGGAACAGGTCTTTCATCGCCTTCTTCATGGTATTGGTCAGGCTTCCAACCATACCAAAATCGACGAAGGCGATGATCGGACCGACCTCAGGTGCGCCCAGCTTGACGAAAATATTGCCCGGATGCGGATCGGCGTGAAAGAAACCCTCAACGAAAAACTGGTGGAAGTAGGAATTCACCGTCCGTTTGGCGACCTCTAGACGATCAATGCCCGCCGCATCCAGTGCCGCATAATCGTTGATCTTGATACCATCGATCCACTCCAATACCAGGGCTCGCTGCGAGACATATTCGTCATAGACTGAGGGGATGTAGATGGTTGCATCGTTCTCGAACATTGTGCGGAAGCGTTTCAGGTTGGCCGCCTCGCGCACATAATCGATCTCTTCGAAGACGGTGCGCCGGAACTCGCGATACACGCCCACCAGGTCGATAAAGTCGCTGGTGTCGACGAAGCGCATGATGAGCCAGATAACAAAACGCAACGTACTGAGATCCATCTGCACAAGCTGATCGACGTGCGGCCGCTGCACTTTGACCGCAACAGTCGTACCGCTGTCTTTCAATACCGCTTTATGTACCTGTCCGAGCGAGGCCGATGCCGTACACTTGCGCTCTAATACGCTGAAGAGTTCCTCCACTGGCTTGCCCAGCTCGCTCTCGATTATGGAGACGACATGATCGAATGGCTCTGGTGGCACCTCGTCTTGCAATTGCGCGAGTACTTCCAGCGCCCGTTCCGGTAACAAGTCGGCGCGTGAACTGAGGAATTGCCCCAGCTTGATCATCAACACGCCCAATTTGACCGCTGTGATGCGAAACTCGACCAGCACTTTAATCAATACTTCAACATTCGGGTGCACATCGTAATTGCCCCTGGCTCGTGCCCGCACCACGCGCTGCCGTTCCCGATAAATGACCCAGATGGTCCACAATAATAGCCGCGACACCCTGAAGAAGCGCACCATTTGCGCCGCTCGATTTATCCTGGGTGGTTGTGCCCGCATGAACATAACCCTCTTTTCTGCTGTATCATTTCGTATTGTAACGTTTACGGTCCAGAGAAGGGTAAAGTTGGAAAAAGATATATCGCATTCTCTTTAAAAAAGTTACACCCTATTACGTTTAAATACCAATGGATTCGTGCTACAATAGCAGTGCGTTAAAGTGAATTCCTATAGCCTTGATAAAGGAGCAACACATAGATGCCAACTCGTATTCTCGTGGTGAATGATACACCTGAGATTCTGGAAATGTTCCAGATACTGTTAGAAGGTGAAGGCTACGAAGTCGTACTTTCTTCTTTCCCTTACCAAAAAATTGGTGATGTTGAGGAGATTCATCCTGATCTCATCATCCTCGACTATATCTTCCACGGGGAAGCAACAGGCTGGCAAATGCTGCAACTTCTCAAAATGCAGCGCTCGACTGCTCATATCCCGGTGATTGTGTGTACCGCCGCAGAAAACGCTGTACGCGAACAAGAAGGTCATCTGCTCGCTGAAGGAGTACGGGTGATTTACAAGCCGTTCGAGATCGATGAATTACTGGCGATGATCAAGGATGCCTTCAAGACTCAACAGCAGTCGATTAGCAACCAGAAGCATGAAGAGGATACTGTCTGAAACCGGTGGGTAAAACATATAAACGATAGTTAATGGTTTGCGTAAACCATTAACTATCGTTTATATATCCTGCGTTATTCCTGGTCGAAGCGGGCCGGACGTGCAAGCAGCCATGAGAGGTCGGCACCCTCGCGCAACTCTTGGGGCTCCTGATGACGCTGAAATAGCCGTGCCCCCGTTGTTCCACCCAGGCGTAGTGTGTTGGCATCGCGCCGCAACCAGGCCCCTTCGCGCATACCCAGGACCGCGACATCGTTTGCTTCAAGGAATTGCTCGATGCGTTGCACCCGTGTCTCTCCCATGTGTGACGAAGCGAGGTCGGGGTCTATGTAGTGGGGGTTGATCTGGAAGGGGATAAGCCCAAAGGCGGTGAAGGACGCGGGTTGGACGATGGGCATATCATTGGTGGTGCGTAGCGATGGACAGGCCATGTTGCTTCCAGCGCTTGATCCCATATAGCGCAATGTTCCCGCTGCGACGCGTTGGCGCACCATATCCAACAAATCAAGCTGTTGTAAACTGCGCAACAGACGAAAGCTATTGCCCCCACCGACAAAGAGAATTTCCGCGTCTTGTATGGCCTGTTGGGCTGCGCTCGTTTCTGGCAAACCGATCACCTGCACCCCTAACGGCTTGAGCGCGGCCCGTATGTTTGCGGTGTATGTCTCGTGGTCGGCTTGTGCGTAAGGCACGAAATGAACCGTACGTCGCGCCGCAAAAAAATCGACAATTTCATCCTTCACATGCGCAAAAGGACCTTTACCGGGCATGCTGGAATTGCTCAACAATAATAATTGTGCTACCATGCTTTTTCATACCGCCTCTCGTATATTTTCCTAAAGATCATTTTACAACAGTATCAGGGAGATATATTGACATGGATGTATTGGGCTGAGCCACATACATCCATGTCAATATATCAACTGTATAGGAATGAAGGATGTGCAACAACAAAAGGACATCTACAGACAGCGTGTGATAAAGTAGGAAGTGATGTTCGATGTTGCATTCTATTTGGATGGAGGTTGTTTCACTTGGCAAGTTGTAATCGTGCACAGGCCATTGCCCTTGGCGATGGCTATAGTCTATTTTACGTACAAGAGCACGCAGGCATTCCCAATCCCGTCGCGCGCTCTTTTGCGCTCCCTGGCGACAAGTTACATTTCGCGCCCGATCGTCCCGCCGACGTGACCCACGTCAAGCTCGACATCGCGCTCGATTTTGAGCAGGAAACCATTAGCGGCACCGCTTCTACCAGTTTTACCGCGCTCTACGAGGAAGTCGCGTCTATTTCGTTCGACGCTGTCGAACTGGCTATCGAAAAGGTGGCGCTCGCCGATGGGCAGAAGTTGACGTACAGCGCCAGCGACACCAAACTGATGGTTTATCTTGATCGGCCCTACAAGCATGGCGAAACTTTCACGGTCGCGGTCACCTATCACGCCAAACCACGTACGGGCTTGCACTTTATCAAGCCTGCGCCCGAAGATCCGACGCGCCCGGTGCACGCCTGGACGTTCGGCCAACCACGCTATCATAGCCACTGGTTTCCTTGCCACGACTTTCCGAACGACCGTGCGACCACCGAGATCCTTGCCACCGTACCCGCGCAATTCTTGACCGTCGCCAACGGCAATCTGCTTGAGATCAAGGATAATGGTGCAACGAAGACGCATCATTGGCTGCATAACGTCCCGCATGCCGCCTATCTTGTCTCGCTCGTGGTGGGTGATTTCGCGGTCATCGAGGACAGTTACAAAGGCAAGCCCGTGCGCTACTATGTGCGCAAGGATCGCAAAGACGACGCGCCTTTGCTGATGGGTAAGACGCCGCAGATGATGAGTTTCTTCTCAGAGTTCACCGGTGTCGAGTATCCCTACGATAATTACAAGCAAACGGTCGTCGAGATTTACACAGGCGCGATGGAACATACCACGGCCACCACGCACTCGTTTAGCTTGTTACCCGATGAGCGAGCCACGCTCGACATGGATATCGTCCCGGTCGTTGCGCACGAGCTTGCGCATCAGTGGTTCGGCGACCTGGTGACCTGCCGCGACTGGTCTAACGGCTGGTTAAACGAAGGCTTCGCGACGTATTTCGAGGAGATGTGGACAGAGCACGATCTGGGTGTTGATGAGTTCAAGCAGGCGATGCTCAACGAGAAGAAGGGCTACCTGTCCGAAGACCGCCAGCATCGCCGCCCCATCGTCTACTACGTCTACAATGACCAGGGCTTTGAGCTGTTTGATCGTCACCTGTACAACAAGGGTGGCTGGGTGCTGCACATGTTGCGCCACCAGTTGGGCACGAACAATTTCAGGAGCGCCCTCAAGACCTACCTTGAGCGCTATCGCACGAAAGAGGTGGTGACTGCCGATCTCCAGCGCACGTTGGAAGAGGTCACGGGCCGTAGTCTGGAGCAGTTCTTCCAGCAATGGGTCTACAGCGGCGGCTATCCTGAGTTCGAGGTCAATCATGCCTGGGATGGTGAGCAGAAGATGCTCAAGGTCAGGATCAAGCAAAATCAAAAGATCGATGATCTCACGCCTTGCTTTGTCACGCCCATTGATCTTGCCTTCACGGTTCCTACGTCGAATGGAGTGGCATCGACTCGTGCCGTTACCGTGCGCGTGGGCGAAGATGGACAGACCGAGCAGAACTTTTACTTCCCACTGGAACAAGAGCCGCTGATGGTGCGTTTCGATCCCGATGGTTGGCTGCTCAAGACGCTCAAGTTTGAGCGTTCGGCCACGATGCTGCGTTACCAGTTGGCAAACGATGCCGACGTGCTGGGTCGTATCGAGGCGGCTGAAGAGCTTGGTAATCGCAGCGATCCCGATAGCGTCGCCGCGCTCATGCAGGCTTTGCACAACGATTCCTTCTGGGGCGTGCGTGTGGCTGCTGCTCAAGCGCTTGCCACCATCGGCAGTACCGAGACGCAGGACGCGCTGATCGCAGCCCTGCAAACACTCGATGCCAAACAGTTCTCGCGGGTGCGCACCGCTATTGCTTCCGCACTTGGTAAGTTCAAGGCACCGCAGCAGGCGGAGATGGCGCAGCGTTCGGCGCAGGCGCTACGTAGCGTGCTTGAGGCTGGCGATATCAGTTATAGCGTAGAAACCGCCGCTGCCGAGGCGTTGGGTCAGACACGTGGCGGCCAGAACGTTGATTTCCTGGTCAAGCTGCTTGAGCGCCCCAGTTGGATGAACACTGTGCAGCGCGGTATCTTTAGTGGCCTGGCCGCTACAGGTGAGGACCGCGTTGCCGACATCATCGCCGCGTACGTGCACGACACGAACAATCATCCGACGTTGCGTCGTGCCGCTATTATCGGCCTGCGGGGCATCGGTAACAATCGCACGCTGTATAGCGAAGAGGCGCGCCAGCGCGCGGTCGATGCTGCAATCGCTGCGCTTGAGCACGATCATTGGGGGCCAGCACGCTCAACCGCCGCTTATGCCTTGCAAGCCCTGGGTGAGAAGCGAGCCATTCCTGTGCTTGAGCAAACGGCCGTTGATGAATTGGATGATGGCGTCAAGCGCGTCAAACGTTTAAGCGCCTTCACGCTTCAGAACAGCGACAAGAGCGAGGAACAGCTCAAACAGTTGCGCAAAGACCTCGACGAAGTGCGCGAGGAGAATCGCCAGTTAAAAGAGCAGCTTCAGGCGCTCGAAGCTCGCATAAAGTAGGATCACGCACGCAGAAGAGGTGTATGGTCCGTTTGGGCTATACGCCTCTTCGTTGTATTCTTGGCAACGCCTACTGCTGGCGGGCCGCAGCTTTGCTCAAACTTGGCTGCATGCTACGTTCCGGCTCTTCTTCTGGCTTGCTTTCGTGCCGCTCGACTTGTGGCTTGCTTTGCCAACGCTGCCACAATCGTTCACCCAGCTTCACGCCAGGCTGCTCAATCAGGCGGTACAGAATGTAGGCGATAGGTATCACAATCAGCGCCACGAATAGCCAGTAGAGCAGATATTCGATGCCATCGGGTATGGCGGGCGAGTAGGGTGTGAGAAACCTGGTGAAGAGATTGAGCAGGGGCAGATGCCACATGTACATACTAAACGAAATCAGCCCGATCCAGCGTAAGGGGCCCCATTCGATGAGCCGTTTCAGTTGGAACGTCCCGAATAACAGCCCCATGATGCACAATCCAAACCCAAGCGAGAGGCCCCATTCACTGAACCAGTTGTACGCTTCAGTCAGTGGGATCAAAAACGGGATGGCAGGAAAGCGCTCGTTGCCATTCCACACCGTCATGAAGGTCAAGACGACGATGCCAGTGCCCCACAACCAGTAGCAATAGCGCCGTGCCTTCTCGCCCAGCCAATACAAGGTATTTTTCGGTGATTGTTGTTGTGCCAACACAAAGAAGCCGCTCACCAGCATGCCAACGGCGAAGTCTTCCATGAATTTACCATCCATGCCAAAGACAAAGAAGAGGATCACGTTGAGCACAGAACGCGGGAGCAGCAAGGTCACATTTGGATGCTGCACCAGGTAAGTGCCCAGGAAACGCGAGAAGATGCCCCAGGCCATCAGTATGCCCAGACACGCTACCAGCAGCCACCAGCGCCGCTTGATCGGGCCATGTGCGACGATGAAACGCAGCGCCAACGCGATCAACGGTAACAGCATGTAGTACTGCCACTCGATAGCTAACGTCCAGAACGGGCCGTTTAATTGTTGGAACGTAGACTTCGATGAATCCATGAAGAAGGTGAGAAAGAACCCCAGGCTGGATAAATGGTCCGCGTGTAGCCACTCTGGCGCGATAAACAGCACAATGAGTAGTAAGGTCAGGTAATACGCGGGCCAGATGCGCAGGATACGACGCAGGTAAAAGCGTCTGATCGATGGCCAGTCGCGCTCGAATAAGAGTGCTTTGGCAAAGGGGAGAAAGAGCAGAAATCCCGATAACACAAAAAAGAGTGTGACGCCCGAACCGCCCTGCATAGCCACAGCGCTGGTCAGAAAACCGGCCGAGGGATAGGGCTGCCAGAGTTTGGTACTGATCGAAATTAAACTGATATGAAAAGCGATGACGCTGAGACAGGCTAAGGCCCTCACCCCATCCAAAACCGCAATAGTATTTTTCTGGTTATTCTTTTGAAGTATCGCTGACAATGTTCTTTCCTTGACTACGTTTGATTTTATTCGCATGAGCACAGCGTGATCATATACAGCCCTGGGCCGGCTTCTCAGGCCAGCAAGGTTCTCTATTTTAATTGTACATGGAGCTGCTACTGCGCGAGAGGAGTGTTAGAATGTTCAAATTTACTCACCCTTATCTATACACATATATACCAGTAGCGCAAATTACGTTTTGTGTGCATTCTAGGCATACATCAGGAGCCTCTGCATAGCGTCACCTGAAACTGATCAGCAATCCTGGTTCGTAATAGCAACAGAAGGGGGTACGACGTTGGAAGCAAATAATAATGACGGCGCGGTTGAAGGCACACTGGCCTATAATAGCGAATATAATTGTTTAGAACTAAATGGGTACGAGTTGCGTAGCGACGACAATATCGAGATCAATATTTTGAAATCGTGGATTCCTGGACGTATCGCCGTCGATCATGGGGGCTGGTACCTGGTGACGCAGGACCATGTTGGTATTCGCCTGCATAGCGGTCTCACCGCCCGCAATAGTGAGCAGGCTGCCCCGGAGTCCTTCGCTATGCAACCAGCACCAACACCACCACCACTCATTTTGCTGGTTGACGACGATCTCTCCTTGCTTCAGGCTTTACCGCGCACGATCAGCCTGCGTATGCCCGACGCCAGGGTTGATGCCTGCAAGACCGCGTACGAAGCCCTGCAAAAGTTGCGGGAGCGGCGCTACGATGCCGTGGTCAGCGATATTAAAATGCCCGATATGGACGGGTTGACATTGCTGAGTCATATTCGCGAGGTTCAGCCCATGACGCCGACGCTGCTCATCACCGGCCACGGCGACCACGAGATGGCTATTCGTGCGTTGCGTGGAGGTGCGTATGACTATATCCTCAAGCCCATTGAGCGCGATTCTTTTATCGCGGCCCTGCTCCGTGCTATTCAGGCGCATCAACTCCACCGCCAGGTCGAAGATCAGCAGCAAGCGCTTGAGCAGCATGCTCGTTCCCTAGAACGCGTGGTGCAGCAGTGCACCCAGGAGCTCATTGAAGCGGACACCGTCAAAGATAAGATCGTCAGTCTGGTCTCGCAGGATCTACGCGCACCATTGCACCGGCTCAGGGATATGACGCACCTGCTTCAGCGCGAACTTCAGCATAGCGAGGTGGGGCAGGCTGTCAATCGCAGCTTTGAAGATATTGAGCAATCTATTACCAGTATCGAAGCACTCACACAAGAACTACTGGCAACCTCGCAGCTTGAGGCACGTACGTTTCTGCTGCAGCCTCAGGGCTGCAACCTGGTTGATCTTTGTCAAAACGTCTTGCAAGAATACACTACGTCCACAACCACTCAACTCAGCAGCGAATTGCATAAGAATATCATGCCCATCGAACTCGATACAGCACAAATTCGCCAGGTACTGATGACGCTGCTTCGCCTTGCCAATGTTCAAACGACAAGCGACAATGCAGCCACGAGCATAAGCCTTGAGCGTGTCGATCACGAGGCGATTATTGTACTACGCGACCTCGATCTGCACACCGATCGCAAAATCGAACTTCACGTTGCCCGCAACATCGTCGAGCAGCACCATGGCCGTATGGAAATTCAGGACGTTGCACAGAACCGCAGTGCAGTCTTTATCACGCTACCACTATCCAATAATATCGAAGAAGATGAAGAAACGTCTCCATGTACCTATGCGACCTGGACGCTGCAACAGGTATAATAGGGTTGATATATAAAGGAATGTTAATGGTTTGGCCAAACCATTAACATTCCTTTATATATCAACCCTTACTTTTTATTTAGCGTTTTTGTTATTCTTGTTATTGGCTGTTGGTGTCGTTTGGGCTGTTGGTGTGG
>DATAYF010000262.1:0-4677 GCA_036272735.1 Ktedonobacteraceae bacterium
AGATTGTCAGAAAAAAGCAACCTATGCCGAAGAAGCAACGCGCATCGGCTGGGGCAGGAAGTGTCCCACAGGAGCCCGCGCCTCGTGTAGAGAGATGCGCATCCTGTCGAAGCCCCCGGCTTTAGCCGTGGGGTACTTCACCTACTAACGGCAAGGTAAAGATGAAGCGGCTCCCTTCGCCAATCACTCCCGTGCTCTCGACGTGGATTGTGCCCCCGTGCAGGCGCAGTAGCTCGGCGACCACGTAGAGGCCCAGGCCAACGCCTCCCGCGTGGCTGCCTTCGATGTTGGGGGCGCGATAGAAACGCTCGAAGAGATGCGGTTGTGCTTCTTCTGGAATACCAATGCCTTTGTCGGCAACGCAAATTTCAGCAAAAGCACGCTCACCCTCGTGTACACAGCGCAACGATACAGTGATGGGACCGCCTAAGGGGCTATACTTAATCGCGTTTTGCAGCAGGTTGGCAAAAATTTGTGTGAGACGGGCTTTGTCACCCGTATGGTGGTAAACGATATCCGCTTGATCGATAGTTGCACTGATGGTATGCTTCGTGGAGGTGGAGCTATACATAGCAATCGCTGTCTGCAAAACCTCACGCAGGTCGACCTCTTCCAGCGTCAGTGAAATTTGTCCCCGATTCAATCTGGCGACTTCGAGGAAGGTGTCGGCAATGTTGGTGAGTTGATGCGCCTGCACCTCGATGTTTTTAATGCTCTCTTGCAGTTTCTCGCGTACGTCCGGCCTGATGTCGGCGTCCTTTTTGTTGAGTGCACGCATCATCCTCTGGCTATATGCCTGGATAATGGTAAGCGGCGTCCGAAACTCGTGGGCGGTAATCCCAAGGAACTCATCCTTCAGATCATTGGTTTCGCGCATGGTGGCTTCGTTGGTGCGAGCAATTTCAGCCTCTTGCTGCCAACGCACCTGCTCAATCGCCAGTCCCGCGAACTGTGCGATCCCTTCTACCACCGCCATATCCCAGATGCTAAACTCGCCTCGTGGTAGCAGGAGGGTGCGATAAGGGTCTTGCTCCTGGACACGTTCGCGGCGGCGCATCGACGAACGATCGAGCATCAGTAAGCCAAGCAGATGATCACCGTATTTAATTGGCACCGCCAAAATCATGGTATGATGCAAAATATCCGATTGATCAGGGCATTGTTCAGCGCTAATCAGCGTGGCATGCCCGGCTAATAGCTGGGTGCGAAAACCAGTATACTGCTTCGCTTCTGGTTCAATCCAGCGCTTTTGCTCGCTGAGCCATTGCTCTTCCTCGTCTTGCGTGAAGCCGACAGCCAGCAGCGGAACAAAGCCGTGTTGCTCTTGATTGTACAACTGCACGACGCCGCGTTCACTATTTACTACGTCCAATGCCATCGTAAGGACACGATGCAGCATTTCGCTCAAGCCTGAAATATTGGAGACGACCCTGGCGGCATGCAACATGGTTTCCAGCGCCTGGCGAATGCGCCGCTCGACGCGTATCTGCTCGCTAATATCGCGGAAGGCATTGACAATGCCGATGTTGTTGCCCTCGCTATCGAAAAGGGGCGCGACATTGACCTCTACGAGCCGTTCTGATGCGTCGGCGCGCTTAACCATAAAGCGCTCACCGCGTACATGCTCACCGCGTAACGCGCGTGAGAGTGGGAAATCTTCGAGGGGCATGAGTTGGCCGTGCAATGTATAAATGGGGGTGCCTTGCAAGTAGGTTTGTAAATGCATGTCCGCTTGCTGGGGTATGCCGATAAAATGTGCAGCCGTACTATTGCTCAGGACGATGTTGCCCTCCAGGTCGAGGACAATGATGCCTTCGCTCATCGCATTAAAAACGGCATCGAGGGTATGTGCCCGCTCTGTTGCTAGCTCGGCGGCCTTCCGTGCTTGCGTAAGAATTTTCGCTTTATCGATGGCGAGCGCGCACTGTGTTGCGATATCCTGGGCGAAGGCCAGTTGCCCGCTCGTGGGGGCATGAGCAGCCCTTTGGTAGGTTGTGAAGACGAAACCGACGATAGTATTGTTGGTGATTACTGGCTGGCCTGCAACGCTCGGTTGAATCTGCCGCCGTGGGGCAATCAGTGGCACGATAATCGTGTTGACCAAGCCGATTTGTTGGAACCAGCCTCGCTCGTGCCCCGTGACCTGTTCGGCTTCGATAAAAATAGCCCTGGCTTCGTTGGCTGCCATCAGGCAATACGGGAGATCGGCAAGCTGTGGTGTGATGGAGTTCTCCGCTGCCACAGGCCGCAACGGCGCGAGCCTGGTGCTGTGTACAATCGACAATGTATCGCTATCGAATAGCGCAATCGTGGTCCCGTCCGCGTTCAGGTTACGCGTCAGATGCTGCGTGGCAATTTCCAGAATGCTCGCCAGGTCTTTGCCAGAGTTGACGGCCATCGCGACCTGGTAAATGGACTGGGCACGCCCAATCAGCCGTTCCGCGCGGGCTCGTTCTCCCTGTGCCTGCTGATAGAGACGCGCGTTATCGATGGCGACCGCCGCTTGCTGGCTGATTGCCCGCGCGAGTTGCTTTTGTTCTGCGTTAAACATACTGTCTTTGCCTGGGTTATCCAGCGTCATCATGCCAACTGGACGTCCCTCGCGTACTAAGGCAACAAGCAGAACCGAACGGACCAGGAATTTATTGGCGATCTGTTCCATACTCGACTCGGCGCGCAAATCACTGATACTGAGCATGCCGTCCGCGTGTAAGAGCCGCTGGATAGCCTGGCTCTCGAAGGGTAGCGAACTGCGTTGCCAGATCTGTTCGGAGATGTGCAGCGTGGACTGTTGCAAGTCGGGTGATGTGAGGTGGTAGGCCGAAGGAAGCAGATGCGTTTGTGAATCGTTCAACAACCAGACGGTGCAACGTTCTACATCACATACCTCCGTGGTACGCTGAACAAGTACTTGCAGGATGCGCGTTGGATCAAGCGAAGAAGCCAGCAGTTCAGAAAGTTCGCGCAGAATTTCACTTTCGCGTAATGCTTTTAGTTGTCGCTGTTGTTTCGCATCTCTTGTTGGCGATGAACGTCCATCAGGCATACTCGTGACCTCTTGCACACAAAAGATTAACGGATGTAAACAGGGTTGTGTTGTTCCCCTGGATAAGTGCTTATGTCGATGCGCTGCAAATTGTGTAATTGAAATCTAGTGTAACAGATCAATAACTTGCACGTCAAGAAACACTTACCCTAACAATGCCTGCTTCCTTTTGTGTATCTTCTGTGCTACGATGGTTGCATCGCGCTTATTTTTCAGGATGGCGCTGCTGGAGCAGTTCGATCACTATAGTAAGTGCCGCACCGATTGCTACTGAAGCCATTGCCCATATTCTTGTGGGTTGTTTTGTCTGTGCCTCTGTATGTTTGCGCGCATGCTTTGTACGTGGAGGATGCTTATCACTGCGTGCTGTATGCACTTTTTTGCGTGTATTTTGTGCATCCGTATGCTGTTCTTGTTGACGAACGTCGATATTCTGTGCCTGCCCAGCCGCTTGTAGATTTCGCTCTGTTGGCGTTTCTGTCACTGAAGTGTCCTGATAAAGCGTCGCCATTACCGTGCTAACGAACGTTGCTAAATCGTTGGGGATGGGGCGCACATCCTCGCTGAAAAAAGCGTTGACCTCTCCACCCAGCATAATAATGACAGCAAAGTAGTAGAAGAAGAGTAACAGAATGACGGCGAAGCCTATTTGTCCAGTATAATTTTTGAGCGAGTAGCTTACGTAAAGCGGGAAGAGGTTGATGAATATTTCTGTGGCGATGGCGGCGACGAGTGCGCCTTTCCAACTGGTCTTCCAACTCATTTTTTTGTTCGGGATGATAAAATAGATAGCTTCGAAGAGGATAAAAGCGGCTAGCAATCCTCCCAGAATGGGGACAACGTAGGTGATCACCGGATTGTGCAAAGCCAGACTGACTAGTGGAATCTGTTGCAATGTTGGATTGTTGCCCAGGGTTGTCAGCACGAATCCTGGTGCTGCCGATGCGAAGATCATGACTGGTATGAGAATAATGAAAATGATCAGCATCAAAAAAGCTATCGCATTTTGTCTAAGAAATGGACGAGGGCGCAGATGGTAGACGAGATCCAGGCAATTCTCGATGGTAATAAACAGGCGCGAGCCACCAAAAATAGCCAGTAGCACAGCGATGATGGCGAGAAAACCAGCTTGCTTTGAGAGTTGCATGGAGGCAAGCTTAATAGCATCACCGGCCTGCCCAGGAAAGGTCGCTGAAACCCGGCTGGTGATAGCGTTACCGTTGGCGCTCCCAAGGATAAAGCCAAGGATTGAGACCAGCGCTATGGCGATAGGAAGCAAGGCCATTAACAGGTTGTAGGCCAACACACCCGCAAAGGTCGTTGACCAATCGTTATTGAATTTTTGCAGAAATTGTCGCATTGGTTTGAGGTTTTTATCCGCTGTTTGCACTAATTGTGTCGTCGCTTTGCGCTGCGGTTCTGCTGTTGATTCAGATGTCCTTGTTGCCATAACATCGCGCCTCCATTCAAAGACGTTTTTATGTTACTATCCCTTTTGACATCTCCCCATGCCTAAAGGGCAGGGGATTCTAGCCCTCACAAGCTAGTGTTCTGTCAATGTTCTCTTGAGAGGTGGTTGCTTGTCTGCATCCGCTTCTGAAGCGCCAATGAGCCAGATAGTCACCTATCAT
>DATAYF010000263.1:0-4852 GCA_036272735.1 Ktedonobacteraceae bacterium
CGTAGAGGCGCAGACTCGCCAGCTTAGGGGCAGCGCTTATAATTGCGTCAACATCGAGCGAAACTTCTATTGCACCATCCGTCGTGCCTGAACCATTATCAATTATCTCATGCGCGACAGGGACGTGGCCGCTACTAAAACAAGAAGCATAGGTTCCTACGTCACTATTGTTATAGTAGGAGAATTCCATCAAGGCGACGGTTTGCCCCTCGCCATGAAAATTCTGGCTGTACAGGCCCTGGAGATTGTAGGCTCCCGCCATTTGCGAAGGAAGGTAGTATGCATTCGTGCCAGAAGTGTCTGCTGTCGGACAACTTGTGCTATTCGCTGTAGAAGCCGAATTCGCTAGCTGTGGTGTATGCTTGCCCTTAATCGGCGGGCGCGTATAGTGCACGGCATTGTCCAGGCCGGTCACACTTTGAATAAACGGCGCGATAGTGGCCGGGACATTCACATGGGAAGAGGGCGCGTAGAACGCCTTGCCGCTGGCTGCGCGGTAGTTCGAGACCTGCACGTGCATGGCGTTTTCCGCCTGCCCGATGGTACCCGAGAAACCAACTACCGTGTGATAGCTGGAGGTCGAAGTGACCCGCAAACCGTACTGCTGCATGTAGGAGATTACCGCTTGCTCGCTGGAAGGCAGCGGAGCATAGGCGCGGATAATCTGATCTGGCGTTAGCGAACGTTTCACACGCTGCTTTGCCTGGCTGACGCTTTTCACATATTGTGTCAGGCCGCTCTGGTTACGCAAGCGCAGGCCAACCGCGATAGTGACCGGCGTGTTGGGATCAACGCCGCCCACCGCCTGGCTCTGCTTCACAATAGCGGGCTGCTGTCCTGGCAGCACCGTCAGGCTGGCGGCCTGGGCATTGTGCAAAAGATTGAATGGAGAAAAATAGTAGAGAACAATGAGACCCAGAAGAACAAAGCTAAAGAGGGGAATCATGGTGGCTGGTCTCATCAAACGTTTGGGAGGTTTTCCCTGGCTTCCCGCGAGGAACCGCAACATTTTCATAAACGCTTTTTCCTTAAAGCACCCATACATATACGAAGATCAATATAATGTAAAAAGTAAGTAGGCACGAATGATATATAGGACGAGAGCTAGCATAAATGATAGAGGTGCAATTCAGATCTTCAGACAAATATGGCAGCACAAACCGTACGTGCTCTGCCGCGAGTTATTCCAACATGTGTCTAACTTTCCTATTGAGATCGCGCATTATAGCTAGCATTGCCATTTAAGGTCATCCATGCATACATATAAACGTGTATATTGATGAGTGGTAACTTGGAAAGTAATAATGGGGGAAATAGAGAGGCGTGCCAAAAAAGAAACCAGTAGATCCCCATTAGTTGGGGCCTACTGGTTTCTGGCACTATCGGTGCAAAATCATCACAACGGTTCGACTTTGAGCAGGGCATCGCCTTTCTGTACCACCTCGCCGCTGACGGCGACGATGGCGACGACGCGCCCGGACACCTCGGCCGTCACCTCGTTGAAGACCTTCATGGCTTCAACAAGCGCGATGACCTGTCCGACGTGGATGACATCGCCCACGTTCACGAAGGACGGTGACGTTGGTGCGGGCGAAGCATAATACACACCTGTAAGTGGCGAAGTGGCCGCGATATTTTTATCCACACGCGCCGCGTTCGCGGATAGTGTGCCGCTGTTCGCGCCACCCTGCATTACTGTTCCCACCTGCGTTGGCAACGCGGTCAATACCATATTCGGTTTGCGCTTGATGATGATCTCGGTTTCGCCCTCGGTCAATTCAAGTTCACCGATAGAGCTGCCCTCTAAAACGTTGATCAGCTCCTCAACGCGTGCTAACCATGCAGACTTGTTTTCTTTATCCATCGTCATCAGTACTTACTCTTCATACCGTTTGAAAACCAGGCTGGCGTTGTGGCCGCCAAAGCCCATCGAGTTCGACATCGCCACGTGTAGGGTAGCATGGCGGGCTTCGTTGGGCACGTAGTCCAGGTCGCACTCGGGATCGGGATGGTGCAGGTTGATCGTTGGCGGAATGATGCCCTCGCGTAGCGCCTGAATGGAGAAGATCGACTCGATGGCCCCCGCGGCCCCCAGCGTGTGCCCTGTCATCGACTTGGTTGAGCTAATCGCCACCTTGTAGGCGTAATCACCGAAGCAGGTCTTGATGGCCTGGGTCTCGTGACCATCGTTATACGCGGTCGCGGTGCCGTGCGCGTTGATGTAGTCAACCTGCTCAGGCTTCAGATCGGCTTTCTTCAAGGCGCGGCGCATGGCTCGAACCAGCCCTTCGCCACCGGGAGCGGGAGCCGTATAGTGGTACGCGTCGCCCGTGCTGGCATAGCCAATGATTTCCGCCAGGATATTCGCGCCGCGAGCCTGCGCGAATTCCAGATCCTCAAGGATCAGCACACCCGCGCCCTCGCCCTGCACAAAGCCATCGCGCTCGGCATCGAATGGTCGGCTCGCCTCCTGTGGGTTCTCGTTGTGGCGGGAGAGCGCCTTCATATTATCGAAAGCGGCGGTGGCAATCGGCGTGATGGCATTCTCGGCCCCACCGGCGATCATCACCCTGGCGTCGCCACGGCGAATCGTCTCCCACGCCTCACCAATCGTGTTGGCGCTGGTGGCGCAAGCTGAGACGGCGGCCCAGTTCGGACCCTTGGCCCCGGTCAAAATCGACACGATCCCCGGTGCGCCGTCCACGATCATCATATTAATAAAGAACGGGCTGATACGATCCGGTCCCTTTTCGAATAAGACATGAAATTGATCGTGCAGCGTCACGAGGCCACCAATGCCGCTGCCGAGATACACGCCCACATCGTCGGCGATATCATCGGTAATCTTCAGGTTGGCCTGTGTGAGTGCCTGCATGCTCGCACCGATGGCTAGCTGCTCGTACGGATCGTTGCGGCGTGCTTCCTTGCGATCAGTATATAGGGTTGGATCAAAATTTTTCACCTGTGCGCCAATTTTCACACGGTGTTTACTGGTATCGAATGCGGTAATCTCGCCCACGCCTGATTTGCCCTGACATACGGCCTCCCACGAGGATGCCAGATCATTTCCCAGCGAGGTAACCAGTCCCATTCCGGTTACAACTACACGAGTCATAAAGCGTCACCTCCAGATATATATTCACCTCGTAGGGAAACTAGATCCCCAAGGCTACGGATTCTTCTTGAATAAAACGGGTATACGTATCGCCACGAATAAAGCCCTCGTGCCTCAGCAGGCGTTGGTGAAAGGGGATCGTGGTTGCCACGCCCTCGATGATGAACTCATCGAGCGCACGCTGCATACGGGCAATGGCGGCCTCGCGCGTGTCGGCCCATACCACCAGTTTCGCCAGGAGCGAATCGTAGTGCGGCGGAATTTCGTAGCCCGTGAAGAGGTGGCTATCGACGCGCACGCCTGGTCCTCCGGGTGGCAGATACTGCTCGACGACGCCGGTTTGCGGCCGGAAATTCGCACTCGCATCCTCGGCGTTAATGCGACATTCAATGGAGTGGCCTCTAAGCTGAATATCTTCTTGCTGAAGCTGTAAGGGCAGACCAGAAGCAATGCGCACCTGCTCTTTGACCAGGTCGAGGCTGGAAACCATTTCGGTTACTGGATGCTCAACCTGCAAGCGCGTATTCATCTCCATAAAATAGTAGCGGTTCTGCTCGTCCACCAGAAATTCGAGAGTACCAGCGTTACGATAGCCGACCGCCTCTACTGCGCGGATAGCCCTCTGGCCGATCTCTTCACAAAGTGCACGTGGCAAAATCGGGCTAGGTGATTCTTCCAGCACCTTTTGATTGCGGCGCTGGCAGGAGCAGTTACGCTCACCGATGTGGACCCCGTGCCCATAATTGTCCACGAGCACCTGGATCTCGATGTGGCGCGCCTTCTCCACAAAGCGTTCGAGGTAGATACCATCGTCCTTAAAGGCTTCGCGCACCTCGTTTTGGGCGACGACAAAGACCCGCTTGAACTCTTCGAGGTCCTGCACCATGCGGATGCCACGACCACCACCGCCAGCCACCGCTTTTAACATCAGCGGGAAGCCGACCTCCCTGGCCGCGTCGACTGCTTCATCCAGACTGTGCAAGACAGCAGTACCCGACAGTGTCGGCAAATCGGCGCGTACCATAGCCTCGCGCGCGGATACCTTGTCACCCATGACCGCCATCACTTTGGCCGAGGGACCAATAAACGTGATATTGAGGTCATGGCAAATTTCAGCAAAACTTGTATTCTCGGAGAGAAACCCGTAACCGGGATGGATGGCCTCTGCATTAGAAATAAGGGCAGCGCTGACAATATTGGTGATATTGAGATAGCTCTTCCCACTTGCGCCGGGGCCGATACAAATGCGTTCGTCCGCCATGCGTACCGGCAGCGAATCGCGGTCGGCCTCCGAATGTGCGATGACGCTGCGAATGCCCATCTCACGACAGGCGCGAATGACTCGTAGCGCGATTTCACCACGATTTGCAATTAAAATCTTACGAAACATTACCATTTACTAGCGGTGAAGCCAATCAATGTGCTTCACCATGCTCCTCTCACGTGTGCCCTGGTGAGGGGTGTTGTTGTAGGAAATTATATCACAGAGATAAATGCAGGGTTACAAAAACCTGGACCTCGCTATTATATAGCATACGTCCAGGTAATTGGATAATATACAGGATGAGTGATATTATGCAGCGGTAGTGTCGGCGTAGATTCTGGGTGACGGGAGTGT
This sequence comes from Ktedonobacteraceae bacterium, assembly GCA_036272735.1. Lineage (GTDB taxonomy): Bacteria > Chloroflexota > Ktedonobacteria > Ktedonobacterales > Ktedonobacteraceae > DATAYF01. Next base: position 4,734 of record DATAYF010000263.1, read on the forward strand.
TTCCCTCCATATGCCTTAAAATCGCGCCATGCGGGGACCCCTGGCTTTAGACATGGGGAGGAGCATGGCGGCGCGCTCCTTTCTGCGTATACTCATAGCCGTCAGATCGATGCACACAC
>DATAYF010000264.1:0-5885 GCA_036272735.1 Ktedonobacteraceae bacterium
TACTAGCCGACCAGGAAATTGCGCCATTTCCACCAGTACTGTTACGCAACGTGAGCGTGCGTAACGTGTTCGCGCCCTGTTGGTCCGCGCCTAAGTTCATGCGGGTATCATCCAGCCCAAATTGCGATGGGTATGTTTGACCAGAAATGAGAAGCAGAGAGGCCGAGGCTGAATAGCGTGTGAGCATATCCTCAGCTTCCAACATATGCGCACCAGCAGCCCAACTACTGTCGATGAGCAAGGTCACATTCCTGGAGCCATTTTTATCAACCTGGATCTTGCTGCTACCCGCGTCTGTCCTGACCTGCTCACCAATATCATGCGACAAGAAGACGAACCCGGATGGCGTAAAGTGTGAGATGTGCACAACAACCGACTGCCCATTGCTCACTTTATTGTTTGAAAGCATCAATGTTGGCAAATGATTACTACTGCTCGCCGTGCTCGCCGCGTGTGAGGGATGCTGCAAGGAAAGCGACACCAGGAGCCCATCGACAACGAAACCAACCACAGCCAGAGCAACCATACAGATAATAAATAAGCGCAGCCGCGAGGCACGCATACGTACCTGCTTCCCAGGCCAGGGCAAAGCTATATAACCATCGGCAGCCGCACGCTCGATGTCTGCGCGTTCGATGCGCTGACCATCATTACTGTCGGGAAGGCGACGTGTAGCCAGCGGATCAGTACGATTTTGCCAGGCATCTTGCTGGGTCTCCTCCTCGTCATCGTCATCCTCGCTGTCGGGCAACACCCACAGGGGCACGGTATCGTTTTGCCCATTCGCCACCTGTGGCATAGGGGTACTGTCGCGCTGAATTTCGGACGACATATCGCGATAGGGGGAAAGACGAGCATTTTTCGGCTTGCGCAATGGTTTTTGTGCCACCTCTTCGATGCGTTGAGCAGCGACATTCAGTTTGCGCAACACCTGCGCCGCCATATCGACGTGGTTATCACCGACACTGGCGGGAGTTTCAACGGTGGCCTGGGATTGAGCGTACTCCCCATTTGGCAACGTTTTTTGGGCAGCAAAAGAACTATCAACGTGCTCGTCTTGTAACGGATTGCTTCCAGAGGCGCGCTGCGACTTCAATAATTGCGTACATGCATCACAGAGCATAGCAGCATCAGAACAAGGCTGCTGGCAGCGCATACAGCGATTAGTAACCATCTTGGCTATTTTCCTACTTATGCAGAACACTCGTCAAAATTATGTGCCTGGTCTATAAATGCAGAACACTCGTCAAAATTATGTGCCTGGTCTATAAACAAAAAATAGATACGTTTTTATATAGAGAACCAACAATCCGACTGAGATAATTTGTTGCTATCTTTAAAACGAGGGATACACAGAATAGTCACTCTTACATGCAAGGAGGGACTAATGGGAGGTTGTTAACTTTCACGCAAAAAAGCGGGACGATTCTTAGATAGATCGAGATAGATCGTCCCGCTTAGACAAATTTAGCGCAGCACCGCGCCAAACTCGGCTTTCAAGGCATTCAGGATGCGCTCTTGTAACGCGTTGGCCTCCGCGTCGGTCAGGGTGCGCTCTGGTGATTGGTAGACCAGCGAGTAGGTCAAATTCTTCTTGCCCACGGGAATGGGATCGCCCGTGTAGACATCAAAGAGGGTTGCCGCGCGCAACAACTCGCCACCATGGCGCATAATCGCATCATGCAACGCCTGAGCGGTCACCTGCTGATCGACAACCAGGGCCAGGTCACGCGTCAACTCCTGCTGGCGGGGAATACGCTGGTAGGTGATACGCACGGGCACGGCCTCGTACAAGCGCTCAAGATCGAGTTCGCCCAGGTACGCACGATAGGGCAGATCATAGCGTTCCTGCACAAGCGGATGCACCTCACCGACGATACCAACGGGACTAAAAACCTCCTCGCCGCTCTCGACACGCCGTGGCAGTTCTAGCAGCGCGCAGCGGCCAGGATGAAAGGTGGGGTGCTGCGTTGGCGTGAAGCGGTAGCGCGCAATCTTGAGACTACTCAACAGTTCCTCGACGATGCCTTTGATATCGTAAAAATCAGCCGGGCGCGCCAGTTCGGCAATCCACGACACGTCCGCCGGACCACACAGCGCCAGGCCAAGCGTGCGCCGTTCATCGGGCAACTGCTGTGGTTCGGCGGAGGGGAGATAGCGCCGCCCGATTTCAAAGAAACGGAGACCAGCACGCAGATGCTTGCTATTTTCCTGTAGCGTCTCTAGCAAGCCGCTCATAAGCGTCAGGCGCAGACTATCCATGTCGCTGCTCAGCGGGTTAACAATCCCAACTGTAGGAAGAGAACGAGCGGCAGATGGTGCCAGCGCCGTGCTGCCGTTCGGCTTGATGGCTGGCATAGCAGCAGCCTCTACTGGAGCCTGCAACAAGGGCTGAGCCGCAGCACCTGCTGGAGATTGCAACAGGTATTGGGCAGCGATTTCGTCACTTTGTGACAATACATTGAGCATGCGAGCAGGACTCGTCAGTGTGTACGAGACGATTTCGTTGAGTCCCGCACCGATCAGCATTTCGCGCAACTCGTGCTCACGCTCGAACCAGTGGTCATACACGGAGGCTGGCAGCGGCCCATCGGGAATGGTGCTCGGAATTTTTTCGTAACCAATCATACGAATAACTTCTTCGACCAGGTCGGCACTTTCCGTCACATCCGAACGATAAGTTGGCACGGTCACAGCCATATGCTTCCCCAATTCATCGGGCACCACCTGAAAGTCTAGCGCGCGCAGGGCATCCACGGCTTCCTGCTGCGTCACCTGCATTGAAGTGAGCCACTCGATATCGGCAATCGAGAACGAGAGTGTGCGTGGCTGCACGGGATGAGGATAGACATCGACAACGCCCGGATGCACGGTAGCAGCGGCATAATCGACCAGCAGTTGCGCGGCACGGTCGGCAGCGGCAAGCGTCAACTCAGGATCAAGCCCCTTTTCAAAGCGGGCCGAAGCTTCAGTGCGTAAACCCAGCTTGACGGAGGTGCGGCGCACATTGCTGGCCTTGAAGTTCGCAGACTCCAACAAGACGGTCGTGGTCGCATCGTGCACTTCGCTCTTCGCACCACCCATGACGCCAGCAATCGCGGTGGGGCCGGTGGGATCGGTAATTAATAGCATGTCGGGCGTTAATTTACGCTTGATATCGTCCAGTGTCACCAGCGTCTCACCCTCGTGGGCGCGGCGTACGATGATGTGTCGCTCCGGCACGCGCTCGTAATCGAAGCCATGCAGCGGCTGGCCGAACTCCAACATGACGTAATTGGTAATGTCGACCACGTTGCTGATCGGGCGCATGCCAGCAGCGAGCAAACGCCGTCCCATCCAACTTGGCGATGGACCAGTCTGAACGCCACCGATCACGCGCGCGCTATACCGTGGGCAAAGCTCCGCGTCCTCCACCGTCACCCGCACCATCTCAGCAGCGGGCGTGCCCTGCTCCTGGAAGGTACATGGGGGCATGTGGAGTTGTTGACCAGTCAGCGCAGCAACCTCGCGTGCGATACCGATGATGGAAGAGAGGTCACCCCGATGCGCCTTAATCGCGAAGTCGAATACGACCTCCCCAAACAGGTCGCGTAACTTCAGACCCAGTTCGGTATCGGGATCGAGGATATAGATGCCGGAATGGTCATTGCCCATGCCCAGTTCACGTGGTGAGCAGAGCATGCCCTGCGAAACGTAGCCCATTTTGCGCGACTCGGTGATGGTAATATCGCCAACTTTAGCGCCCGGCAACGCCAGCGGCACCTTGTCTCCCTGCTTGATATTGGGGGCACCACAGATGACGTTGAATTCTTGAGAACCAGTAGTCACGCGCGTATAGTTAAGGTGATCCGAATTTTCGACTTTTTCCAGGTGACTAATCTGGGCCGTGACAATGGTATCGCCCCACGCCTGCCCAATGTATTCGATAGACTCGACCTCTAGGCCAGCCATCGTCAGCACGTGGGCCAGTTCTTCGGGCGACTGCGAGATATCAACATAATCTTTGAGCCAGCTCAAAGGTACTCTCATGCTACATTTACTCCTTCATTCCGTATACTTAAAGCTGACGCAAGAAGCGCAGGTCATTGCTTGAGAACTGTCGAATGTCGTCGACATTGTAGCGCAACATGGCGATGCGTTCGACGCCCATCCCAAAGGCGAAGCCGCGATATTTCTCCGGATCATAGCCCACCTCGCGCAACACTTTGGGATGCACCATGCCGGAACCAAGGATTTCCAACCAGCCGGTATATTTGCAGGCGCGGCAGCCTTTGCCACCGCAGACGCCACAGCTAATATCAACCTCCGCACTGGGTTCCGTGAACGGGAAGTAGCTGCCACGGAAGCGCAGGCGACGATCCTCGCCGAACAGCTCGTGCGCGAAGCGCTCAAGGCAGCCCTTCAGGTCGGCCATCGTGCAGTATTCATCGATCAGCAGACCCTCGATCTGGTGGAACATGGCTTCGTGCGTTGCGTCGATGGCCTCATTACGATACACCTTACCGGGAACGACCACGCGTACCGGGGGACGCGTATCCTGCATGACGTGGATCTGCATGGGCGAGGTTTGCGTGCGCAGCAAAATCTGACCCGGCTCAACCCAGAAGGTATCCTGCATATCGCGTGCCGGGTGGTCCGAGGGCAAGTTGAGCGCCTGAAAATTATAGTAATCGGTCTCGACCTCAAAGCCCTGCACCACCTGGAAGCCCATCTTGACGAAGATCTGGGTCACATCGTGCATGACGCGTGAGATGGGGTGCATATGCCCGGCGGGTAGCGCGCGCCCAGGCAAAGTGACATCGATGCGCTCTTGCTCCAGGGCCAGCAACATTTCGCGCTGGCTCAGCGCGTCGCGCCTGGCGGCGAGCGACTTTTCCAGTTCGGTTTTGACAGCGTTGATCTTCTGGCCAACCATCGGACGCTCGTCTTTGGCGAGTTTAGGCATCACCGCCGAGAGGTTTTTCAGTTCGCCGCGATTGCGTCCCAGGTATTTTGTATTCCATGCTTCTAAGTCTGCCGAGTTTTCAACGGTCGCCAACTCAGCCATAGCGCGGGTGCGTAGGGCATCGAGCTGCCCTAATAAGTCTTCTAATTGTCCAATCATGCAACCTCCCAAAAAACAAAAAACCGACACTCGTCTACAGGACGAAGTTGTCGGTAACGCAAGCTCCGTGGTACCACCTATATTGAATTCCGTCTGACTATACGCAGGATAATGAACGAATAGCAGAATAGTCAGACTGTTTTCCACTTGGTTTGTCCGCTAACGGGGACGACCGGGGCTATCTAGCGCCGTACGATGATGATGTTACTTACACACACGTACGCACGGTTTCAATGGCCAGCTCTGGGGTGAACTTCAGCGTACACACACGCGAAAAGGCTTGCAGTCGGTGGCCTTTTCTCCCTGCGGCGTGCCGCGTGCGCTTACTCTCCCCATCTGCGCTTTGCAGTATCTATTTACAAGAAAATATTATAGCAAATCCCGTTGCAAAAGTCTAGCCACTTGACGAGTTGGGGATGAATTTGGTATACTATGTGCATTCCAATAAAGCGGGGTGTAGCGCAGCCCGGTAGCGCACTTCAATGGGGTTGAAGTGGTCGGAGGTTCAAATCCTCTCACCCCGACTAACAAGAAGGCGGCAGGTGTCTTGATGAAGACGCTTGCCGCCTTCGTTTATGGCATCGACTGAAAAACACGATCAGGCAAAAACCAGGATTGAGAGCAAAACTGGGAGCAAAACACAAAATGAGATTAAAACCACGCTAACGCTTTGCCGGGACTCCACCACTCTCTTCACCATCATCCCCATCACCCTTATCACCAAACATATCATCCCACGTTTCCACTACCTCTTCTTGCATCGACGGCAACAGATGCCCAT
>DATAYF010000265.1:0-5776 GCA_036272735.1 Ktedonobacteraceae bacterium
CGAGCGCCTTCTCGACCAGCCGTGTGACCTCGTGTGGCTTGCTCAGGTCGGCCTGCACCGCCCACGCCCTGCCACCTTGCGACTCGATGAGCTGCACAACCTCCCGTGCCTGCTGCTCGCTGCTGTTGTAATGCACCAGGACCGTCGCCCCTTGTTGCGCGAATCCCAGCGCTAACGTGCGCCCGATCCCTCGTCCCGCGCCCGTCACCACAACCGTTTTCCCGTGAAACATGCCGTGTCCTTTCCCTCATTTGCCTGACGCCCCTCGTAAGGGAGGCGACTTGCCGCCATCAAGCTCTGTATGCTACACTTACTATACAAGCTAATCAACGTTGATTAGTGCCTTCACTGCGAGAAGATGTGCCACGCGTAGCACATTTTAAGAAGGAGTACAATTAGTGATTACTCATCACACATCAGATACACCAGACAATTCGCCCCAGGTTTCAATCCCGTCAATTCAAGAGCAGTATGCTACTCTTCGCCAGTTGCGTAGTGCCTTGATTGCAAAGTATCGCCCGGTCATCTACGAGGGACCCGGTCCCATTCGCGTCATGGCCCGCATTGTTGCCGAGCTTGAGCAGGCGTGTCGTCAGGCCCATATCTCCGATGATATCATTACCACTGAAATCGTAAATCGTACGATTGGGGATATCAATTTACGCCTGGTGACCGAATGCGAAGGCGCAGAGGGTGGTCCACAAGATTACCGCATGCTCGCGGATGACCTCGGCGTGGCGCTCCCTGGCGAACAACTCCAGGGCTACACCGCGAACGGCGCTACCTACCTCTGGCTACGCAACCAGATGATGGAATGCGAGCGGCTCTTACTTGCCAATCACTACGATCCTCGTATCTACGATATTTATGGTGTTGGCAATCCTGCGTTACGCGAATGGCTGACGCAGGAAATGCAAAAATGGGGCCTCAATGTTCCCATTGAACAGCTATACCTCGGCCTGGGGGCGATGGACAGCATCGACAAGGTGCTGCGCGGCCTGGCGCTCATCTTCCGCGCTCAAGGCGAGGCACCGTTCGCCATGCTATGTCCCGAACCCGGTTTTAACGTTCCCGAGTGGCAGGCGTACTCTCATGGTTATCGTGTCCATATGTACCGGACCGCGCCCGAGCACCACTTTAAACTGACCGCTGAGCAGCTTGATGATGTTTTACGTGAAAACCCAGATATCCGTGTGCTCTACCTGACCATCACCAATAATCCCACCACCTTTGCCTACTCTGCAGACGAGTTGAACGCTCTGCATACCGTGTTGCGTCGTTACCGCGAGGCTGGTCGCACGGTCTATGTGCTGGGTGATCTTGCCTATATTGGCACCGGCAAGCCCGAGGATGATAGAGCACGCATGGCGACCTTTCTAGAGCCAGATGTGCTGCGGCATACCATCTTCATAAGCAGCTTCTCGAAAACCTTTACGCTGACCGGTGAGCGCTTCGGTTGGGTAACCTGTGGTGATCCCGCCCTGGCCGCGCAAATGGTCGCCTGCTGGACCAATACGATGGCGACGTTTCCTGGCGAGTGGCAACTGCGCTTCATGGCCTATTACCGCCTGATGCAGATGCGCCCCTGGCTCGGCGAAAAACTGCGCAACTTCTATGCACTACGCCGACGACGCCTCATTACACAGCTTCGGCACATGAACGACGCACAGCCGCTTTTCGAAGAGATCTATCTCGATGACGACGCCACCGTCTACAATTGGAGCAAACTGACAGCCGGTGAAGACGCCTTCTCGCTCTTCGAGAAAACGGGTATCGCTGGTGTACCCGGTTCAGGCTTTGGCTATACCGACCAGTACATTCGCTTCTCTGTTGGGGTCATTCCTATCGCGTAATGATCCTGTTTTCTGGTCTGGCCCATCTTGCCAGTTTTGGACGCAAGTGATACCCTGGAGTAGCGTATTATAGCCACTCTGCATACTGTGCGCTTATAGCTATCCTGCTATACTGAAGGCAGATCGGCCTGACTCTATTATGTTATTTTCATCGAGCTATAACATACGCCATAAGGAGACTACGTCATGACAGTACGTGTAGGCATCAATGGCTTCGGGCGCATCGGACGCCAATCCATGAAAGCTATGCTTGAGCGCCATGCCCAGGATATTGAGGTCGTTGCCATCAACGACCTGACCGATACTCAGACAAATGCACACCTCTTTAAGTATGACTCGACCTACGGCCGCTTTCCTGGCAAGGTTGAAGCCGCCGAAGACTCGCTGATCGTCAATGGGCAGAAAATTAGAGTGCTCGCACAGCGCGACCCAGCTCAGATTCCCTGGGGCGACCTGGGTGTTCAACTGGTTGTGGAGTCCACTGGCTTCTTCACCGACGCCGATAAAGCTGCCGCCCATCTTAAGGGTGGTGCCAAAAAAGTGATTATTTCGGCACCCGCCAAAGGCGAAGATATTACCATTGTGCTTGGCGTCAACGACAACGTGTACGATCCCGCCAAACATACCATCATCTCGAACGCCTCCTGCACCACGAACTGCCTTGCCCCGACTGCGAAAGTCATCAACGACAGCTTTGGCATCGAACGTGGTCTCATGAACACGATCCATTCTTATACCAACGACCAGCGTATTCTTGACCAGGTGCACAAAGACCTGCGCCGCGCTCGTACCGCCGGTGCTAACATCATTCCCACCAGTACCGGTGCTGCTCGTGCCCTGGCCCTGGTCATTCCTGAACTGAAGGGCCGCTTCGATGGCATGTCCCTGCGCGTACCAACCGCGACCGTGTCAGTCGTCGACTTTGTGGCGAATATCCGCAAAGAAGTCACCAAAGAATCGCTCAACAATGCCTTTAAAGAGGCCGCTGCTGGTTCGTTGAACGGCATTCTCGACTATACCGACGAGCCGCTCGTTTCCAGCGATTTCCGTAGCAACACCCATTCATCAATCGTCGATGGCCTCACCACGATGGTCCTCGGTGGCGATATGGTGAAAGTGGTTGCCTGGTACGATAACGAGTGGGGCTACTCCTGCCGCGTCTCCGATCTGGCAAGCTTCGTTGGTCAGAAGGGCCTGTAATTGTTTGCTTGCAGCAGCACAGGGAGCGTTTTTCACGTGAAAAATGCTCCTTTTTTTCGCCGCCTGCGGCGGCCAGGGGAAAGAGAAATTGGGGACACCCCGCCTCTATATTCCGACCTGCAACGAAGCTAGAAGCGCTAGCTTCGTTGCAGGTCGGAAAGGAAGTACCCCCGCCAGGGTCTGCCGCCCCTGGACCCCGCTCACAAAGTCTGCGGCGGCCTCTGGCTCTCATGTAAAGGATGAAATTGTATGAATAAGCAAACCATTCGCGATATCGATGTTGCTGGTAAACGCGTGCTCGTACGCGTCGATTTCAACGTTCCCCTCGATGAACAGCAGCACATCACCGACGATACCCGCATCAGCGCGGCCCTGCCCACCATTCGTTATCTGCTCGATCACGGCGCGGCCCTGATCCTGATGTCCCACCTTGGCCGTCCCTCTGGCAAAGTTGTCGCTGAACTGCGCCTGACCCCCATCGCCCAGCGCCTCAGCGAACTCCTCCACCAGCCCGTACAAAGCGCTCCCGATAGCATAGGCCCCGAAGTTGTGGCACTGGCGCAAGCACTGCAACCAGGCCAGGTCTTGCTGCTCGAAAATCTGCGCTTCCACAAAGAGGAGGAGCAGAACAATCCCGATTTCGCACGTCAACTGGCGGCGCTGGGCGACCTCTACGTCAACGACGCCTTTGGCACGGCGCATCGTGCCCATGCCTCGACCGAGGGCGTGACCCACTATGTGCCCGGCGTGGCTGGCTTCTTGATGGAGAAGGAAATCAACTTCCTCGGCTCCGCCCTGGAAAATCCACGCCGCCCCTTTGCCGCCATCGTTGGTGGCGCGAAAGTGTCGGACAAAATTGCTGTGCTAGAGCGTCTCATCTCGCTTGCCGATATCGTGCTTATTGGTGGTGGTATGGCGAATACCTTCTTTAAAGCCGAGGGCCATGAAATCGGCGACTCGCTTTTTGAAGCGAGTAAGGTTGATGTGGCGCGCGATCTGCTTACCCAGGCGAAACAAAAGGGCACCACGTTCCTACTGCCCCCAGACGTCGTCATTGCCGACCGCTTCGCTGCCGACGCTGCACATAAAGTGGTTGCCAGTGACCAGGTGCTCCAGGGCTGGCGCATCCTTGATATTGGTCCGCGCACACTTGAGGCGTTTCGTACTGCCTTACAAGCCGCCCAAACTATTGTCTGGAATGGTACACTTGGGGTGGCGGAAATGCCTGCCTTTGCGGTTGGTACAAATGCTGTGGCCACTATGCTGGTCGAGCGTACATACGCTGGTGCGCTTACGATCATCGGCGGAGGTGACTCTGCCGCCGCCGTTGAGCACGCTGGCGCTGCTGATAAGATGACACATGTCTCGACCGGTGGTGGGGCCTCGCTCGAATTCCTTGAGGGCCGCAGCTTGCCAGGCGTCGTCGCCTTGCAGGATAAATAACAGAACAATATGCGAGCGGTCTCGAAGCGTAGCGCCGTGGTATGTACCACGCTCGCATAACTACATAAGGAGCATATGATATGGCACGGCCACGTACTGCGATTATCGCGGGTAATTGGAAAATGCACTATGGACCGAGGGAGGCTGCCAGTTTTGTCATGGAGATACTGCCAGAACTTGGCAAACTGGTGCGCAACTATCCACGCATTATGTGCATCTTGTGCCCCCCGGCCATTTCGCTTCAGGCTGCACACGAAGTTTTGGAGGCCATGCCTTCACCCCGTATCGAGTTGGGCGCTCAGAACATGTACTTTGAGGAGCAGGGAGCCTATACCGGCGAGATTGCGCCCGCTATGGTGCGCGAATTGTGTAGTGCCGTGATTATTGGGCATTCTGAGCGTCGTGGCTATTTCGGCGAAACCGACGAGATGGTCAATAAGAAGACTCACGCCGCCTTCAAGCACCAGCTACGCCCCATCGTCTGCGTGGGCGAAAATATAGGCCAACACGAAGCAGGCCAGACGCGGGAGATTATTCGCAATCAGGTGCATGCCAGCCTCGCTAACTTTAGCGCCGAGCAGGCCAGACAGGTCGTGATCGCCTACGAGCCGATCTGGGCCATTGGCACGGGTAATGCCGCCACAGGGGCAATCGCTGGTGATGTCATTCACTTCATACGCGAGCGCTATAAAGAGATGTATGGCGAGGAGGCCAGCGAGACGATTCGCATCCTCTACGGCGGAAGCGTCACCTCCGAGAACAGTGGTGAATTTCTCGCACATCCCGATATCGACGGGGCCCTCGTTGGCGGGGCCAGCATCAAGCCCGATTTTGTCGAAATTGTGCGTCAGACCGTCGAGGCCATGCGCTGGTAATACCATAATAGTCAGGGTGCTATGCTGATGATACAGCACCCTGACAAGAAAAAAACATAGACGGACCTCCTAAATGGCTCTACAAGCTCATCTCTTCAACTTTCCCCAACAAATATAGTTCAGATAAGTTCAACAAAATACCCTTCAATAAAGCTGATAAGGTGTCAATTCAGGTGTCAGAAAAACATGTCATTATCACGCTTTTCACGCCAGAGTATCAGGACAATAGAGCCTAAAAATAGGTACCTCGCCCTATGATGCGCAGATGGTAAATGACTTACCATGTAGGTCTGGCCCGCTTTTGGTGAAGGATGCGCGTAGGTCGTGCGTGCCCTCCTTGCGTCTCCGCAGGAAGGAAGGGCAAACATGCTGCGCCTGACGTGTTTTCACCAAGATTGGGCCAGA
>DATAYF010000266.1:0-7240 GCA_036272735.1 Ktedonobacteraceae bacterium
CTGTTGCTCGTTGGTGTGACCATGCTTCAGGCTATGCTGGGCTGGATCCCGTTACTGGGGCTTGTTACCAGTTTTGGCCTTGGCCTGCTCTTTAATATTTTGCGCTGGTCTATCGGGCTGTTATGGGTCTGGTTGATCGTGATGGCCTGGCTGAAGCCCGACTATCGCCTCCCATTCGTTGGCGATTGGGTGCAGCGCTTCTTATAACGAGTAAACTAGTATAAGCACTGGCTGGCACAGGTAGCATGATTTTAGTGTACCTGAGCCAGCCAAATTTTATTTGTGGGTGTTAGTGAATGCCCTTGTAGAGTAGGCCGAGCGTGATCCCGAAGAGGAGATGGCGCAAGATGTTCTGCCAGAATGACTTCCAGGTGGCGAGCTTTGGCATCTCTCCACTTTTGATGAGTGGGTGATACTTATCGACGAGTGGCATGAAGCTCCATACGCCCGTGACAAAGATTTCACCAAAAAGGGTTCCCCGCAACCAGTTCGGTCCCGGCAAGAAGCGTTTGATGACGGCCGCGTAGACCTCGGCCAGCGCGACCCCGTTGAGCAGGTGGATCAACCAGGCGAGTATAAACCCACGGGTGGACTGTTTTTTGCCCTCAATGATGCCTTCGATAAACTGTACATCGTTAAAATGATTGCTGGTGATGTATTTATCGGTCTCCATGGCAACGCTATAGACGAGAGTAGCAAGCAAACCAACGGTGGCTGCTCGCGCCGGGTTCCAATGAGGATCGATGAGTTTCGTGAGCTTCTTATTCATAATAACCTGTATCTTTCTGTTATGCTTCTATCTTTATTCTACCAAAGGGTCGTTTGCTTATTTGTTGAAGCAGCATTGCTAGTAGACTGCCGACCAGCGTAGCTAGTAGATTGACGGCATCATTATTCATCCAACGCCAGCCGCGTAACTGCCTGGTTGGCGTGCCGCAATTATGGATGCGCCGTTCGGTCTCTTTGTCGCACGCGGGACAGTAGTACATGGCCTGGATGGTCGCTCCGAGCAAACTGTCACCTAGACAGCCAAATAAGCCGCTAATTAGTGCGAGTAGTGGCATAGCTCGTGATGTACTCTTGCTGCGCTTGAGCAACCAGAAACAGGTTCCGAGCGCCAGTGAGCCCAGAGCGGCGGCTCCTGTACCTAGCGGTGTGATGCCACCGGAGGTGCCGGGCGTGGTGGGCTGGCCGGTGGTAATCAGGCGTGGCTGCTGTGGGCTAAGCACGCCTAGCTCGGTGGCCCAGGTATCGCCGGTGGCGACCGCCAGCGCACCGACATACCCGGCCTCTAGCGTGTCGCGGAGCGCGCGAGAAGAACTGAGCCCGTGGCCTAGCGCGAGCAGTGTGGCGATGCCTCCGTTGGCGGCCACCTGTACCAGGTCGCGTTGTGATCCCTTGCTAAATTTATCACTGGCCGTCTGCTCTTTTTGGGCGCTTTTCCAGTGCGAGAGCAGGCTGGAGGAGACGAAAAAGAAGATGAGTGTCAGGCCCCAGGACCAGCCACCAAGTCCGACGGTGGTTGTGCCTGTCGTGATAGCACCGACCACGCCGCTACTGGTCAGCGAGTGTCGTTTCCTGGCGACGATCCCTATACCACTGCTAAAGAGCAAACCTGCCAATAACCTGAGTAGTGTGGGCGAGACGTTATCTTGCCCGATGGTTGTCTTGCGATATACTGTTGGCCATTGGTTTTGGGAAAAAAGTGCCATCCTTTAGTACCTCAAATAATTTCTGTCCAATTTGTTACATAACGCACCTGTTATCAGTTTAATCATAAAGAAGGGAAAAGGTATAGGCAAGCTGGTCTGTTTATGGCATGCGTTCACGTGAGAAGGATGTACTCCTTGTCAAATTGCCAGTCGGGCAGCGCCTCTAACTCGATTTCGAGGCGCGGGTGGAGTGGGTCGATATGTTTGATAAGGTGCAGGTCCACGATGCGGTTATCGTTTAATCCCAGCCCTTCACAGAGGGCATCCTGTGTGATTTTGAGACCTCCATCGAGGTCTCGTTTGAGGGGCGTGGTGAAATAAAAGTCCAGGAAAAGCGCCAGGTAGCTTTGTCGAAATGCTTCAAGTAGTGTATTATTCAAGAGACCCCGGCGTTCGAGCGTGTGCAGGTCGTTACGTACCTGGTGTTTGAAACGTCGAGCTATCGCTGTGGAGACGCGGTGTCCGTTGATGGTTGCGTATTGTTCGTTGATGCTTGGCGGAAGTGGCAATACAAGACGGAGCAGTGAAGGCTGGGAGACCGAGCCTTCGTGCTTGTTGGCGGGAAGGTCTTGCATGTTTTTCTCCTGTATTATACAGTACTTTTGGCTCTTATAGTGTCTGTATTGTATCATATCAACGTGTCTTATAGTGTGAATCTTCGTCATTGCCAAGCGGCACAGAGCATAGCACGCAGCCAAAAAGTGAGGTCTGGCGAAAGTGAGGAGCTATTGTGAGTATGTGTAACCACTGTGGGTTTCGGGCCCCAGATGGCGCACTCAATTGTCCGAAGTGTGGTGCGCCTCTCGCTAATAATGTAGATGATGGGTTCAACCCACGTTCAGGAGGGCAGGAGCAGCCTGAGATACCTGCTTGGCTAGAATCGCTAAGGGCAGGGGGGGAGCGTCCTGCTCCCACGCCGCAAAATCAATCAAATTTTTCTGCTGCTGATCTTATCGATGAGGGGACGGTACCGAGTTGGATGCGGGCTGAACGCGATATGTCCTCGATTTCTTCTGTTTCCGATGCTTTTAATGCCCTGCATCCTATCAGCGGCAATACTGGGAATACAGGGAACAATCAGCAGAGCATTACCGCGCAGTCTTTAATTGATGAGCAGTCCTTGCCTTCATGGATGCGTGAAGGACAATCGTTCTCTGCGATTCCATCTTCGGGGTCTGGTTTCGACGCGTCGAACTTGGTTGATCCTGATGCTGTGCCGGACTGGATGAAGTCTTTACAACAATCTCAACAAGTACAGCAATCACCGTCGACGGAGGCGCAAGCCGTGCCACCCATGCAAAGGCCAGCAGCGGCGGAGCCTACGCCAGATTGGATGAAGTCGTTACAGCCGCAGTCGCCCGCGTTTGGCGCGCAGCCTGTGCCACCTACGCCTATGCCTATGGAGCCTGCTGCTTCCGCCTCCCAGGGCTTTTCCGCTCGTGACCTGATCGATGAGCAATCTTTGCCCTCCTGGATGGCACCACAGGGCGGACAGCCAGCGGCACCGGGCAAAAATCAGCAGTCTAATTTGTTGTCCCCATCATCCTTAATTGATCAAGATGCTATTCCGTCCTGGATGCGTGAGGGAGGATTTTCGCCGCAGCAGGGAAGCGCCCAGCAACCCTGGTCACCACCTGCGCAACCAGTCCAGCCTGTTCAACCAATGGCTAACCAGAATGTTCCCGCGCAAAGTGGCCTTGCGGCTTCATCGTTTATTGATATGAATGCGCTGCCGACCTGGTTACGTTCCGAGGGCAATCAATCTTCTGGCGGGGCGAATGTGCAGCAGGAAAGCCCATCGCAGGCATTTCCGTACAATGGCCCACCACGCGTTGAGAATATGCGTGTGCCCAGCCGACCGCGTGGAGAAGTGCAAGCGAACAATGAGAGCAACGAGGTTGCGGCAAACGTTTTTGCTTCGATGATCGGAGTGGCGTCGTCGGCTCCGCAGTTCCCCCCAAACCCACCACAGTCGCAGCCGAACGCGCAGTATGGTCAGTATAATCAGGGGCCACAGGGTCCGCAAAATAATGCGAACGCGGCAGCCTATCAGCCGGGTCAGGGGCCAATACAGGGTATTCCCAACACGCCATCACGTAATCCTGCTACTATGCAAGGTGGCGCGCCGATGCAGGGTATCCCGAACACGCCGCCCCAGGGGTATGCTGGCGGTGGCTATGGTGCTGCTTCCAACAACTACGCGGGTAATTCCATGAATAGTGGTATGCCTCAGCAGTATCAGCAAGCGCCGCAGGATGGGTATATACCTCCGGAGGTAGCGCCCTCGCAGTCTGACGAGCAGAAAAATGCGAAGAAGCGCGGTCTTGTCGATACACTGCTTGGTTGGCTTTTTCATTGAGTTGGTATTCAGATAAAAGCCTGAGCGCAACGCGCTCAGGCTTTTATCTGAATACCAACTCAACCTCCAATGAAGAAGGAACATTGGAGATGAGTACACAACCGTTATCCAAAACTTACCCATTTATGGACAAGCCATAACGGCGTTTGGTTCCTGCTTCAACGAACAACCTGCCTGGTTTCCCAGGTCTTACGTGATCTCCACATGCGTCAATTCCGGCGTAACTAGCCGTACTAGCAGTGAATATAGCAGAAATAGTGCGATAAAGCAAGAGTAATAAATGTCCATACGGAGTAATAAATGCCTACATTTCAAGAAACTAGTCCCGGACCCTATCCGGGTGGAGGACAGGGTCCGGAGCAGAAGCAGGCCGCAG
Source organism: Ktedonobacteraceae bacterium (assembly GCA_036272735.1). Classification (GTDB taxonomy): domain Bacteria; phylum Chloroflexota; class Ktedonobacteria; order Ktedonobacterales; family Ktedonobacteraceae; genus DATAYF01. Next base: position 4,448 of record DATAYF010000266.1, read on the forward strand.
CCATTGCAAATTCGCTCTTGATTGCAGATTGCGGTACTGTATTTACAAAGGTCTCTTTATTTGGGCTGGTGGAGGGCCAATATCGTTTGATGGCGCGTGGCGAGGCTCCGACCACGCTTGGCGCGCCTCAAGAGGACATTACCACTGGCATTACCCAGGCCATACAGGATATTGAGTTTACCACGGGGCGGCATTTCCTGAAGGGAAAGGAGATGATTACTCCTGAGCAAGATAATGGTGATGGTGTAGATGTCTTTATCTCGACGGCGAGTGCTGGTGGTCCATTGCGTCTCGTCGTTTTGGGTGGCGTCAGCCAGGAGCTTGAGCACCTGGTTGCTCAGTCTCTCTCGGGTCTGTATGCCGAGCCGCAGACGCTTGTGGCTCCATCGTATCAGGCGATGGCTACGCAAGCACCGGTCTCGGTGGCTGCTGGTGGCCGCCCGTCCGCGCCAGGGGCCAATGTGCCCTGGAATCAGGAACGGGTTGCTTTGGAATGGGAGCGTCAGCTTGGACAATTGCGCGAGTTGCAGCCACACGCTGCTCTGATCGTTGGTATGGTGGACACTCCTGCTGGTCCCAATGCTTTACAAGAGGCATGCCAATTGCTGGTGAACGCCTTTCAGGAGCGCCAGGACTCGACCGGCACCAATGTTGCTAGTATGCTGAACGACGGATCGAAGCGTATCTCGGTACTTTATGCCGGTGCACCTCAATACGTTGAGGCCGTGCGTCGCATGCTGAATGGCGTCGCCGATGTGACCCGTATTGACCCTCTGGTGTCGCAGGAGCAAGTTGGAAAGACGAGTGTTTCCGCGAATGCTTTGCATGATCGCGTGGTGATGAAGCAAATGCCTGGCTTCGATCTACTGGCCTCCTGGTCATCTTCTGCGCCGATTGCTACCGCGACTTCGTTGAGTAGCCTGGTGCGTTTCCTGGCTCAGCACTACGCCATGAATGTGACCGCTGTCGATATTGGTGGTGCGACCTCGACAATTATGCTGGCGGGCGAGCAGGGTGAGTTTATCCCTACCGTGAGTACGGGTGTGGGGGTCGGTCCGGGCCTGGGCGCTATTCTTCAGCGCGCCGGTTTACAGCGTATTATTCGTTGGCTACCATTCAAGGTGACGGAAGACGAGATGCGCCAATTTGTGCTGAATCACATGCTGCATCCGCAGGCGTTGCCGTCGAGTGAGCGTGAATTGCAAACGGTGCAGGCTTTTGCGCGTGAGGCGATAGCTTTGACGGTCGAGCAGGTGCGCAGAAATGTGGGTGAGTGGCCTGAGAGCGACTTGATTCTAGCGACCGGTGGGGTGCTCGCGCACGCGCCCAAATACGGTCAGATTGCGCTGATGCTGCTCGATGCGTTGCAGCCTCGTGGTGTCACGTCAATGGTGCTTGATCGTACGATGCTCATTCCCGTGCTGGGCGCGGTGGCCTCGGTCTCGCCGATTGCTGCTGTGCAGGTCAACGAAAATGATGCCGTGACGCATCGCCTTGGGACTTGTGTGGTGCCGTTTGGTGATCTGCCTGCTGGTAGTATCGCTGTGAAGGTGGGTGTAGAATATAGTAATGGACGACAATTAAGCGTTGATGTAATGACTGGCACCATTGAGGTAATCCCTTTGCGTCTCAACGAGCAGGCGTTGCTCACGCTGTTTCCCGCTCCCACAGTGGACGTTGGTCTGGGGTTAGGAGAACGGGCGCGTGCTGCTGAAGAGATCGATGGTGGTCTAGTTGGGCTCATTATTGATGCGCGTGGACGCCCCTTGCAATTGCCTACCGATGATACTGAGCGCCAGGCTCGTTTACAACAGTGGTCGCAAGCGATGGGAGCGTAGATATCATGTAACATAACAACGGGAGGCCCCATCATGACGTATTCGCTAGGTTGTTCTGTGGTTCCGCAGGTGTTGGTGAGGAGAGAGCGTTGGCCTGGTGGGGACTGGCTACAGGCGTTGCCGCTGGTAACGCTGGGCCAGGATGTTTCGCCTGATCAACCTGTGATGCGCTTAGTAAAAGCCGAGCAGATCGAAAAGGTTGCCTCTAGCGCTGCATCTACGAAGTCCCGACGCGAAGAGGTTGAGGGCAGTGACGCATTAATGCTGCTTCCGGCTGGTATGAGTGGGCGCGTGGTAGAAATTACGCCTCGTGGTGGTGTTGTAATCGAGTCCCGTTCGGCGCTGGTGCTGGGCGCGTTAGGTGCTGGCAAACAGGTTGCAGGCATAATCACACTTTGGCAGCCTGAGCAAATAGAGGGTAAACCGCGCGTCATTCCTCCGGGCGCTATTCTCGTCGTACCTGGTTCCTTAAATTTGGAGTTACTCACGCAAGCGTTGCGTTCGGGGGTATGTGGTGTGGTTGCCAGCAGCATCGTGCTTGCCGATCTCGAAGGTTTCTTGCGTACCGATGTCATCCAGCTCGTCTCTGATCCCGATATCGAGCATACACAGACGCACCTGCCTCCCCTCACTATTTTGCTGACCGAAGGCATCGGCTCGTTTGCCATGCCGCAGCCTACCCTCGATCTGCTGAGCCAGTACGAGGGTGCGATTGGCCTGCTTACGGGCACCACCTCGCTTTGTTTGGGTTTGTTCCCTGACCTGGTGCTTGCTCTCGATAAGCCGCGTGAGACAACAGATGAGCAGCTAGCGAAATCGGAGGCTGCGCTGGCACCAGGGGTTGTAGTGCGGGTGTGTGGTGGAGAATATGAAGGGGTGGTCGGAGTTATTGACTACCTTTTTGTGTATCAACAGATCTTTCCATCCGGTATTCGTGCGCGTGCTGTGCGTCTCG